>NZ_KV793292.1:109299-139973 GCF_001808425.1 Pseudomonas sp. HMSC08G10 | reverse complement strand
AGATTCGGGAAGTCTTTTTCAGACCTTCCCTAAATGCCTTGATCAAGAAAGCATGACAAGACAATCCCTGTTGGCCCAACGACGATCCTGTTTTCGACTTGGGGATTGAACGAGTCCGTTGTCCAACCAGGACTCAAGCTTCAGACGGTTTTGATCCACCTCTCATGGCGTGTCACTCCACCCCTGGAGTGTCAATTCTTCATATCGTCCGTGCTTGGCTATTTTTCCATGGCTGTGCGGAGGCCACCATCACCCTTTTGTGTGAGCTGGCGCTGGGCAGATACGGTCACAGGAGATACAGATTGATCAGGGCCCAGCGCCACACCGCAGCGACTATCAATTGCACGGCAAATGCGCCGAACCTGAGCCTTGCAAGCACGATCGCACTGGGATGAGTCAGGGTGGCCGTGCCCAAGCGCTCATGCAAGGATAATCCTTGCGTAGGTGGGTTAGGACGTTAAGTCCCAGCCTAGCCCAGTCGCATTGAAGCCTGAGGCGCTTTCGCCGATCGGCTGGCAGTTGGACTAGGGACGATCGTGTCGCGTTGGCTCCATCGCTCACTGCAGGGTCGTGTCGTCGAACCTTTCCAAGAAGCGCTCGATCTGCGTCTTGCCGCACAGATGCACGGTTGGAACCTGCGGCGCCACAGTCAGGCGGATGGCTTCAATCTCTGCGCGATAGCTGCTATCGAACTGCCAGACGAATTTCAAGAACTCCAGAAACGCTTTGTCCAGGCGTTCCTTGCAGCCAACCGGCCGGTCGGCCCGGGGCCTGTCCAGCAGGCTGCGAACGATCACCCGGGCGAGGCAGGTGAGTCGCGGGGTATCAAGCCAGATGACCAGGTCGGCTTGGGGCAGGCGCAGGTCGAAGGTGCGCCGTGCATAGTTGCCTTCGCAGACCCAGGCGGGCGCGGCAACGGCATGGCGTACCCGTTCGCGAAACTGGTCGGCGTCGGGTTCTTCCCAGTTTGGTTCCCAGAACAACGTATCCAGGTGCACGACGCAAGCGCCGAGGCGTTTGCCCAGCGCCCGGGCCAATGTCGATTTGCCGCTGCCGGCGTTACCGAGTATCACAATCCGTTGCATGGGAAGACTTCCAGTCGCCAAATGAGGGGCGGCGATTTTGCGGATTTTGCGGGTGCTGTCAAGGTGAGAAGGGCCGTTGCAGGCCAGCCTATCCTGACGAATCAGGCTGGGTCCTTGAGCAGTGGCAGGCGCATCACGAATGTCGAAGAACAACGAGAACTCGATTGAACAGGATCAGCTTTTTATCCGTGTCGCGATACTCGACGACGAGTCGGCCGAACTGGATCGGCTCGAGCAGCCCCTGCTACAGATGCCGCGTCGGGCGAACAGGCCTGGATGGTGCATCGCTTCGCCCGAGTCGGTTGGAGCGCGTAGCGGGGGAGTGAGGCCCCACACGCGGATTCGCCGGCAGGCTATTTGATGCCGATCACTTTGATCGTGACAATCGAGAGGGCCTCGGGTGGTGTTGTCGAGGCTGCAGCCGGCATGTCCTTGGCCTGGCTAATGGGGAGATGGATCGTGGCCGATCCCCCGAGCCCAAGCTGTTTGAAAATATCCCGGAATGGCGCGGGCAGGCGCTTTACCTGGCTGCTTCGGGTTTCCCGGGTGGCCAGCACTTCGCCTGTGCTCAGGCGCTCGTCGAATTCGAACAGGATATCGCTCTGGTCCGTCACGGCGGGCGCCTTGCCCTTGTCAAGGATCTTGTAGATCACCCCACCAGGCAGCGTTACTGCGTTCTTTTCCTTGGCGGCGGCGGCCAACAGGGTTTGGCTCTGCTTTCGATGCTTGGCCCTCGTGGCCTCCTGCAGTTGGCGATTCAGATCGGCCAGCGCTGTTGCGAGCGTGTCCTGGGGCAGTTGCATTCGATCGTTGATTTTGTCATTGAAGCCTTGGGCGAACGCCTGCACGTCCATTGTCTTGCCAATGGAGGCGAGTCGCTGGGTTTGCTCGGGAACGTTTTCGGCGTACCAGGCGCCCACGGCATAACTGGTGCGCGCATCGTTCGAGGCCTCATCGTTCAAGTGGCTGATGGCCGCGCTTTTCGCCTGGGCATCCACGAGCGCGGTCTGTCGATCCGAGAGCTGCTGGTTGGCCGTGAACAGGTTCGCCACCTGTTGCTCCAAGTGGTTCAGTGCATCCACAAGTACCTTCTTTTGCTCAAGCTCATCAGCCAGTTGGTGGGCGAGATCGCTCACCCGAGCGATTTGCTGCTCCTGCTCGGGGGTGACGTTCGCTGGCGAGGCAACGGTGAATCCGCTGAACACTGAAGACAGGCTGCAAAGCGCAATGCCAAAGTACTTTTCCATCAGGTATCCAGAGCCTGTCACGGTGATGGGTCATCGATTCGCAATGGGACCATGACAGGGCCAGGCGGCCAATAAGATGAGTCTTAAAAGTGCGTTGGTGGGAACACCGAGTGCCGGCGTGTTTGCAGTATCATGCGCGCCCGCTTTCGGAGCAGCCCATGGCCAAAGACATCGACAACCCCTGCGTCTCGCTTTGCCAGCTCAATGGCGAGCTGTGCGTGAGCTGTGGCAGAACCCGCGAAGAGATCCGCAAATGGCGCGGCATGAAGCGGCCGGAGAAGATGGCGACGGTGCAGCGTGCGGCGACGCGGTTGAAGGCCATCGTCAAGAAGGGGGCCAAGCGCCAGGTGCGTGACTGACCGGTGAATAGGCTTGGGGCTGCTCAGAGCAGCCCCAAGGTCCATCGCCAGCGCGCTTGAGCTTTTATCGCAATGCCTTGCCTTTGGTCTCCGGCGCCCAGGCCACCGTCACCAGCAGGCCCAGCAGCGGGAAGCCTGCCATCATGATCAAGGTCGCCGAGAAGCCGAACGCCTGCAGCAACGACGGCAGCAGGTAGGTCACGCCTGCTGCCGATATCCGCGAGAAAGCCGCCGAGAAGCCGATCCCGGTCGCACGGACATGGGTGTCGAAAATCTCAGGCGGATACACGAACTGGATGTTGTTGATCGCAGGCCCGATGAACATGTAGGTCGCGAACAAGCCTACGACGACCCAGGTCGGCGCATGGGCGAACAGGCCCAGTGCCAAGAAGATCGCCAGTACCGCGACGAAGGTCCAGATGACGAATCCGCGACGGCTCATCCAGTGCACCAGGAACACCCCAAAGATCACCCCGGCGATCTGAATGGCGTTCAGCGACAGGTCGACCCGGTGATCGCCTTGCAGCCCCAGCGTTTCCAGCACCGGCACCATGAAGGTGAAGATGGCGAAGAAGGGGCCGACCTGACAGAACCAGAACAGGCCGGAGAACAAGGTGTGTTTCCAGGTGTCGCGCTTGAACAGCTCGCCCAGCGAGGCGCCTTTGGGGCTGACATCGACATCGGGAATCGCGTACTTGGCGCCGAAGTGTCGATCGACGATGGCCCGGGCCTCGGCGTCCCGTCCCTGTGCCTTGAGCCACATCGGTGTTTCCGGCAGCAGCAGGCGAAGCAGGTAGATGATGACCGCTGGAATCACACTCGAACCCAACAGCATCCGCCAGTTATCGCCGTCGTAGAAGGCGCCGATGATGAAGGCGGCGGTAAAGCCGATCTGCCAGGCGATGGTGAAGCAGCCCAGCAAGGCCCCGCGGTTCTTGCGTCGGGAAAACTCGGCCAGGACCGTGGAACCGACGGCGTACTCGACGCAGATCGCCAGGCCCAGGAGCAAGCGGATGACCACCAGTTGCCAGACGTCCTGCACGAAGAACTGGCACACCGACAGGACAATGAACGCCGCCAGGTTCCAGGAGAACACTGGTCGACGTCCGTAACGGTCGGCGAAGTTGCCGAACACCAGACCGCCGATGAATACACCGATCAACGCACTGCAGGCAATCAGGCCTTGGCTCGTGGCGGTCAGCAGCAGTTCGTTCTTGGCCAGCGCCAGCGCAGGGCCGACGATTCCCAGGATGTAGCCATCCAGCGCAGCGCCGCCCAAACAGGCGAGCGCGGCAATGACATGGATGGGCATCAGGCGCGCCTCATCCAGCAAACGTTGACCGGACGTGCTGCTTGCTTCGCGTGGACTCGAAGCGATTGGCATACCCATAAAAGCCTCCACAATCTCTCGTTGTAATTATTGATGTGCGCAGACGGTCCCCCCGCCGTGGCGGGCGCCTGCATGACGCGTGCTGGGTCTATGTGGTGGTGCGATACCGGGGCCGTCGGGAACAAAGACCTCAGGCCCCGGCAGTGGGACTAGGGAATGGCGATCACCGCCTCGATCTCGACCTGGGCGCCTTTGGGTAGGGCCTTGACCTCATAACAGGCGCGCGCTGGGCAAGGCGCCGAGAAGAACTCGGCATAGGCCCCATTGACCAAGGTGAACGCACTCAGGTCGGTGACCAGCAGCGTCGTCTTGACCGTGTACTTCAAGGAGGTGCCGGCTTCGTGCGCGATGGCGGCAATGTTCTCCAGGCACTGACGCGTCTGCGCGACGACGTCATCGGAACAGAACTCGCCGGTGGCCGGCACGATGGGCAACTGGCCCGAAACGAACAACAAGTTGCCGATCCGTATGGCCTGGGAGTAGGGGCCGATGGCAAGCGGGGCGTGGGTGCTGGAAACCTGGGTGATCATGTCGATATCCGTTGTCGTGGGAAAGGTGCGTTGCAGTGGTGCGATCAGTCGGTGCTCAAATGGTCCGTCGCGCCGTCCAGGAAGGCTTCGATGCGCGCGTACCAGGGCGCGATGTCGAGGTTGTTGCGCGCCAGCCATTGGGCGCTGAAATAGGTGTCTGCGTAGCGATCGCCGCTGTCGCAGATCAAGGTCACCAGCGAGCCCTCTTCGCCACGGCGTTTCATTTCGCTGGCAATGCACAGCAGCCCGAAGAAGTTCGTGCCGGTCGAGCCGCCGACGCGGCGGAACAGACGCTCCGACAGCACATGGGCGGCGGCGATCGAGGCGGCATCCGGCACCTTGAACATGCGGTCGATCACGCCCGGAATGAACGACGGCTCCACACGCGGGCGACCGATGCCTTCGATCCGCGAAGGGTGTGCACAGGTCGTTGACAGATCCCCGGTCTGCCAGGCTTCGCAGAACGCGGAGTTCTCCACGTCCACGACGCACAGGCGGGTGTCGAAACCGCGATAGCGGATGTAGCGGCCGAGGGTGGCCGAGGTGCCGCCGGTGCCGGCGCTCATCACCACCCACGCTGGGCACGACTGCTCCTCGCACTCCATCTGGTTGAATATGCTTTGTGCGATGTTGTTGTTGCCGCGCCAGTCGGTCGCCCGTTCGGCGTAGGTGAACTGGTCCAGGTAGTAGCCGCCTTTTTGTGCCGCGATCTCGGCGGCCACGCGATAGACCTCGCCGGGGTGATCGACGAACTCGCAGACCCCACCGAAACGCCGGATGGCGCCGATCTTCGCTTCGCTGGTGCTTCTGGGCATCACGGCAATGAACGGCAAGCCCAGCAGGTTGGCGAAGTAGGCTTCCGACACAGCCGTGGAACCGGAGGAGGCTTCGACCAGGGTGGTGCCCTGGTTGATCCGTCCGTTGCAGATTCCATAGAGAAACAGCGAGCGGGCCAAGCGGTGCTTCAGGCTGCCGGTGGGGTGGGTACTCTCGTCCTTGAGGTAGACCGAGAGCTTGCCCAGGCCTGGGAAGGTCGGCTTGATCAGATGGGTGTCGGCCGAGCGATGACCGTCGCCCTCCAGCAACCTGACCGCGTTGCGTGACCAATCGATAGCTACGGATTGCGTGGTATCAGTGCCCATATCAATAGTTCCAAGTTACGCCGATCGTTATGAATTGCGCCCACGACCCAGCGCGGACAGCCTCGAGGGCCATCCGGGGTGCAATCAATTGCCGTGGGACAGTGCGTCAGTTGCTGGGGGCGTCGGCCGACAGGCGTTCGTCCAGCTCCAGCACTGCATCGAGCAGTACCGTGGCGCCCTTGGCGCATTGCTCGGGTGAGGAGTACTCGCGCACGTTGTGCGAGAGCCCCAGGTACGACGGAATGAAGATCATCGCGCTCGGTGCCAGGCCAGCCACGTGCGCGGCGTCGTGACCGGCGCCGGAGACCATGCGCCGTGCCGAAAAGCCCAGGGCCTCGGTGCAAGCGGCCACGACATCGACGATGCGTGCGTCGAACCTGACTGGTGGCTTGAGCCATACCCTGCGCACCTGCGCCTCGGGGGCGATGCGCCGGACCTCGGCGGTCAGTTCGGTCTCCAGCGCCGTGAGCCCTGCATCGGTGGGGTGGCGCAGGTCCACCTCCAGCGACACCGAGCCCGGTATGACATTGCGTGAATTGGGCCCGGCACTGATGTAGCCGACCGTGCCCACACCCGGGGCATGGCGGGCTGCCACGGCCTCGACCGCCAACACGATCTTGGAGGCCGCGACCAGGGCATCCTCGCGCATCGTCATGGGACGGCCACCGGCATGGGCTTCGACGCCGGGCACTTTGATGTCCAGCCAGCAAACCCCCTGTACCGCTTCGACGACACCGATCTCCAGGTTCTGCGCTTCCAGTACCGGCCCTTGCTCGATATGCAGTTCCAGGTAGGCGGAAAACGGCATGAAGCCAGGCTCACGATCACCGGCATAGCCGATGGCGTCCAGTGCCTGTGCCACTGAAACACCGGACTTGTCGCAGGTCGCGGCAACGGTTTCCAGCGAGTGGGCGCCGCAATACACGCCCGAGCCCATCATGGCCGGGGCAAAGCGAGAACCCTCTTCGTTAGTCCAGACGATGACAGTGATCGGGTGGGCAGGGCGCACCCCGGCATCCTGCAATGCGCGCAGCAGCTCGACACCGGCCAGCACCCCGAGGATGCCGTCGAAGCGGCCGCCGGCAGGCTGCGTGTCCAGGTGGCTGCCCATGGCGATGGGGGCCAGGTTCGGGTCGCGGCCGGGGTAGGTCGCGAAGAGGTTGCCGATCCGGTCGATGTCGATCGTGCAGCCCAGGGCACGGCACTCGGCCACGAACCAGTCCCGAACCTGACGGTCCTCCTCGCTGAGGGCCAGGCGACGCATGCCGGTTTCACCGAAGGCGCCGAACCTGGCGGTCGACATCACGTCCGCCCAGAGGCGGTCTTGCTGGATGTGCACTTTGCGCGCCTTGCTGGTCGATACGCTCATTGCTGGCCGTCCTGTTTTTTCACGTAGCGGTACTTGAAGTCGCAGCAGGGCGCGCCCTCCATCAAGGTCTGGGTGCGTTCGAGTTCGATGTTTGGGTCGTAGCCTTGCGGGAACATGTAGTCGCGGTTGCAGGACAACAGATGCCCGATGTGGCCCAGGCCCATTTCCCGGTACATCTCGGCGTAGCGGCAGCGGTGGACGGTGTAGTTGAAGTGCTCGTCGGTGGCCGTGTCGACGGCGATGATCAGCGCATCGTCCTGGGTCCACAGCGACTGCAGCTCCTGGAAGGTACGCAGGCTGGTGCCACCCGGGGTCTTGGCGGCGAAGGCCTGGCCGGCCTCGACGGCGGCCTTGCGGATCGCGGCATCGATGATCGATTGGGCCATGTCCTCGCCCAGTCGGGCGCAGAGTTCCTGGTAGACCGGTGCGATGACACCGGCCTCGATACGGCGCCGGGCAAGGATGCCGATCTCGCCGTCGGTGGCGGATGCCGGACGGTCACCTGGCTTGTCACTCATGCTGCTTCTCCTTTGCTGGAGTTCTTATGGGTATGTGTCGGCACTATACCCAGCAGCACTTATTGGCTGGTAACGGATTTATCTGATAATTTGATCGCGATTCGCAATAAATAAGGCGCGCGATCGACCCGGCGCCCAACGGCCTCAAGCCTTTAGAGGAAGCACTCCGATGGATACCGTCCTGCTGCGCAGTTTCTACAAAGTGGCCTCGGTGGGGAGCTTCAGTGAGGCAGCGCGTCTGCTCAATGCCAGCCAGTCCACGGTCAGCGGGCATATCGCCAAGCTCGAGGACTACCTGCAGACCCAGCTTTTCCGGCGTACCACCCGCAGTTGCCAGCTGACCACGGCCGGTGACGTGCTGCTCACTCATGTCACCACCTTGCTGCAGGTCATCGACCGGATCGAGGAAGAGTTCTGCCCCGCGCGCATGGGCGGCACGATCAAGCTTGGGCTGCCGGATGAGTATCACCTGTTCTCGCGCCTGGCGCCGGTGCTGCAAACCTTCATGGCCATGCGCCCGAAGGTGACCATCAAGGTCACTTCGGGGTTGTCCTACGAGCACAGCCGGGCGCTCGCCGATGGCTTTCTCGATGCCGCGCTGATGCGCGAGCCGTTGCAGGAAGGGCAGGTGGCAGATCTATGCCCCTCCCAGCTGGTGTGGATCGGCCTGCCGGGCTTTGACCTGGACCAGGCCGAGGTCCTGCCGCTGGCGCATATTTCAGGGCATTGCCTGTACTTTCGCGAGGCTTTCACGGCGCTGGACCAGGCGGGTGTGCCGTGGCGTTCGGTGTATGACTGCAACACGCTCGAAGGCATTCGCACGGCGGTGCGCAGTGGCCTTGCCATTGCTGCCATCCCCGAGGAAGACTGCCCTGATGATCTTGTGAAGCTGCATCATCCGCGGTTGCCCAGGCTGCCCATCGTGCATGGGCAGTTCAAGACTGCCCACCGCGAACCGCCGGTCATCGTGCAGCAGTTGCTCGCGACCCTGCGCGAGGCCTTGCAGGCCGATGGAAACTAGCAAAGCAGCTTGCCGAAGCCGGTCATGGAGGGCCTACGGCCCATGCAACGCAGTGCATGCCAGAAGGCTGCCTGGTTCGAGGTGATCACCGGCAGCCCTGTTTGCGCCTCCAGCGGTGCGATCAAGTCCAGCGTGGCAGCGGTGGTGCAGGAGAGGAAAAGTGCATCGGCGGTGGCGATATCCATCTGAGCGATGGCACGTCGATAATGCGCCAGCCCCGGAGTGGCGATCTGCACGTCGCTGGTCAGGCCAAAGCACAGACGATCGGAAAAACCGATACCGGCCTCAGCGAATACCCCGCTGGTGATCTCGGCGACATCCTCGGTATAGGGCGCGATGAATGCGATCTTGCTGCATCCCAGGTACTTCAAAGCTTCCACGGCGGCGGTCGCTGGATTGGTGACTGTCACACCGGGACGCAAGGCAGCGATTTGCCCGGCGATTTTCGCGGGTCCGATGATCGCGGAGCCGGAAGTACAGGCGAAGACGATGGCATCGAGTTGTGCTTCAGGCAGCAGCAAACCCATGGCGTCCGGGATGCCCTCTTCGAGCCGCGCGAGCGTGGTGGGCGTCAGTGGCATCGATTGGGCGATCCGCGTGGTCACGATATCGACTCCGGCCGCCAGTCCCATGCGCCAGAAGTCACGCTCGACCAGCACATCCGACGCCAGCGCGATCAAGCCCAGGCGAGGGCGGCGCTGCGGTGGCTGAGTGAAATCGATACCCGTCTGGTGTTGCTTCATGACCTGATCTCCCGGCAGTAAGTGCTATTTGGTGCCCGATCCGCATCATAGCGGAGGGACAAACGCACGACTGACGGTGTGTTTCGGCAGGTCCATCGCGATCTGCGATGAATGAGGGCAAAGGTGGCGCCAGGTACCTGGGCATCGGGCGATGTCCAGGTACCTCGGTGAGCCAGGCGCTCGTCGCGGAGCGAGCCTGATCAGCGATCGTTCTTGGTGGAGGAGTGGACTGCGTTGTCCAAGCCTTTGGTGTTGTGACTACCCGGTGTGGTGTCGGAGATCGCTCGGGCCTTCTCCAGACCGCGGGTTTCCTTGGCGTGTGCGACTCCGGAGGTCACCGAGCCATGCCCTTCGCTGTCATTTCTGTCCTGGCCGTAATGCTTGCCGCTCACGCCGTGGTCACGGGTGGCTTTGCCGGCATGCAGACCACCCTCGTTGGCGCCATTGCTGTTGCTGCCATGGTTGCCGCCCAGCCCGCCCTTGCCGCCGCCATGGCCACCGCCGTGACCGCCGCCATGACCGCCGCCGCCACCATGACCGCCACCGCCACCGCCACCGCCACCGCCACCGCCGCCGCCACCCTTGGCATAAACCGAACCAATCGGTGAAAGGTCGGCGGGCAGTATGGCTGTAGCACCAAGCGCGAACGCGCACACTGCTGCAACTACCAGGGTTTTCTTCATGATCGAATCGCCTCCAGGGGCGGGATTGGGATGCCGATATGACATCGTCCAGGCCACTGAGTTCGCGGCCTGGCGACGAAATGCAGGCACGCCGGTGCCAAGTTTTCGCTGTCGGGTTCTGTTGGTGGGCGCTACGCTCAGTAGCGGCATTCTCAAGTAAGGAGACAGATGCAATGTCCAGACTCAACACACTGCTCGCCACCACCCTGGGGCTGGCCTTGCTGGGCGCAGCCCCAGTGCTGGCCGACCCAGGCAAGGGCAATGGCCACGGCAAAAACATGCAGCACGGTAATCAAGGTCATCAGAATCCGGGCGGCGGCAACGACTGGCGCGGTGGCCCGCAGATAGACATCGGGGGCATTCGGGTCATCCTCGACGATAATCGCGGCTACTGGAGCCCGGGAGCAGACCTGCCGCCTGGCGTGCGGAAGAATCTGGCACGCGGCAAGCCGCTTCCGCCAGGCATCGCCAAGAAGCTCGATGGGCGCCTGATTGGCCGGCTGCCTCACTATGACGGCTATGAGTGGCGCCAGGCTGGCACCGACTTGCTGCTGGTCACGATCGCCACGGGCCTGATCTATGAAGTGCTGACCAATGTGCTGGATTGATCCGCCCTGGCGCTGCCACGCCGCCTTGCAAGCTCAGCGGCGTGGCTGCTGGAAGGTGCGCGGGGGCTGCCCGAATTCCCGTTTGAACATCGCCGTGAACGCGCTAGGCGTGGAATAGCCGGCATCCAGCGAGACGTCGAGAATGTTGTGGCCTTGGGCAAGCCTGTCCAGCGCGATCAATAGCCGCGCCTGTTTGCGCCATGTACCGAAACTCATGCCCACATCCTCATGGAACCAGCGCTGCACAGTCTTGATGTTCAAGCCAAGGAAGGCGGCGCACTCGGCCAGCCCCCAATCCAGCGTCCTGTTCTGGACAAGGTGCTGGCACAGCGCTTGAAGACGCTGCCCCCTGGGGCGCGGCAGGTAGATCGCCGAGACTCTGGCGAGCGCCAGTTCATCGAGCAGCAACCCGACCAGGCGGGCATGCCGGCTACCTTTGGCAATCTCCAGGTCCATGCCCGAGGTCTCGATGATCAATTCGCGCACCAGATTGGAGATGGCGTAGACCGCGCACTCGTTAGGCATGCCCGGGGTGCGCTGTGGCGCGAAATAAAGCGTGCGGATACAGGTGGCACCGAGACTGCGTGTCCAGTGGGCGACCTCGGCGGGAATCCACAATCCGTAATTGCAAGGCACCACCCAGCACCCCTGATGGGTGTTGACCATCAACGTGCCCTGGGTGGTATAGAGCAACTGCCCATGGGGGTGTCGGTGGGTTTCGATGCAGGTGCCGTCCGCCAGGTCCAGGGCCAGCGTGGCCACTTCCCGGTCAGGTGGGAGGAAATGCTGGGTCGCGATCGGGGTCTTGTTGTCCATTATTCGACGATTTGTGTCCATCAGTCGTTAGACGGGAGCGCGCCAGCTTAGCATCATGGCGCCTCATACCCTCGCCCTGTGTGCCTTCGCTCATGAACACGCCTTTGCCTGACCCGGCTGATTTCTCCCAGCAGGTCCTTGCGCAGCTCAAGCGCATCGCCGATTCCCTGGAACGCGCATTCGCGCCTCCACCCGTGCCCGTCCTGGACCCCGATGCCATCGCCTACCAATGGCAGTACCGAGCCAGCCAGGGCGGCCATCGCGCCACCTTGGTACCGGTCAGGCGGCCCATGCTCATCGGCTTCGATCAACTGCAGAACGTTGACCGGCAAAAGGCGCTGATCCGCCAGAACACCCAGCAGTTTCTCGACGGCAAGCCAGCCAACAATGTGTTGCTGACCGGCTCCAGGGGCACGGGCAAGTCCTCGCTGGTCAAGGCGTGCCTCAACGAGTTCCACTCGCGTGGGCTCAAGCTGGTGGAGATCGACAAGGAAAATATCGGGGACCTGCCCGAGGTCATCGAGATAGTCAGTCACCAGCCTGGATACTTCATCCTGTTCTGCGATGACTTGTCGTTCGAGGAGGGGGATATCGGTTACAAGCGTCTTAAGACCGCCCTGGACGGTTCGGTGGCCGAGCATTCGTCGAACGTGCTGATCTACGCCACGTCCAACCGCCGGCACCTGATTGCCGAACGCGCCTCGGACAACCTGTCCATGACTCGCGGCGAGAACGGTGCACTGCACCCAGGGGAAGAGATAGAAGAGAAAGTGTCGCTGTCCGAGCGCTTCGGACTGTGGATTTCGTTCTACGGCTTCTCGCCGGACGAATACCTGAACGCGGTGGACCAGTGGCTGGCGTTCTACGGTGTGCCTGCGCATGCCATCGAGCAGGCCCATGTGCACGCGGTTCGCTGGGCCACTCAGCGCGGCTCGCGCTCCGGGCGCATCGCCGCGCAGTTTGCCCGGGACTACGCCGGACGCTGGAGCCAGGACACGCCCTGATATCAGGGCGTGAGGCGCTTAACGACGGTAATAGCGCTGATCACGCCCGTAGTAGCGCCGGTCGTGATCGTAGTAACGGTGATCGTGTTCGTAGCGGGCGCGGTAGTGACGGCGTTCCCACTCGTGACGACGCTCGGCCTCCCGGCGGGCCTGCTCGCGGCGCCACTGGGCACGGCGCCAATCGTCCCGTCTGTCGTGCCAGCGGCCGTCTCGCCAGTAGCGGTCGTCGTGAGCGAGCATCGGGCCTTGTTGCTTATCGGTCAGGCTGGCCAGGCTCGGCCAGGGGTTCTCGACCACCCGAGGGGTCGTGATCGGGGCGGCGGGCGCTGGACTTGCCGCTTTCATCGGTGAAGCAGATGCCGAGCCCATCGACGCGAACGCGAACAGGCCAAGGAGCACCATTCGTGGGACGTTGATTTTCATGAGCAAAGACAACCTCTGAATGACATTGGGATCGCGGCCATGGGGCTTAAACAGCGGTGGGCCGCGTTTATCGAGCTGAGCTCCCTCACATAGACCGATAAATAGCAAAAAGTTCTAGGCGAGGGCCCGAATGATTTTGCCCACGAACCCAGTGAACTCGCGCGGGCACTATTCTGGAACGTTGGGGCTTTCTTTCGAGGAGGTGTGCCATGCGTACGTTCACAGGGTGTTGCCTGGGGTTGATGCTGCTCGTAGGGCCCGTCAGCGCCCAGAGCGTCGTGCCGCTCAATGGCCAGAGCAGCCAGCAGATGCAACAGGACATGGACTACTGCAATGGTGTGGCCAACAACGCGGCCAGCAGCGCCGGCACCTCGTCCGAGGCCCATGTCGGGGGCCGCGTGCGTGGCGCGGCAGCCGGGGCGGCGGTAGGGGCGGTGGGTGCCGAGGTCCGTGGCCGGCAGCACGAGGAACTCTATGACCGGGCCGGTGACGATGCCAAAGCGCAATACCGACAGAACCGCGCCGGCGAAGTGGCCGCAGCGGGGGCGGCAGTCGGTGGAATGCGCCAGCGTCAGGAGCGCCGGCAGGACCGCCGCAGCCAGAACCAAGCCCAGGACTCCGCCCACGCCAGCGCCTACAGCAGCTGCCTGCAGGGACGTGGCTATCAGGTCAGCCCTTGAGGTCGATGACGCGTCGCAGCAGGCCGTGAGGCCTTACGTTTTGACTGCCAGAAGCAGACAGCGGCAGGGGGGGCGATGCGCGTCTGTAAGCCCTGCGCGGAAAATAAAAAACTGCGACAAGCAAACGGCCATTAATCACCCATACTCAATTCCATCTTGACTGGCGGGACTCAGGCAATCGACATCGCGCGGGCGATTGCCTGGCATTCGAGCAAGGGGGAGGGAAATGCCTCATGACGGCAGCCTGTTGCAGGCGACGGTAGTCTTTCTGTTGGCTGTGGTGCTTCTGGTTCCTCTGCTCCAGCGCCTGAAGTTGGGCGCCGTACCTGGTTATCTGCTCGCAGGTATCGTGATCGGCCCTTCGGTGTTGGGGTTGATCGACAATCCCCACAACGTCGCACGGCTCTCGGAGATGGGCGTGGTGATGCTGTTGTTCATCATCGGCCTTGAATTGTCGCCGCGTAAATTGTGGACGATGCGCAAGTCGCTGTTCGGCGTCGGCTCGTTGCAGGTGGGTTTCACCGCGGTGGCACTGGGAGGGCTCGCCTTTGTGTTGTTCGACCAGTCGCCTGCCGCGGCGGTGGTACTCGGCGTGGGCCTTGCATTGTCGTCCACCGCGTTCGGCCTGCAGGTACTGGCAGAGCGCAAGGACCTGAACAAACCACATGGGCGCTTGGCCGTGGGCATCCTGTTGTTCCAGGACATCGCCGCCATCCCCTTGATCGCCGTGGTGCCGTTGCTGGCCGGTGGCGTGACGACCACGGCCGAGGGCACCCGGCCATTGCTGGCGGTGGCGATTGGTATCGGCATCGTGATCATCGGAGGGCGTTACCTGCTGCGGCCGGTGTTTCTCTGGGTGGCCAAGTCGGGGCTGCACGAGCTTTCCACCGCCACGGCGCTGCTGGTGGTGTTGGGGACGGCCTGGGTGATGGAGCACGTGGGCGTATCGATGGCGCTGGGTGCATTTTTGGCCGGTGTGCTGATGGCTGAGTCTCCCTTTCGTCACGAGCTCGAGTCCCAGATCGAGCCGCTCAAGGGGCTACTGCTGGGGCTGTTCTTCGTCGGTGTCGGCATGACCGCCGACCTGCGATTGCTGCTGGGGTTCCCCCTGCAAGTGCTGGGGCTGACCCTGTTGCTGGTGGGCATCAAGCTGCCTGTGCTGTTTGGCCTGGGACGTTGGGCCGGCGGGCTGAGCCGTGCCCAGGCGCTGTGCCTGGCGGTGGTGCTGGCGTCGGGGGGCGAGTTCGCCTTCGTGGTGTTCAAGCTGGCGCTGGATCATCAATTGCTGGCGCAACAGGTGCACGACCTGCTGGTGCTGGCCATCACCTTGTCGATGGCGGTGGTGCCGCTGGTGATGATGGCGCTGGCGCGTCAGCTGCGTGAAGAGCGGCCGGTATTGGAGGCCCCGGACACGCTGCCGGCAGTGGATGAAGCGCCGCAGGTGGTGGTGGCCGGCATGGGCCGCATGGGGCGCGCCATCGCCAGGATGCTGCACGCCGAAGGTGTACGCCTGGTTGCCCTGGATACCTCGGTCGAAACCTTCGGACGCCAAGCCGACAAACAAGGCCCGCCGGTGTTCTATGGCGACCCGTCGCGCTCGCAGATCCTGCGTGCGGCCAAGGTCGGCGAGGCCGAACTGGTGATCGTCGCCACCGACGATCCGCAGGTCAATCTCAAGACCGTGGACCTGCTCGCCCAGCAGTACCCGCACACCCCAGTCATCGCCTCCGTGCGCGACCATCAGGATGTCCTGCGCCTGCTCGAGCTGGGCGCGAGCCCGGTCCGCGAGACCTTCCACTCCAGCCTTGAAATGGCGCGTCGCGCCTTCATCGCCCTGGGCCAGGACGAAGCCCAGGCCGCTGCCTGGGTGCGGCGCTACCAGCATCAGGAGCAGCGATGGCTGCTGGAGCTGTACCAACGACGCGCGTCCAGTGAAAGGCTCGAGGACGATGACGGTTCGGCAGACGACCACCGACCGCAGGATTGACGACCAACATCGCGCCGATCGGCGCACCGACTGTTCGACCCGCCCACGGCGGCCCGGAGGTGATTCATGCAGCCGAGTTTCAAGCTGGACAGCGCCCTGTCGCGGGGATTGCTGGATGTGCTCATCAAGGCGGGGTTGGTGGCAGGCTTGGTGATTTTCGCCTTCCAGGTGTTCCAGCCATTTCTCGAACTGATGCTCTGGGCAGTGATTCTGGCGGTCACGCTGTACCCGTTGCAGCAACGGATCAAGCGTGCCAGCGGCTTGAAGGACGGCCATGCGGCGACACTGGTGGTGTTGTTGGTCTTGCTGGTGCTCCTGGTGCCGATTTACCTGGTAGTGGTGTCCCTCGGCGAGTCGGTCGAGAGTCTGGTGACACTGCTCAAGAGCGGCGCCTGGAGCGTGCCGGCGCCGCCAGAGTCGGTCGCCACTTGGCCGCTGGTGGGGCCACGGGTGTATGCCCTCTGGCTGTCGGCGTCCGAGAGCCTGAGCGGGGTGCTGAACAACCTGATGCCGTACCTCAAGGATGCCGGCCGGTTGCTGCTCGGGGCCATCGCCAGTGCGGGCGGCGCGTTCTTGCTGTTTATTGCGGCGATCATCATCTCAGGGGTGATCATGGCCTTTGGCGAGCGCGGTGAATGGGCGGCGCAACGCATCGCCATGCGGGTCTCAGGCGAAGCTCAGGGCAAGCCCATCGCCAAGCTGTGCACCGCCACCATCCGCGCGGTGGCCCAGGGCGTGATCGGCATCGCGTTCATCCAGATGCTGCTGATCGGCGTCGGCTTCGTGATCAAGGGGGTGCCAGGAGCAGGCATCCTGGCCATCGCCATCCTCATGCTGGGCATTGCCCAGGCGCCTGCGACGCTGATCACGCTGCCGGTG
Source organism: Pseudomonas sp. HMSC08G10 (assembly GCF_001808425.1). NCBI lineage: Bacteria > Pseudomonadati > Pseudomonadota > Gammaproteobacteria > Pseudomonadales > Pseudomonadaceae > Pseudomonas > Pseudomonas sp. HMSC08G10. The sequence goes on along the minus strand of NZ_KV793292.1, from coordinate 123,489 downwards.
ATCGCCTACGTCTTCAGCACCGAAGGTTTCACGGTCGGCACCATCGTGTTCGCCATCTACACCTTCGTCGCCGGCCTTGCCGACAACGTGCTCAAGCCCTTGTTGCTGGGGCGTGGCGTGGACGTGCCGATGCCGGTGGTGCTGATCGGTGCGCTGGGCGGCATGGTGGTCAAGGGCATCATTGGCCTGTTCATCGGCCCGGTGATCCTGGCCGTGACCTACAACCTGTTCTGGCAGTGGGTCGCGCAGCAAGTGCCCGAAACGCCCGTCGACAAGACGTATTGAACCAGGGCTTGCCATGGTCAAACGTGTCTTTTGCTGTGCATTGAGCCTGGCCGCCTTGGGCGGTTGCACCCAGGTCGGCCCGGATTTCAAACCCGTGCCGACACCCTGGCTGGACACCTGGAATACCCCCTTGCTGGACCAGGCCACCCACCCGGCGGCATCGCCGGACCTACGCCAGTGGTGGGCGGTGTTCGCCGACCCGACGCTCGATGCGCTGATCGCCGAAGCCGATGCACATAACACCGACCTGCGCGTGGCCGGCCTGCGCATCGCCGAGGCGCGCGCGCAGCTGGCCATCGCCCAGACCGGGCGCTACCCCCAGGTACAGCAGCTGCGCGGCGAGAGCCTTTACCTCAAGCAGGACCAGTCCGGTACCCCCACGGCCCGGGACTCGGTGTTCTGGCAATCCAGCCTGGGCTTCGACATCGCCTGGGAGGTGGACTTCTGGGGGCGCTTCAGCCGCGCCATCGAGTCGGCCGATGCGTTGTATTTTGCCTCCGAGGCCAACTACGCCGATGCCATGGTGCTGTTGCGGGCGCAGGTGGCCGATACCTATTTCAGCCTGCGCACCGTCGAGGCCCGCCTGGACATCGCCCACGAGAACGCCCAGCGCCAGGCGCGCAGCCTGCAGATCACCGAACGGCTGTTCCGCCATGGCGAGAACGACGAACTCGACTGGCAGCAAGCCCGCACCCAGTTTCTGGCCACCCAGGCCAGCATTCCGGAGCTGGAAAACCAGCTCAACGCCCTGCGTAACGTGCTGTGTGCATTGCTGGGCCGACCACCTGGGCCATTGCCTGAATTGGCGAGCGGCCACGGGCAGTTGCCGCTGCCTGACCGGGCGATCCTGCAGGACGTGCCGGCGAGCCTGCTGCGGCGCCGCCCGGACATTCGCGCCGCTGAGCAGGCGGTGGCGGCGCAATCGGCGCTGGTGGGCGTGGCCGAGGCCGACCTGTACCCGTCGTTGAGCCTGTTGGGCAGCATTGGCTGGACGTTCGTCTCGGCCAACCACCTGCCCGACAGCTTCCAGCTCGCCGCCGGCCCCAGCCTGATCTGGAACCCGTTCGACTATGGCCGGCGCAAGAACGCCGTGCGCGTGGAAGATGCGCGCCTTCAGCAGTTGATCGAGCTGTACCAGCGCGATGTGCGCGAGGCCGCCCGCGAGGCCGACGATGCGGCCAGCGGGCTGGTGCGCTCGCTGCAAAGTGCCGAGGTTCGCCAGCAGGCCTCCCAGGCCGCACAACGCTCGTTGGACTTGGCCACGTCCCAGTACCGGGAGGGCTTTGCCGATTTCCAGCGGGTGCTCGATGCCCAGCAACTGTTGCTGCAACAGCAGGACAGCTACCTGGTGAGCCGTGGCAATGCGGTCGGCAGCCTAGTGGCCCTGTACAAAGCCCTCGGTGGAGGCTGGGATCCGCACCGCGCGCCCATCGCCCCCGACACCCGCCAACAGATGCAGCAACGCACCGACTGGGGGGATCTGCTCGACAAGCCCGCCCCAGCGCGCAACGACACAGGTGAGCCGAAATGAGCGATGCCCCAGCCCCTTCGCCGACACCCGCCAAGCCCGACCGGGGCATGCGCTGGGTCCTGCTGCTGATCGCCGTGAGCCTGCTCTGGTATGTGCTCGCCGACCGCTTTACACCCTATACCCAGCAGGCGCGGCTGCAGGCCTATGTGGTGCCGGTCAGTGCCGAGGTGGCCGGGCAGGTGAAGCGGGTGGCGGTGGGCAATAACCAGGAAGTGCGCAAGGGCGAGGTGCTGTTTGAACTGGACCAGGCGCAATACCGCATCGCCCTGGCGCGGGCCGAGGCCGAGCTCGACACGGTGCGCCGGCAGATCGGCGCCCATACCGCCGGCATCGACGCCGCCCAGGCCTCGCTGGCTGCCGCCCAGGCCAACGAGCGCAAGGCCCGCCAGGACGCCGAGCGCCTGGCACGCCTGTATCGGGAAGACCCGGGCACGGTGTCCGTGCGACGCCTGGAGGGCGCCCAGGCCAGCCGCGAGCAGGCCAGCAGCCAAGTGGCCGCAGCCCGCGCCGAAGTCGAGCGCGCCCGCGAGCAGCAGGGCGGACAAGAGGCGGACAACGCCCAGGTGCGCAGCGCGGTGGCCAACGTCGAAAAGGCTCGGTTGGACCTGGCACGCACCGCAGTGCGGGCCGACTCCGATGGATTGATCACCGACCTGCGCACCGATGTCGGCCATTATGTCGGCGCCGGCAGCCCGGTGATGACCTTGATCGCCATCCACGACCTGTGGATCAGCGCCGACATGACCGAGAACAACCTGGGCCACCTGCGCCCGGGCACCCCGGTGCTGGTGGTGCTCGATGCTTTGCCTGGCGAGCTGCTTCATGGGCGGGTGCGCAGCATCGGCTATGGCGTGAGCGTCGGCCAGAGCCCGCCGCCAGGTTCGCTGCCCCAAGTGCAGAACAGCCGCGAGTGGCTGCGTTCGGCGCAGCGCTTCCCGGTGATCGTCGAGCTGGAGCGCGATGGTCGGCTGAACGTGAGCAACCTGCGGGTCGGTGGCCAGGCCGAGATCATGGCGCTGCCAGGGGAGGGCAACCCACTCAACCTGCTGGGCCGGGTATTCATGTGGGTGATGAGCTGGTTGTCCTATGCCTATTGAACTGCGTCGCCTGCGGGCGCTGCGCCTGGCCTGGGGCACGGCATTGTGCCTGGCGGCGAGCTTCGGCCTGGACATGCCGGTGCCGATCCTGGCGCCGGTGTTCGCCGTACTGTTGCTGGCCATGCGCAGCCAGGCACTGGGGCTGCGTGCGGCGCCGGTGCTGGCGCTGATGGTGTTGCTCAGCTGTGGGAGTGGCCTGTTGCTGATTCCGCTGCTGCGCCATGCGCCGCTGAGCGGCGTCCTGCTGGTGGGTGTTGGTTTGTTCGCGGTGTTCCGCTACGCCTTGCGCGGCGGCAACGGGCTGCTGGCGAATCTGCTGGTGATCGGCTTGACCATGATCGCCGCAGCAGGGACCAGCGATTTCACCCTGGCGTTATCGGTGGTCGAGGCGCTGGCCAAGGGCATGCTGCTGGCGGTCATCGGCTGTGCGGTGGCTCATGTGCTGTTCCCCGAGCCGGCCGACGTCGTGGCTGCGCCAGTGCCGCCGCGCTTGAGCCCCGAGGAGGTGAGCTGGATCGCCCTGCGTGCGACGCTGATCGTCATGCCGGCGTTCGTGCTGGCGCTGATCGCACCGGACCGCTTCATGCCGCTGATCATGAAGGCGGTCAGCCTCGGCCAACAGGCCGACCAGACCGATGCCCGCCAGGCCGCCCGCGAACTGATTGGCTCGACGTTGCTGGCCGGGCTGCTGGCGATTGTGCTGTGGGGTGCGCTCAGCTTGTTCGTCCATCTGTGGATGTTCTTTCTGTGGGGGCTGCTGTTTGCCCTTTGGCAGGCCCGGCGGCTGTATGCGGTGATCGGCAGCCGGCATGGACCGGCGTTCTGGGTCAGTTGCCTGACGACCATGCTGATCCTGCTCGGGCAGTCGGTGCAGGACAGCGTGGCGGGCCAGGACGTGTACCGCGCGTTCGCGGTGCGCATGGCGCTGTTCCTGGCGGTTTCGCTGTATGCCAGTGCCATGCTGGTGTGGATCGACAGTCGGCGTGCGCGACGTGGTAAATCACAGGTGCAGCGCTACCCTTAACGCACAGTCATTTCAGGCGATAGGCCTTTGCGGGAGGTGCAATGCGCGTTCCAATGCTAGGCGTCATGACAGTGATGTTGTGCCTGGGCGGCACGGTAAGCCTTGCGCAGACGGCGACGACGGCGCCTGCCCCGGCTGGCGGGCCTACGCCGGCCGGTGAGCCTGCGCCGAGCGGGGGCACCGCCAAGGCGGCCGTGTTCACCCAGGAGCAGTTGGACCAGATGCTCGCGCCCATCGCGCTGTACCCCGATGCGCTGCTGGCACAGGTGCTCATGGCGACCACCTACCCGGGCGAGGTCGCCGAGGCGGTGACCTGGTCCAAGGCCAACAGCACGCTCAAGGGCGACGAGGCGGTCAAGCAGGTGGCCGGGCAGACCTGGGACCCCAGCGTGCAGGCGCTGGTGGCCTTCCCGCAGGTGCTGGTGACCTTGGGCCAAGACCCGGTCTGGGTGCAGCGTCTGGGAGATGCCTTCCTGGCCCAGCCCGACGACGTCATGAACAGCGTGCAGCGCCTGCGTCACCAAGCTCAGGCAGCCGGCAACCTGCAGAGCAACCAGTACCAGAACGTGACCGTGCAGGCCGCGCCCGCACCGTCCTCCGCCGGCGGTACCGGCCAGAGCGCAGCGGCTGGCAACACCACCATCATCATCGAGCCGGCCGACCCGCAAGTGGTCTACGTGCCCAGCTACAACCCCAACACCACCTACGGCACCTGGCAGTACCCCGCCTCTGCGCCGGTGTACTACCCACCGCCGCCGGCCTATTATGCAGGTTCAGCGCTGGTGGCGGGGTTGGCCTTCGGCACTGGCGTGGCGATCATCAATTCGCTGTGGGGCGATTGCGACTGGGACGATCACGACATCGATATCGATGTTGACCGCTACAACAACATCAACAACATCGAAAACCGCATCGACAACAGCCAGAACAAGTGGCAGCACAACGCCGTGCATCGCGATGGTGTGCCCTATCGCGATGCCAGGAGCCGCGAGCAATACGGCCGGCAACTGGACGGCGCCCGCCAGCGCGCCGCGTATCGGGGTGACGATGCCCAGCGCGCCGAGGCCCGGGAACGCGCCCGGGCTTCGATGGACCGGCACGGCATCGAACGTCCGGCCACCACCAACCGCGAGGCCCGTGAACGGGCACGCGAAGCCCAGGCTGGCCATCGCCTGCAAGGTGCGACGAACGCACCCCGGGTAGCCGACCGTCGCCAAGGCGATGGCCAGCTCCGCCAGGCCGCGCACAAGCGGCCTACGGCCTCGGCCGGGCGGGCCCGCAACAATGCCTTCGATGGCGTTCGCTCGCCGTCTCGAACCAACGTGCAGGCCAACCGTGGACGATTGAGCCAGTCGCTCGCCCAGCGGCCCAGTTCCGCGCGGGCGGCGGGACGTCCGGTGTCCAGACCGGTCAGTGCGCCGATGCGCAGGGGAGGAGGGCGGCGATGAACCTCAAGATACTTATGGGGCTATTGGCCACAGGCCTTGCCTGGTCGTGCATCGCCTCGGCCCAGCAGGCCTTCCCGACGCCGGAAACAGCCGTCGAGGCCTTCGTCCAGGCCCTGGGTGTGGAGCACCCCGACGAAGCGCGCCTTGCACAGCTGCTCGGCGAAGACTGGCGTAACTACATTCCCCGCGGGGGCGTGCAGCGCAGCGACGTGGATGCGTTCTTGCAGCAGTACCGCGAACGACACCGCATCGAGGCGGACGGTGAGCGCAAGGCGATTCTGGCGGTGGGTAACGACCAGTGGACCTTGCCGATCCCACTGGTCAAAGGCAATGGCGGCTGGCGCTTCGATCTGAAGGCCGGCAGCGCCGAGATCCGTGCGCGGCGCATTGGCCGCAATGAGCTGGCGGCCTTGCAGTCGGTGCTGGCGTATCACGACGCGCAGATGGACTACGCCACCCAGGATCGCAACGGTAACGGTGCGCTTGAGTATGCTCAGAAAATCTTCAGCAGCCCTGGCAAGCACGACGGCCTCTACTGGGCGGACGAAGGCGACGGCCAGATCAGCCCGCTGGGCCCGCTGTTCGGTCAGGACGTAGTCGGCGATGACTGGTATGGCTACCACTTTCGCATTCTCGATGGCCAGGGCCCCTCGGCACCTGGCGGCGCGTACAGCTACCTGATCGGCGACCAGATGAGCCGAGGCTTTGCGCTTATCGCCTGGCCTGCCAAGTACAACGAGACGGGGGTGATGAGCTTCATGATCAGCCATGACGGCCAGGTGTTCGACAAGGACCTGGGGCCTGGCGGTGAGAAGGTCGCCAAGGCGATGAAGCGCTTCGACCCGGACGACAGCTGGCAGGTGGTGAAGGTCGACCCCGCCGAGTGAGGGCTGGCAGAGGCGGCGCAGGCTGAGGCCTGACCCGAGCTGTGCGTCGATACTTCGGCAATTGCCGAAGTCCACTTCTTGCCTTGGCTATTTTTCCGAAGCGCCGGCGCATCTACAGTCGCAGGCGAGAAGGGGCTCTGGGCGGCCTCGGGTAAACCCGCTCCCACAGGATTCTCCGCGGACCAGGTGGGAGCGGGTTTATCCGCGAAGGGCTGCGCAGTCACCTCCAAGCGGATTGATAGCGTTCCATTGGAGCGATTTCGCTACGCCAGGCGTGAGCGTACGGCTCATGACGCCTGCACCGCATCGATCGGCGCGCAACGCGCTTTTCCTGGAGCGACTTCATTACATGCCGAATGCGACAGGGTCGCCTGGAATGGGCGTTCCAGAGGCTTTTTGCCTGGCACAGACCTTGCTCCAGGGGTTGTGTCCAGCCGGGCAATGCAGTGGGTACCTGGCTGAGGCGTTTGAACTTGTGACGTTATAAAAATAATTCGACTTACAAGGTGAAAACGATGAACAACTCGCCGCTGGGTGTCAGCCCGCCTGACCAACAAGCGCACGAACTGCAACGCAACCTCTCCAACCGTCATATCCAACTGATCGCCATCGGCGGTGCCATCGGCACGGGCCTGTTCATGGGCTCGGGCAAGACCATCAGCCTGGCCGGGCCGTCGATCATCTTCGTCTACATGATCATCGGCTTCATGCTGTTCTTCGTCATGCGGGCGATGGGCGAGCTGCTGTTATCGAACTTGAAGTACAAGTCGTTCATCGACTTCGCCCACGACCTACTCGGTCCTTGGGCCGGGTACTTCACCGGGTGGACGTATTGGTTCTGCTGGATCGTGACCGGTATCGCCGACGTCATTGCCATCTCCGCCTATTCGCAGTTCTGGTTCCCGGATATTCCGCAGTGGGCGCCGGCGCTGGGCTGCGTGGGGCTGTTGCTGTCGCTTAACCTGATGACGGTGAAGATGTTCGGCGAGCTGGAGTTCTGGTTCGCCATGATCAAGGTCGTGGCGATCTGCGCCTTGGTCTGCACGGGCTTCTATATGGTCGCCACCGCTTACCCGTCCTCCACCGGCAGTGTGGCGTCGCTGGCCAACCTGTGGAATGACGAGGGGATGTTCCCCCATGGTGTGATGGGTTTCTTCGCCGGCTTCCAGATCGCCGTGTTCGCCTTCGTCGGCATCGAGCTGGTCGGCACCACCGCAGCGGAAACCAAGAACCCCGAGCGCAACCTGCCGCGGGCGATCAACTCGATCCCGCTGCGGATCATCGTCTTCTATGTGCTGGCCTTGATCGCCATCATGGCCGTGACCCCCTGGCGTGATGTGGTGCCGAGCAAGAGTCCGTTCGTCGAGCTGTTCGTCCTGGCCGGCCTGCCGGCGGCGGCGGGGATCATCAACTTCGTGGTGCTGACCTCGGCGGCTTCCTCGGCCAACAGCGGCGTGTTCTCCACCAGTCGCATGCTCTACGGCCTGGCGGTGGACGGTGATGCGCCTGGCAAGTTCAGCGCACTGTCCAAGCGGGCGGTGCCATCCAATGGCTTGATCTTCTCCTGCACCTGCCTGCTGGGCGGGGCGCTGCTGATCTACCTGGTGCCGAACATGCTCGAAGCGTTCACCTTGATCACCACGGTGTCGGCGATCCTGTTCATGTGCGTGTGGTCGGTGATCCTGCTGTCCTACCTGGCCTACCGCAAGAAGCGTGTCGACCTGCACCGCGCCTCGATCTACAAGATGCCCGGCGGCACCCGCATGGCCTGGGCGTGCCTGGTGTTCTTCGCCTTCATCACTGCCTTGCTGGCCCTGGAGGATGACACCCGCCAGGCGCTGTACTTCGTGCCGGTGTGGTTCGTGGTGATGGGCGTGTCCTATCGCTCGAACCGCCGCAAGAAGGCCGAGGCTGTGCAGCTTTCCTACGAAGTGGACTGAGCCTCGGCGTCACTTCGGTCATCCCAAGGGGGCGGCATTGGCGTGCGGTCCCCTTGTTGTCTTTTCAAGAAAAGGGACCCGCGATGCGCATTCACGTGACCTTCATCGACCGCGTCGGCATCACCCAGGAGATCCTCGCCCTGCTGGGCTCACGCAACCTCAACCTAGACGCGGTGGAAATGATCCCGCCCAATGTCTACATCGATGCACCGGCGCTGTCCCAGGCCGTGCTGGATGAACTGCACGATGCCTTGCTGCGGGTGATGGGCGTTCAGGCGGTGGAGCTGGTGGACTTTCTGCCCGGCCAGCGCCGACGCCTGCAACTGGAGGCATTGCTGGCCGCCATGAGCGATCCGGTGCTCGCGGTGGACCCCAATGGCCATGTGCTGCTGGCCACGCCCACGTTGGTGAGGCTGCTGGGGCGCGAGCCTGCCGGGGAGCCGTTGTCGAACCTGTTCACCGAGCCGCGCCTGGCGCAGAACCTGATCGACAAGGGCTTTCGCCTGCCCATGTGCGAGGTGAGCTTTCAGGGCCAGGCGTTGTTGCTGGAGGCTACGCCCATCAGCGGTGGTGCCGATGCGTTGGTCGGTGGTTTGCTCACGCTGTATCCGCCCAGTCGTATCGGCGAACGTCTGGCCTCGTTGCTGCACGACCCCGGCGAGGGGCTGGACGCCCTGTTAGGTGAGTCGCCGGCGCTCAAGTACCTCAAGACCCGCTTGCACAAGGTTGCCAGCCTGGATGCGCCGATTCTGATCCAGGGCGAAACCGGTACCGGCAAGGAGCTGGTGGCGCGCGCCTGCCATGCCCTGAGCAACCGCCGTGAGGCGTCCTTCCTGGCCTTGAACTGCGCAGCCTTGCCCGAGAGCCTGGCCGAAAGCGAGCTGTTCGGATACTCCGCAGGTGCCTTCACCGGCGCCCAGCGTGGGGGCAAGCCCGGCCTGCTGGAGCTGGCCGATGGCGGTACCGTGTTTCTCGATGAAGTGGGCGAGATGTCGCCCTATCTGCAGGCCAAGCTGCTGCGTTTTCTCAATGACGGCAGCTTCCGTCGCGTCGGGGGTGGGGGCGAGGTGCGGGTGAATGTCCGCGTGCTGTGCGCCACCCACCGCAACCTGGAAAGCATGGTGGTCGAAGGCGGTTTTCGCGAAGACCTCTATTACCGGCTCAACGTGCTCAACCTGGTGGTGCCGCCACTGCGCGAGCGTGGCACCGACATCCTGCTGCTGGCCGAGCACTTTTTGCACCAGGCCTGTGCCCAGATCCAGCGTTCCCCGTGTCGGCTGGCGTTGACCACCCATCCGCTGCTGTTGGGCAATCGTTGGTCCGGCAACATCCGCCAGTTGCAGAACGTGATCTTCCGCGCTGCGGCGATCAGTGAAGGGGAGGTGATCGACTGCGATGATCTGGAGCTGGCCGGGACAGCGCTGAGCAGCCAGCAAAGCGATGTGATGGAGGTCACCAGCCTGGAAGCTGCGGTGCAAGGCTTCGAGAAATCGCTGCTGGAGAAGTTCTACGCCGTCTATCCCTCCACCCGCCAGCTGGCGGCGCGTTTGCAGACCTCGCACACGGCGGTGGGGCAGCGTCTGCGCAAGTACGGTATTTCCAATCGCGTGTCGTGAAACGGCCGGTTCGATTTCGCTCCATTGGAGCGTATTTGCTCCGCACATCCGTACGCCGTGCTTTACAAGGGATGGGCCCAGACGCGCTAGTGCAGGCCCTGGTCCCTGGAGCGATTACGCTCCAGGGGAGATGCCGCAGAAAACGCATAAAATAAAAGTAACTGATTGAAATTAAAGGTTTTTATCGAGTTGGCATCCCCCTTGCTCTTGTAGCGGTAGGTCCTGCATCCAGGGCCCATCCAACAATAAGAGGAAGATCCATGAGCACGTTGCGTTTTACCCCTGAACACGAATGGCTGCGCCTGGAAGCGACCGGTGAGCTGACCGTTGGCATCACCGCCTATGCCCAACAGGCCCTGGGCGATGTGGTGTTCGTGCAGTTGCCGGAGCCGGGCGAGTACGGCGAGGGGAATGAAGTCGCGGTGCTGGAGTCGGTCAAGGCCGCCAGCAACATCACCATGCCGCTCAACGGCCAGGTGGTGGCGGTCAACCAGGCATTGGCCGCCGACCCTGAGCTGGTCAATGCCTCGCCCATGGAAGACGGCTGGTTCTTCCGCATCCAGGCGGACAACCTGGCGGACCTCGACACCTTGATGGACCAGGACGGCTACGACCGCTTCCTGGCCGACAACGGCTGAGCCTGGAGGGCGCCATGAGTACAGCACCGATTGCCCTGGGCACGAACAACAGCTTCATTGCCCGTCACATCGGCCCGAGCGAGGCCGACATCGAGGCCATGCTGGCGCTGACCGGCCATGGCTCGCTCGAGGCCCTGATCGACAGCGTCATCCCCAACAGCATCAAGGGCACCAGTGTGCTCGAGCTGACCCCGGGGCAGGGTGAAAGCGAAGCCTTGGCCGCGATCAAGGCCATCGCCGCGAAGAACCAGCTGTTTCGCAACCACATCGGCCAGGGCTACTACCCGTGCCATACCCCGGCGCCCATCCTGCGCAACCTGCTGGAGAATCCGGCCTGGTACACCGCCTACACCCCATACCAGCCGGAAATCTCCCAGGGCCGTCTGGAAGCACTGCTGAACTTCCAGACCCTGATCGTCGATCTGACCGGCATGGAGATCGCCAACGCGTCCCTGCTCGATGAGGCCACCGCCGCTGCCGAGGCCATGACCTTCTGCAAGCGCCTGGCCACGAACAAGGCCCCGGCGTTCTTCGTTTCCAACGCCTGCCACCGGCAGACCCTCGACGTGGTGCGCACCCGCGCCGAGCCGCTGGGCATCGAAGTGGTGGTGGGGGATGAAACACACCTGCAAGGGCAAAACCTGGAGGGCTACTTCGGCCTGCTCTTGCAATACCCGGCCAGCACGGGAGCCATCGGCGATCACCGTGCCCTGGTGGCGCGCGCCCATGCGGCAGGCGCCCTGGTGGCGGTGGCGACCGACCTGCTGGCCCTGACCTTGCTCACGCCACCGGGCGAGTTTGGCGCCGACGTGGTGTTCGGCAGTGCCCAACGCTTCGGCGTGCCCCTGGGCTTCGGTGGGCCGCACGCGGCGTTCTTCGCCACCCGCGATGCCTTCAAGCGCGACATGCCGGGCCGCCTGGTGGGGTTGTCCATCGACCGCTTCGGCAAGCCGGCCCTGCGCCTGGCCATGCAGACCCGCGAGCAACACATCCGCCGCGAGAAGGCCACCAGCAACATCTGCACCGCGCAGGTCCTGTTGGCCAACATCGCCAGCATGTATGCGGTCTACCACGGCCCGGAAGGCCTGACGCAGATCGCACGCCGCGTGCACCGCCTGACCTCGATCCTGGCGCAGGGCCTGCGCCAGCTCGGGCATTCGGTGGAGCAGTCGCACTTCTTCGACACCGTCAGCGTGGTGACCGCGCGCCCCGTGGGCGAGGTCCTGGCGGCCGCCAATGCCCAGCGCCTGAATTTGCGTCCGATCGATTCGGCGCGTGTGGGGCTGTCGCTGGATGAAACCTGCGAGCAACAGAGCGTCGAGGCCCTGTGGCAGGTGTTCGCGGCGCCGGGCCAGGCCCTGCCGGACTTCGCCGCGCTGGCGGCCAGCGGTGTGGATTGCCTGCCGACGCCATTGCTGCGCCAGAGTGCGTTCCTGCAGCACGAGGTGTTCAACCGTTACCACTGCGAAACCGAGCTGATGCGTTACCTGCGTCGCCTGGCCGACAAGGACCTGGCCCTGGACCGCAGCATGATCGCGCTGGGCTCGTGCACCATGAAGCTCAACGCCGCCAGCGAGATGATGCCGATCACCTGGCCGGAGTTTGGCGCGCTGCATCCGTTCGCCCCGGCCGAACAGGCCCAGGGCTACCGGCAACTGACCGACGAACTGGAAGCGATGCTCTGCGCGGCGACCGGTTATGACGCCATGTCGTTGCAGCCCAACGCTGGCTCCCAAGGCGAGTACGCAGGCCTGTTGGCGATCCGCGCCTACCATGCCAGCCGTGGCGAATCCGGGCGCGACGTGTGCCTGATCCCGTCCTCGGCCCATGGCACCAACCCGGCCACGGCGCAGATGGCTGGCATGCGCGTGGTGGTGGTCAACTGCGATGCGCGAGGTAACGTCGATGTGGCCGACCTGCAGAGCAAGGCCGAACAGCACAAGGAGCACCTGGCTGCGCTGATGATCACCTATCCCTCGACCCATGGCGTGTTCGAGGATGGCATCACCCGCATCTGCGAAATCATCCATGCGCACGGTGGCCAGGTGTACCTGGACGGCGCCAACATGAACGCCATGGTCGGGCTGTGCGCGCCGGGCAAGTTCGGCGGCGACGTCTCGCACCTGAACCTGCACAAGACCTTCTGCATTCCCCATGGTGGTGGCGGCCCAGGTGTCGGCCCGATCGGCGTCAAGGCGCACCTGGCGCCGTTCCTGCCGGGCCACGGGCACATGGCGCGCAAGGACGGCGCAGTCAGCGCCGCGCCTTATGGCAGCGCCAGCATCCTGCCGATCACCTGGATGTACATCCGCATGATGGGTGGGGAAGGGCTCAAGCGCGCCTCGCAGGTCGCGATCCTCAGCGCCAACTACATCGCCCGACGCCTGGAGGAGCACTACCCGGTGCTCTATACCGGCGAGAACGGCCTGGTGGCCCACGAATGCATCCTCGACCTGCGCCCGCTCAAGGACAGCAGCGGCATCAGCGTCGAGGACGTGGCCAAGCGCCTGATCGACTTCGGCTTCCATGCCCCGACCATGTCCTTCCCGGTGGCCGGGACTTTGATGGTCGAGCCGACCGAGAGCGAGTCCAAGGACGAGCTGGACCGCTTCTGCGAGGCGATGATCCGTATCCGCGAAGAGATCCGTGCGGTCGAGAACGGCACCCTGGACACGCACGACAACCCACTCAAGAACGCCCCGCACACGGCGGCGGAGCTGGCCGGCGAGTGGGGCCATGGCTATAGCCGGGAACTGGCGGTGTACCCGCAGGATTCGCTGCGCGACAACAAGTACTGGCCGCCGGTAGGGCGCGTGGACAACGTCTATGGCGACCGCAACCTGGCCTGCGCCTGTCCACCGATGTCGATCTACCAGGACGCCTGATCGTCAGGGCTGCGCTCGCGCCCTGTGGCAGTGGGAGCACCTGCGAATGCGAGGTTGGTCTGTTGGCCGCCTTCGCGGGTAAACCCGCTCCCACAGGGGCTGCGCTGCCAGCAAGTACACAGGAGCTGGGCCACAAGGCCCGATGTTCAAGCGGCAGTGGGCGCGGGTTTACCCGCGAACACCGGCACCGCCGGTGCCGTCCGCCCTCGCAGGATTTGCCTTCAACCAGAACAACAAGGAAACACGCACATGTTCCATAAAAGCCTGACACTGTCCGATTTCGACCCTGCGCTGTTCGAGGCCATCGCCCGCGAGGCCAAACGCCAGGAAGATCACATCGAGCTGATCGCCTCGGAGAACTACACCAGCCCGCAGGTGATGCAGGCTCAAGGCACCGAGCTGACCAACAAGTACGCCGAAGGCTATCCGGGCAAGCGCTATTACGGCGGTTGCGAGCATGTGGATGTGGTCGAGCAACTGGCCATCGACCGGGCCAAGGCGCTGTTCGGCGCAGGCTATGCCAACGTCCAGCCGCACTCCGGTTCCCAGGCCAACGCGGCTGTCTACCTGGCCCTGTTGCAGCCTGGCGACACCCTGCTGGGCATGAGCCTGGCCCATGGCGGGCACCTGACCCACGGCGCCAAGGTGTCCTCCTCGGGCAAGCTGTACAACGCCGTGCAGTACGGCATCGATGCCAATGGCCTGATCGACTACGACGAGGTCGAGCGCCTAGCGCTCGAGCATAAGCCGAAGATGATCGTCGCTGGTTTCTCGGCCTACTCCAAGACTCTGGACTTTGCCCGTTTTCGCGCCATCGCCGACAAGGTCGGTGCCTACCT
>NZ_KV793292.1:0-109279 GCF_001808425.1 Pseudomonas sp. HMSC08G10 | reverse complement strand
AAGGTCGGTGCCTACCTGTTCGTCGACATGGCTCACGTGGCGGGCCTGGTCGCGGCGGGCGTCTACCCCAATCCGCTGCCTTATGCCGATGTGGTCACTACCACCACCCACAAGACCCTGCGCGGCCCGCGCGGCGGTCTGATCCTGGCCAAGGCTGATCCGGAGCTTGAGAAGAAGCTCAATGCGGCGGTATTCCCGGGAGGGCAGGGCGGCCCGTTGATGCATGTGATCGCAGCCAAGGCCGTGTGCTTCAAGGAAGCGCTGGCGCCTGAGTTCAAGGCCTACCAGCAGCAGGTGGTCGCCAACGCCCAGGCCATGGCCGAGATCTTCATGCAGCGCGGTTTCGATGTGGTCTCCGGCGGCACCGACAACCATCTGTTCCTGGTCAGCCTGATCCGTCAGGGCATCACCGGCAAGGACGCCGATGCCGCCTTGGGCCGTGCGCATATCACCGTCAACAAGAACGCGGTGCCCAACGACCCGCAATCGCCGTTCGTGACCTCGGGCCTGCGCCTGGGCACGCCGGCCGTCACCACCCGTGGCTTCCAGGCACCGGAGTGCCGCGCCCTGGCGTCGTGGATCTGCGACATTCTCGAGCATCTGGGCGATGCCGATGTCGAGGCCCAGGTGGCCCGCCAGGTCGCCGAGCTGTGCGCGCGGTTCCCGGTCTATTCGGCCTGATCCGCAGGGCTCGCCACCGCGGGCGTATGGCGCCACGGCGGCGTGATCGTTCACCTCATCGAATGCCAGGAGTCTTCCGTGTCCAACAAACCACTACAAAAAACGCCGCTGCATGCCCTGCACCTGCAACTGGGCGCCCGCATGGTGCCGTTCGCTGGCTACGACATGCCGGTGCAGTACCCACTGGGGGTGCTCAAGGAGCACCTCCATACCCGTGAACAGGCCGGCCTGTTCGACGTCTCGCACATGGGGCAGATCCGTCTGCACGGCGCCAATGCCGCCAAGGCCCTGGAGACCTTGGTGCCGGTCGATATCGTCGACCTGCCGGTGGGCATGCAGCGCTATGCGCTGTTCACCGACGCCCAAGGCGGCATCCTCGATGACCTGATGGTGGCCAACGCCGGGGACTACCTGTTCCTGGTGGTCAACGCCGCGTGCAAGGCGCAGGACTTGCAGCACCTCAAGCAGCATCTGGAAGGGCTGTGCGAGGTCGAGTCGCTGTTCGACAGCCGCGCCTTGCTCGCCCTGCAGGGGCCGGCGGCCGCCACGGTGCTGGCGCGCCTGGCCCCTGAAGTCAAAGCCATGACCTTCATGCAGTTCGCTCGCGTACGGTTGTTGGGTGTCGACTGTTATGTCAGCCGCTCGGGCTATACCGGTGAGGACGGCTACGAGATCTCCGTGCCGACCCAGGATGCCCTGATGCTGGCCCGCTCGCTGCTGGCCGAGCCCGAGGTCGAGGCCATCGGCCTGGGGGCGCGTGACTCGCTGCGCCTGGAGGCCGGGCTGTGCCTGTATGGCCACGACATGGCCCAACACACCACGCCGGTCGAGGCGAGCCTGGCCTGGGCGATTTCCAAGGCCCGTCGTGTCGATGGCGTGCGCCCAGGTGGCTTCCCCGGTGCCGAGCGCATCCTCGCCCAGTTGCGCGATGGCGTGCCGAGCAAGCGAGTCGGTCTGCTGGCCCAGGAGCGAGTGCCGGTGCGCGAAGGCGCGCCATTGCTCGATGACCAAGGCCAGGTGATCGGCCAGGTCACCAGCGGTGGTTTCGGCCCGAGCCTGGGCGGCCCGTTGGCCATGGGCTACGTGCAGAGCGCCGGGGCGACCCTGGACACCGAGGTCTTCGCCGAGGTGCGAGGCAAGCGGGTGCCGATGCGCGTGACCCGCACGCCGTTCGTGGCGCAACGTTACTACCGAGGCTGAAGGCCTGCCTGCCGGAGCATGAAGATGAACCAAACCCAGCCTGTCGCTACCCGCCCGGCGCCCCTGGAGCCCGGGGTCAAGCTGCGCGGCGCCGAGAAGGTGGCGCGCATCCCGGTCAAGATCCTGCCCACCGAGGAGGTACCGCGCAAACCGGACTGGATCCGCGTGCAGATCCCGACCACGCCGGAGGTGGCGCGCATCAAGGCCTTGTTGCGCAAACACAAGCTGCACAGCGTGTGCGAGGAGGCGTCCTGTCCGAACCTTGGGGAATGTTTCTCCGGTGGCACGGCGACGTTCATGATCATGGGCGACATCTGCACGCGCCGTTGTCCGTTTTGCGACGTGGGCCATGGCCGGCCCAAGCCGCTGGATGTCGATGAGCCTCGCAACCTGGCGATCGCCATCGCCGAGTTGCGCCTGAAGTACGTGGTCATCACGTCGGTCGACCGGGACGATCTGCGCGACGGCGGGGCGCAGCACTTCGTCGACTGCCTGCGCGAGATCCGCCAGCGTTCGCCGGGCATCCAGCTGGAAACCCTGGTGCCGGACTACCGAGGGCGTATGGATGTGGCCCTGGCGATCACCGAACAGGCGCCGCCGGATGTGTTCAACCACAACCTGGAAACCGTGCCACGCCTGTACAAGGCGGCGCGGCCGGGCTCGGATTTCGAGTGGTCGCTGGATTTGCTGGAGCGGTTCAAGCAGCGTATCCCTGGCGTGCCAACCAAGTCAGGGCTGATGCTGGGGCTGGGCGAGACCGACGAGGAGGTGCTAGAGGTGATGCAGCGCATGCGCGAACACCAGGTCGACATGCTGACCCTGGGCCAGTACTTGCAACCCTCGCGCAGCCACCTACCGGTGCAGCGCTTCGTGCATCCGGACACTTTTGCCTGGTTCGCCGAGCAGGCCTTGGCCATGGGCTTTGGCAACGTCGCCTCGGGGCCGTTGGTGCGCTCGTCGTACCATGCCGATCAGCAGGTGGCGGCGGTTGCGACGCGCACCACCTGACCCAACGCTTTCGACGCAAGGGCTCGCATGCCTGGATATGTGACGACTGCTTCGCGGATAGACCCGCTCCCACAGGGTTGGCGATGATCCTTATGGGGGCGGGTTCACCCGCGAAAGCGTCCGTGCAGGCAACGCAACGACAGTGTGCCGGGGCTGCCTGTGCAGCCCTGATTCAGAACTTCTTGCTCACACTCCCCACCCAGGTCGCCGAACACACATCATCGAACCCATAGCTGCTGGCGCATTCGGTCTTGGACAGGTCGGTGTCGATGTACGACAAGCCCCAGGTCAGACCGGCCAGCTCACGGGTCAGCTTCACTTCCCATTCGTGGTGATCGGACGATGCCTTGCCATCGGCGGCCGTGTACATCGGATCCTTGAAGTCCATGCGCCCGTAGCGCAGCTGCAAGCCGATCTCCAGCGGCAGGGCGGTTTCGTAGCTCACGTAGCTGTAGAGCGTGTCCTGGTCATCGCCCAGGGCGCTGCCGGTGTCGTTGGAGTAGTTCGCCCCCAGGGTGACGCCGTAGACGGTGAGGGCGGCGTAGTAGTCGCTCAGGTTGTACAGGCTCGACTTGGGGTAGGTGTACTTGAGGTAGCCCACATCCAGGCTGATCTCATCGGTGGCCTGCCAGTACCAGCCAGCGTAGTAGTCCACCTCCTGGCGGGTCTTGGTGCCGAAGCCAAAGTCCACGTTGGAGGTCCAGGCGCCGAGGTACAGGCCGCTGGCGTGCTGCAGGGTGATGGCGAGCTGGGCGGCGGGGTCGTTCTGGGTCTGGGAGATGCCGCGGGTACGGTAATCGCTGACCAGCGCGGGTTCGATCTCCAGGTAGAAGTCATCACTCAGGGACACGGCCTGGCTGGTCAAGGGGGCCAGGGTCGAGGCAAGGAGCAGGATGCGGCGCATGAAGGTACCTGTTTGTTGTGATTGTTCTGGCAGGTGCGGGCAAAGCGCGGCCTGGCTCCCGGGTGGCCCGGGAGCTTGGTGTGGTGCAATGGGGATCAGTGCTCGGCTTTGTAGACTTCGCGGCCGCCGAACCAGGTCTGCAGGACGCGGGTGTCGGCCAGGTCATTGTCTGCAACGGTGAGCACATCGCGGTCCAGCACGATGAAGTCGGCTTGCTTGCCGGGTGTGAGCGAGCCGATCTGCTTGTCCAGGCCAATGGTGCGTGCGGCGTTGAGGGTGTAGGCCTGGAACATGGTCTGGCGGTCGATGCGCTCCTTGGGATTGAGCACACCCTTGGGGCCTTCGCGGGTGATGGCCTGGTGAATGGCCAGCCACGGGTTGGGCGAGGACACCGACCAGTCGCTGGCCCCGGCGATGGTGGCGCCGTGGCTGAGCAGCGAATGGGCAGGGTACTGGTAGGGGAAGACATGGGGGCTGACGTAGGGCTTGACCATGTCCAGGGTGTATTCGTCGCCCGAGGCCCAGAGCAGTTGCATCGAGGCGATCACGTTCAAGGGCTTGAAGCGGGCGAACTCGGTGGGGTTCACCAGTTGCAGGTGGGTGATGGAGTGGGTGACGCCACTCTGGCGGTCCTTGCGCGCCTGGGCGATGCCGTTGAGCGATTCGCGTACCGCCCGGTCACCGATGGCGTGGATGTGTACCAGCCAGCCTCGGGCGTCGGCGGCGCTGACCAGCTCGCCGAAATGCGCCGGGTCGATCAAGAGCTCTCCGGTTTTGTGGGAGTTGCTGTAGGGCTCGAGCATCGCCGCGCTTTGCGCCGGGTATTCCACCACGCCGTCGGCGAATACCTTGATGCCGGGCAGCGTCAGGTTGGGGATGCCCTGGAATTTCTGGCGAACTTTGTCCAGGGTGTCGAGGTCGGCCGGCAGGCTCTTGGGGTTGGCCACCAGCAGCGCGGCGACATGGGCGTTCAACTGGCCTTTCTCGGCCAGGGCCTTGTAGGCCGGCAGTACGCCGATGGATTTTTCCGTGGGCTTGAGGCTGAACACCGACTCCCCAGGTGCGGCGTTGGCGGCCGGGTCCATCCAGGCGGTGATGCCGAAGGCGTTGTTGTATTTCACCGCGGCGTCGGCAGCGTGCAGCAGGGCGTCGGCGCTGGGGGAGGGTATGGCGGCGCTGATGCGGTCCCAGCCGGCATCCACGGCAAATCCATTGGGTGTGCCATCTTGCTTCTGGCCCAGGGTGTCGCGTTCGGCGGCGGGCAGGGCGGCCAGCAGCTTGGCGTCGATACCGGCGCGGTCGAGCATGGCCTGGTTGGCCCAGGCGGTGTGATGGTCACTGCCGATGAACACCACCGGCACCTTTGCCCACTCACCGTGGTTGAAGGTCGCGCCCAGTTCCTCGGCCTTGGACCAGTAGGTGGAGCTTACCCCGACCACGGTCAGCACATCGCCCTGGCGGGCTGTGCCGTCGTCACGCCAGGTGCGCAAGCGTTTTTCCAGCTCCGCGGTGGGCACGTCCTCCTCATCGGCCAGGCTGGCCGCCGACAGCTCCAGGCCACCGAAGATGGCGTGGGAGTGACTGTCGATCATCCCCGGCATGACCCGCTTTCCGCCCAGGTCGACGACTTGGGTCGTGCTGCTGGCCAGGGCCTTGATCTGGGCATCGGTGCCTACTTCGAGCACTTTGCCGTCCTGTACGGCCATGGCCTGCGCAGACGGGTGGGCGGGGTCGGCGGTGTACAGCTTGCCATTGAGCAGCACCAGATCCACAGCGGCCATCGAATCCATCGAGGCAAAGGCCAGCGCCACGGACAGCAACGTAGGCGTGAAACGTCTCATTGCAAAACCTCTTGTTTTTTGGGGGCTGTTGGCGAGACTAACGGCTGGCCCGGGCAGGCAGAACGCCCGAAATGCGCAAAAGCTTTTTTCCTGAATGGAAAAACCATGGACAAGTTCGCCGCCATCACCATGTTCGTCGCCACTGCCGAGCACGGCAGTTTCAGCCGCGCCGCCGAGCAATTGGGCAAGACCCCGTCGGCCCTGACCAAAGCCGTGAGCCATCTGGAGGCTGACCTGGGCGTGCGGCTGTTCGAGCGCAGCACGCGGCGCACGGTGCTGACCGAAGCCGGCAAGGTCTACCTGGAAACCGCGCGCCAGGTGCTCATGCGCATGCATGAAGTCGGCGAAGTGGTGGGGCAGATGCAACACGGTCTGCATGGGATCCTGCGGCTGACGGCGCCGCTGGCCTATGGGCGGGCCTTTCTGGACCCGGTGTGCTCACAGTTTCTGCGCGACTATCCGCAGATCCGCCTGCGCGTGGACCTCTCCGATGACTTCGTCGATCTGGTGGAAAGCGGCTACGACCTGGCCCTGCGCGAAGGCCACAACGACTTGCCCGGGTTGATCGCCAAGGAGGTCGGTCGCAACCGCCTGACCCTGTGCGCCAGCCCCGACTACCTGGCGCGCAACCCGATACCGGTCACGCCCCAGACCCTCGATCAGCACGACTGGCTGTTGTATCGCCATGCCGCCCTGAGCCGCACCTACTGGTGGGTGGAGAAGGACGGCGAGCGTCTGAGCCTGCTGCAGCCCACCCATGCTCGACTGGAAAGCGACAACTACGACCTGCTGCTGGCCAGCGCGCTGGCCGGTGGCGGGTTGTTTCATGTGCCGCTGTGGAGTGGCGCGCCCTATCTGGCCGATGGGCGCCTGGTACGCTTGATGGAAGATTACGCGATCGACCCCGATGCCTTCGGGCCGAAGATCCTGGCGGTGTACCCCAGCCATCGGCGGGCGACGGGGAAGGTGCTGGCGTTCATCGAGTACTTGGCGGCATACCTGGAGCGCACGGGGTTGGCCTAGCCTTCGATGGCCGGCTCGTTGGCTGCGCTGTGCTCGAACACATGGACACGGTTGCGTCCCGCGGCCTTGGCGGCATACAGCGCGTCGTCCGCCAGCGCCAGCAGGCGCGAGAGTTCGTAGCCTGCGGCCTCGCTGGTGACAACGCCGATGCTGACGCTCAGACTCCCTGGCGTGGGCAGTGCAGCGCTGTGAAAGCGCTGACGAATGTTCTGCGCGACCAGGGTCGCGATCTGCTCCCCCGCACCGGGCAGCAGGCAGGCGAATTCCTCGCCGCCGATCCGGCCGAACACATCGCCGTGGCGCAGGTTGCGGGTCGCCAGCTGACTGAAGGCGATCAACGCCTGGTCGCCTGCCTGGTGACCGAGGCTGTCATTGAGGCGCTTGAAATGGTCCAGGTCGAACAGCAGCAGGGTGATGGGGGTGTGGGTGCGTTTGGCCTCGGCCAGGATCTGCTCACCTTGGGTGATGAATGCCCGGCGGTTGCCGATGCCCGTCAACTCGTCGGTGTTGGCGGCCGTCTTGTACTTCTTCTCGGCCTGCTCCTTGACCATTGCCAGGGTGATATAGGCGATGCCAGTGGCATAGAGCATCGACTCGAACAGCATGACGGCAAAGAACCGTGCGCCATCGCCACTGCCGGACAAGGCGTTTTCCAGCGAGAGGCCTTCATCGACGATGAGGCGCACGATGTAGAAGATGGTGTGCATGCCCAGAATCAACAGGGCCGGCAGGTACGCCATGTCCAGGCGATTGCGGCTGCGCCACAGCTCGACGATGCCCAGGCCCGAGTAGGCCGCGGCAAGGGTCGAATACACCGTGATGCGCAGTGACAGCGAGTCGTAGAACACCGGCGTGAAGCAGAACAGCAGCCACACCACCACACCCATGGCAATGCCGGGCAAGTAGGGCGCGCGCCCGGCCAGGGTGCGCATGGCTGTCCAGCCCAGTGCGGCTGACAACAACAGCACGATATTGCCCAGCACCAGGGGAACGAGGTCGTAGCCGCGCTCGCGCAGGCTGATCAAGGCGACGCCCACCGAGGCCAGCAACAACATCGCGCCCAGATAACCCAGCGGCCGCTCACGTTTGCCACGCGCCCAGGTGTGCAGGGTGAGTGTGCCCATCAGACCGAGCAGGAAGACGGTGACGAGAATGAGGGTGGGAATACTCAAGAGCACGGGAAGTCCTTTGGGCTCGGCGGCAGGTCCATCAGTTTTGCCATGTTAAGCGCCAGCGTGGCAGTTTGCCAATGTGCGGAAAGTTATTAAATTCGCTATTGGTGGGGCAGTCCTTAATGTCGCAAGAATAAGCTCACGGATGGCGTACTCTCGGGGAAAAGTATTTTTAAACAATCTGTTAATTGTTCGGGGAAGCATTATGCCGGGCCGGTTGGTCGGGCTTGCGCAGGTGACCAAGCACGGTGCATGCAGGCCCGGGAGCGAGCCTGAACAAGCCGGGAGGCGCCCTGCGCCTGGCCTGCCGGGCGCCGCGCCCACGGCCGAAAAGCACAAGACTTTCGCGGGGAAAAACCGGATAATGGCCGCCATTTTCGTTTTGCTCGTTATCACGGTATCCCCCGCATGGAAATCAAGGTCAACTTTCTCGACAACCTTCGACTTGAAGCCAAGTTTGATGACTTCACGGTCGTGGCCGACCAGCCGATTCGCTATAAGGGCGATGGTTCGGCACCGGGGCCGTTCGATTATTTCCTGGCCTCCTCGGCCTTGTGTGCGGCGTACTTTGTAAAGTTGTACTGCAATACACGAAACATTCCGACCGATAATATTCGTCTGTCTCAG
Organism: Pseudomonas sp. HMSC08G10; assembly: GCF_001808425.1. Taxonomy (NCBI): domain Bacteria; kingdom Pseudomonadati; phylum Pseudomonadota; class Gammaproteobacteria; order Pseudomonadales; family Pseudomonadaceae; genus Pseudomonas; species Pseudomonas sp. HMSC08G10. Next base: position 100,823 of record NZ_KV793292.1, on the reverse strand, counting down.
AATAATATTGTCGATCCGGAAAACCGCTATAAACAGATCTTCAAGATCCAAGTGGAACTGCCGGCGGACATCAGCGAAAAAGACCGCCAGGGCATCTTGCGTTCGATCGAGCGATGCACGGTGAAGAAGGTTGTACAGACCGGGCCTGAGTTCGTCATCGAAGAGGTGGAGAACCTCGACGCCGATGCCCAGGCGTTGCTGATGGTGGACACTGACCCGAGCGCGAGCACCTACATCCCAGGCAAGGACCTGCCACTGGAGCAGACCATCGCCAACATGTCGCAGATCCTGGCCGGTCTGGGCATGAAGATCGAGATCGCCTCCTGGCGCAACATCGTGCCCAACGTATGGTCGCTGCACATCCGCGATGCCCACTCGCCGATGTGCTTCACCAATGGCAAGGGCGCGACCAAGGAGAGCGCCCTGGCGTCGGCCCTGGGCGAGTTCATCGAACGCCTGAACTGCAACTTCTTCTACAACGACCAGTTCTGGGGCGAGGACATCGCCAACGCGCCGTTCGTGCATTACCCGGACGAGCGCTGGTTCAAGCCGGGTCGCAAAGACGCACTGCCTGCGGAAATCCTCGATCCGTACTGCCTGGAAATCTACAACCCTGAAGGCGAGCTGCGTGGCTCGCACCTGTACGACACCAACTCTGGCAACGTCGAGCGCGGCATTTGCTCGCTGCCCTATGTGCGCCAGTCCGACGGCGAGGTGGTGTACTTCCCGTCCAACCTGGTCGAGAACCTGTTCCTGAGCAACGGCATGAGCGCCGGCAATACCCTGGCCGAAGCGCAGGTGCAGTGCCTGTCGGAAATCTTCGAGCGGGCGGTCAAGCGCGAAATCCTCGAAGGCGAGCTGGCGCTTCCGGATGTGCCGCAGGAGGTGCTGGCCAAGTACCCCGCGATCCTCGCGGGTATCCAGGGGCTCGAAGAGCAGGGCTTCCCGGTGCTGGTCAAGGACGCCTCGCTCGGCGGTGAGTTCCCGGTGATGTGCGTTACCTTGATGAATCCGCGTACCGGCGGTGTGTTCGCGTCCTTCGGTGCACACCCAAGCTTCGAAGTGGCACTGGAGCGCAGCCTGACCGAGCTGCTGCAGGGGCGCAGCTTCGAGGGCCTGAACGATCTGCCTCAGCCGACCTTCTCCAGCCACGCCGTGACCGAGCCGAACAACTTCGTCGAGCACTTCATCGATTCGAGCGGCGTGGTGTCCTGGCGCTTCTTCAGTGCCAAGGCCGACTTCGAGTTCGTCGAGTGGGACTTCTCCGGCCAAGGCGAGGATTCCAACGCCGAAGAGGCCGCCACATTGTTCGGCATCCTCGAGGACATGGGCAAAGAGGTGTACATGGCGGTGTACGAGCACCTCGGTGCAACCGCTTGCCGCATCCTGGTGCCGGGCTACTCGGAAATCTATCCGGTGGATGACCTGATCTGGGACAACACCAACAAGGCCCTGTTGTTCCGTGCCGACATCCTCAACTTGCACCGCCTGGACGATGACGCCCTGGCGGCGCTGGTCGAGCGGCTGGAAGAGAGCGAGCTGGATGACTACACCGACATCACCACCTTGATCGGCGTCGAGTTCGACGACAACACGGTCTGGGGGCAGTTGACCATCCTGGAGCTCAAGCTGCTGATCTACCTCGCCCTGGAGCAGTTCGAGGCGGCCAAGGAACTGGTGGAGACTTTCCTGCAGTTCAACGATAACACCGTCGAGCGCGGGCTGTTCTACCAGGCCTTGAACGTGGTGCTGGAAGTGGAACTGGACGAGGACTTGGAGCTGGCCGACTACGAAGCCAACTTCCGCCGCATGTTTGGCGATGCGCGCATGGATGCGGTACTGGGTTCGGTTGACGGCAGCGTGCGTTTCCATGGCCTGACACCGACGAGCATGAAGCTCGAAGGCCTCGACCGCCACCTGCGCTTGATCGACAGCTACAAGAAGCTGCACAGCGCACGGGCCAAGGTGACCCTGCGCTGAGCCAGTCGCCAGCCTTGGCGGCTATCGGGGGGCGCGGTGCGCCCCTTTCGCGGCCCTTCGGCCGCTCCCTCAAACTCCGTAGCCCCTCTCACGCAGCTTTTTTTCGCGGATGAACCTGCTCCCACCGGATCGGCGCCGATCCTGTAGGAGCGGGTTCATCCGCGAAGAACGCGCCGCAGAAGGGCCTGGTCTTATGCGCAGGCGCCGGCCAGCGCCTTGCGTCTGCCCATCAGCCAGTAATAGGTCAGCGCTGGGAAAATCAGGCCGACTGCCCAGGCCAGGTCAACCCCTTGCAGGTGGGTGGCGATGGGCCCGGCGTACATCGAAGTGTTCATGAACGGCACCTCCAGCACGATGGTGACCAGGAATACGCCGATCGCCACGCCATTCACCCGTCCATAGATCCCGCTCGGCCGGAAGATGTCCTCGATGCGGTATACCCCTTTGCGCACGACGTAGTAGTCGACCAGGTTGATGGCCGTCCACGGGATCAGGAAGTAGCTCATGAAGAAGATGAAGTTCAGGAAGAACGCAATGAAGTCATCCTGGGCAAGCGTGCACAACCCTGTAGCCGCAGCGGCAATCACCAGCAGCAACCCTGCCCGCACCCACGCGGTGACCTTGAGCGCGGTGAAGGGCTCGATCACGGTGACTGTCGACATGAATGCCCCGTACAGGTTGAAGACGTTGATGGCGATCTGGCCGTAGAGCACGAAGGCGAACATCAACACCGTGCTGCCGCCGAGCAAGCCCACCAGGTTCAAGCCGACGTTGTCCCCGAATCCGGCCATTGCCTTGGCCAGCACCGCACCCAGCAGCATCATCCAGCTCCCGCCGATCACCGTGCCCAGGTAGCTGTACCAGAACACCTGCCGCGTCGGGGTTTCGGTAGGCAAGTAGCGGGAGTAGTCGGCCACGTAGGGCGCATAGGAAAGTTGCCAGGTGACCGCGATGCTCACCGAGGCGAGGAAGGTCGGCAGGCTGAAGCCCTCGAGCGACCATTGCCCGGCTGGCAACGGCAAGCTGAGCGCCAGCCAGGTCGCGATGCCGAACACCGCCAGCGAAGCCAGCGTCAGTAGCTTTTGCAGGCGATGGATCAATTGGTAGCCGAACAGCGCGACCAGGAAGCACACCGCACCCAGCACCACGATGTTGCCGCCATTGCCGATCGGGCTGGCGCTGGCGACGGCCTGGGCGGCGAGCAGGGTATTACTGACGAAGAAGCCCAGGTAAATGAGCATGACGAACAACAAGGGCACGATCGCGCCATAGACGCCGAACTGGGCCCGACTCTGGATCATCTGTGGGATGCCCAGCTTGGGCCCCTGGGCAGAATGTGACGCCATGAAGAGGGCACCGATCATCGAGCCCAAAAGAATCGACAGCGCACTCCAGAACAGGTTGAGGCCCAGGCTGATGGGCAAGACGCCGGCCGCGACCGTGGTGATGTTGGCATTGGCGCCGAACCACACGAAGAACAGCGAACGCGCCTGGCCGTAGCGCTCGCCTTCAGGGATGAAATCGATGCTGCGATTTTCAACTTTCATCAGGATCTCTCCACACTTAGCAATCATGGGCAAGGCGGTGTTCGAAGCGTTGGATCGCGTCGACGAATGCCTCGGGGTGGAAGGCGAGGTGGTCGGGCGTATCGGTACGCACCGAGCCTGCCGGCTGCTGCTGCCAATGGCGCAGCAGCTGTGACGTGGAGAAGATCTCCAGCCCGTAGATCCAGTTGGAGAGGATCATCAGGGCTGAATAGTGCGCACCCAGCGTCGTGGCCGTGCAGGCATCGGCGACCAGGCTCAGGGTGAAGCCGTGCTGGTAGGCATCGAACACGCTGGTCATGACGCACACATCGGTCAGCACGCCGAACACCACCAGATGTTCGATCCCCTGGCTTCGAAGCCGCTGCGCCAGGTCGGTGCCATGGAAGGCGCTGTAACGGTGCTTGTCCAGCACCTGGTCGCCGGCATGTGGCGCCAGGGCGTCGAGGACCTCTACCGCCGAGGTGCCGGCGCGGTAGCTGGTCGGTTGGCCATGCTCGTCCACCGGCTCCCCGTGCGCCAGGTCGTGGCCTTGGGCGTTGTTGACGTGGCGGGTGTAGATCACGGGGATGGCAAGGCGGCGGGCTGCGCCGATGAGGGCGCCGGCGTTGCCGACGACCTGGTCGAAACGCTCCAGGGGGAAGCCGTCCTCCTGTTGCAGGTCGATCACGAGAAGTGCGCTGGTACAGGTCATGGTAAATCACTCGGGTACAGTGCCCCTGGCGCCGTCGCAGGAGGCGCCTTGAGGGCGAACGAACAGTCGCAGCGTCCAGGCGAGCCGGGCGCTTGTGGGAAGGTCGAGACGACGCTCGAAGGGGGGGCTTACGCGACTATTTGCCAGAACCCGTTCTGTTTGGCCGCCACGCAGGCCGGCAGGCGTGGCAGGGTGACCTGAGCGGGGGCGACTCCATGGCGAAGGAAGCCTTGCATGGCACTGGGCAGGGCATGTCGGTCATCGCCAGCCCTGTTGGGGGCAGCTTGATGACGATTGCCTGCGGTGGTGAAGAAAGTGCCCATGTGGGTGCGCCCAGAAACGGTTGAAAAGAGCAAAGCAATCTTCGGGCCACGCTCGGCGTTTTGCCCAAAAGGCGCATTCCAAGGGCATTTCAGGGCCGTAGAGGTGTCGCGATTTTAGGTATACCGTAATACTGTGATACCAAAAGTAGCGAAGCGCGCGCTGGATCAACAGGCCGTGAGGTCCAGCGCGGCATCCTTGATCCAGATCCGCGCCCCGGCATCGCCCGCCACCGCCTGGACCGCAGCCCCCGGCGGCAGGCGCATCCAGCTCCAGGGCCGCAACGCGAAGCCGTCACCCCGTAACTGGCCGTCGAGCACGAACAGTTCCAGGCCTCGCGGGTTGGCAATCTCCAGCGTCTGTCCGGGCCGGGCCTGCTGCACCCATACCCGTTCATGCATGTTGTGCCACAGTGCCCGGTCACCCTGGTCGGGCACCTGTGCGACCACGCGCTCATGGTCCTCGGGATGGAACTGGCGCAAGTGCACGAAGATGACGCAGCCCTGGGCCGACCCCGGCGAGTGCCGGCTGCCGGGTGGGTTGCGCACATAGCTGCCAGCTGGATACTGCCCCTGTTCGTCCTCGAAGACCCCCTCCAGCACCAGGAATTCCTCACCGCCCGGATGGGCGTGGGCATTGAACCGGCTGCCTGGCGCATAACGCACCAGCGAAGTGGCGCGGGCCTGCTCCTGGCCGATGCGGAACAACAGGCGTCGCTCCACCCCGGCTTGCGGGCTGGGGATCCAGGGCAGGGCGTGTCCCTGCACGATCACCGTTTGCCGCAGGTCGGCATTGATCAGGGCCGGCATTGCCATCGAAGTCATCTCCACACATCCGATCGACTGATGATCCACCGCCGTGGCCGGAAAATCGAGGGTGAAAAAAGCCCAGTGCTGGCGCTGGGCTTGGGCGTTCCGGTGTTACTGCACGACGCCGTTGTACACCACCGTCGCGACGCCATCCTTCTTGACCGTCAGCTTGTTGCCCTCGGCCAGCGACTCGACGACTTCGGAGCAGCCATCGACTGCCTGTTTGCCGTCCACGTACTCGCCCTTGGTGTCGAAGCTGAAGACATAGGTGGACGCGGGGCAGGCGTTACCGCCTTCACCGGTGGACACCACCACCACGTATTTGCTGGGACCGAACGAATAGGCCTTCTCGATGGTGACATAGCCGGTCGCTTCGACATCTTCGACGACCGACTCCATGACGTTCACGACGCCGGCCCGCGACGGGTACATCAGCGCGGTGCCCAGTTCCATGCGCTGGATGCTGAAGGGGCCTGCGCTGTCGCCGCTGACCAGCAGCGTTTCGTAGGCCATGGTCGGTGCAGCGGGGGCCAGTTCCGGCGCCACCGGGGGCTTGGCGGCGAGGGTGTGCGGGGCCTGCGGGCTGACGCATTGGCCGCTTTCGCAGATGCGATCGCCTTTGCAGTCGATGTCCTTGGCGCATTGTCCGGTGGGTACGGTGGCCTGGGCGGTGTTCTGCTCGGCTTTGTCGCAGCCGGCCAGGGCCAGCGCGACCAGGGTGTAGGCAAACAGACGCTTCATGGGGTGAAGTCCTTTTCCAGAAAAAGTGGTGGCACAATAGTATCGCGCAATCGCGCCAGGTTGTCTCAAGCGCTTGATTTCAGGCGCGTATCAGCGCGTGCCCGAGCGCTGTCGCTTGATCCGGTACATGTCGTGATCGGCATGGCTGAGCAGCGCGTCGGCATCCTCGCCATCCGCCGGGTAGCAGGCCACGCCGATGCTGCAGGAAGGCATCTTGATCTCGCCGAACTCGGCGTCCAACGGCTCGGCCATGGCCGCGAGGATCTGCGCGATCTTTTCGGCCACCGCGCTGTGCGATGGGATGTCGGTCAACAGCACGATGAACTCGTCACCGCCTATGCGTGCCACGGTGTCGGTCTCGCGCACGCAGGCTTCGAGCCGTCGCGCGACCGTGCACAGCACGCGGTCGCCCGCTGCATGGCCATGGACATCATTGATGCCCTTGAAGTCGTTGATGTCCACGAACAGCAGCGCCAGTGTGCTCTGTTGGCGGTGTGCCGTGTGCAGGGCCGATTCCAGCCGGTCGTTGAACAGCGAGCGGTTGACCAGCTGAGTCAGCGGGTCATGGTGGGCGAGAAAGCGCAGTTCCTTCTCGGCCTGGGCCAGGGCCGTGACGTTGCGCGCCACGCCGATGCGGGCCCCGACTTCATCGGACCAGAAGGCCGCCCACAGGATGTGCACCACACCGCCATCCTTGCGGATGTAACGATTGCGAAAATCCACATGGGGCTGGCCATTCATGATGCGGATGATCGAGGCGCGGGTGGCTTCCAGGTCGTCGGGATGCATGTAGTGGGTGATCGGGGTGCCGACCAATTCGCTGGCTCGATAGCCGAGCAGGGTTTCGCAGGCGTCACTCACGAAGACGATTTCGTTGTCCCGGTCGACCACAAAGACCGTGTCCAGCATCAGATGGATCAGTTTGGGGTAAAGCGCTTGGAGGTCGACGGCCATAGGTCAGCGGAGTCCGGTGCAGAAGGGCGTTCGCGGCGCAGGACAGCATACAAGGGTCATGCCTGCGTCACTACTGGGGCGGGAAAGAAAACCCGTCCTGTCGATGGCCGGCAAGTCGTTCAACTTCTTCTAGAATTTCGCTAACGCGGGCACCGCTCTGTCGGGAGAGGTTATGCGCAAACTTTGGCGAAAGTACCTTGAGCTGCTGGACGCCGACCTGAGCACCAAAGTCTTCGATAACTTCAAGAATCTGCTGGTCTGTGCGTTGCTGTTCGCGGCAGGCACCGAGGCGATCCACGGTAACCACCAGGTTCTGCTCGGGCTTTGGGTATCGAATCTGACGGGTTGGGGCCTGATCCTGGTCTCGGCGGTGCTGTTGTTGCTCAATGTCAGCGATACGTTGCACCGCTTGGCCAAGCTGCCTTACCACTCGGTGCTGCAGGTGTTGTTGTGCGTGCTTTATCTGGTTCTGGCTTCACGGGTGGTCGAGATCGTCTGGCGTTTCAGGGCCCAATAGCCGCGGTTGAAATCTTCAGGCAGACCGGCCAGGCTCTGCAGCTTTTGTTTCTGGAGTCCTCGACATGTGGGGAAAACCTGCGCGCCAGAGCCTGTCATGGGCCTTGTGCACCTTGCTTGCCATCAACCTCGCCCTGGCCGCTGGCTGCAGCAGCAAAGCCAGCACGGCTCGGTACGCTGCTGCGGCAGCGGGGTCGAACTGCTATGCCAAGGCCTTGCCGACAGCGGGCGAGGGCGGTCTGGCCTGGGGGGCGAGCATGAGCATTGCCCGGCAGAAGTCCCTGCACAACTGCATGCGCTACGCCAGCCGCTCCGGCGGTACGCCGCATACCTGTCAGGTGGTGTTGGCCAAGTGCAAGCGCTGATGGCCAGCGCCGCCTGAGCAATTGTCTTCATTCTCAATGGCTGTGGCGAAAATTCGTACGTCGGCGCGACAAGTTGTCTGCTTGACTTTGCCAGGGGCGCGGTCGTTGCGCTAAACTTGACGCCAAGGTCAGTTTTTGTGATTTCCACTCCGACCTTGCTTTCGGAACGTCAGTGATTCCGCCCTCCGAGCTATCAAGTACCAGAATACGTCATGGGCAGGCGCGCTCTGCCCAGAGGATGAAGCATGACCCACCGTGATATTTCCCGGCGCGCCTTCCTGCAAGGCGGCGTGATTGCGGGCGTAGGGGTGACCCTCGCACCGCTCGGCAGCCCGGCCTTCGCCGCCCTGATGGAAAACAGTGTCACCACTTCCCCGCAGAAGTGGATGAGCCATGACGGCAAGACACGTTTTCGCAACGATGCGCTGTCCAAGGTGTGCGGCAACAAGGTGTTCGCCCGCGACATCCGCGCCAAGGACATGCCCGGCTGGCCCCAGCAGCAAGGCCACGCCCTGCTGCTCAAGACCATCAAGGCCGACCGCATCTATGCAGGCCTGGACCTTGCCTGGCTGGGCGCCGACCTGCAGCCGGACCGCGTCGTCACCGCCGAAGACCTGCACAAGGATGGCATCGCCTGGCCTGAGGCCCACTCGCCGGACCCGCTGCTGCCACCTGGCAAGGTGCCGATGTTCATCGGCCACCCGGTGGCGATCCTGATCTGGAACGACTTCGAGCGTTACCGCCAGGCCAAGCTCAAGCTGCAATTCAACGACAAGGCCATCCGCTACGGCGCCCAAGCGCCGCTGTATCAAGGCGACCCCTATGGCAGCTTCCGTTTCGTGCGGGTGGCGGGCAAGACGCCGTTCGAGGAGGACGAGTTCTCCAGCCTGAAGAACTCCATGCTGTTCCCCACCATCCTCAACCGCAAACCGGTCTGGACCAACGAGCCCAAGCAGCACGGCACCCTCACCGAGCAAGGGCTGTTCTATGCAGATCGCATGGCCGAGCAGCTCAAGCAGGCTCCCGAGGACTGGTTGGTGTTCGATGAGCGCTACAAGACGCCCTCCATCGAGCCGGCGGCGCTCGAGCCGGACAACGGCAACGGTTGGTACGACCCACAAAGCGGCACCCTGCATTTCGTAGTGGCGACCCAGTGCCCCTTCGAGGTGGCGCAGGAATGCGTGCACATGATCAAACCGTCGCGCTTTGCCCTCAAGACACTGAACATGCACCCCGGCTATACGGTCGGCTACGGCTCCAAGGACAACAACATCTTCGTGTTCTACGCTGCCGTCGCGGCCCTGTACGGCAACGGTGTGCCCGTGCGCCTGGCCAACGACCGCTACGAGCAGTTCCAGAGCGGCATCAAGCGCCATCCGTTCGACATCCACTACCAACTGGCGGTGGACAAGAAGGACATGTCGTTCAAGATCTTCCGCGCTGACATGAGTGTCGACGGTGGCGGACGTGCCAACTACAGCTCTTCGGTGGCCGCCGTGGGCGCGACCGCGGCGCAGTCGATCTACTACATGCCACAGAGCGACCTGGCCGTGTCCGCCTACCACTCCCGCGGTGTCGAGGCCGGCTCCATGCGGGGCTATGGCACCCTGCAGACCATGGCCGCGACCGAGATGATGGTCGATGAGATCGCCGGTCGCCTGGGTGTGGATGCCATCGAGCTGCGCCGGGTCAATGCCCTGAAGTCGGGCATGAAGAACACCCAGGGCGCCGTGCCGGCCGGGGCCCTGCGCCTGCACGAGATCCTCGACAAGGCCAGCGCCCACGAGCTGTGGAAGAACCGCGACGCCTACAAGAAGACCATGGAAGCCAAGGACGCCGACAACTGGTACGGCGTGGGCTTTGCCATCTGCCAGAAGGACTTCGGCACCGGCGCCGAAGCGCCCATGGCCAGCATCGAATTCACGGCCGACGGGCGTATCAGCCTGCGTCATATCGGCACCGAACTGGGCACTGGCATGTCGACCTCCCAGGCGTTCGTGGTCAGCGACTTCCTGGGGCGTCCGGCCGATGAAGTGAAAACCGCCGAGACCGAGTGGCCGGAGCTGCAACTGGCCACCCACGGCAACCCCTACCTGATGAGCCAGGCCGAGCAGGACGCTGCCCTGCGCGACCCACGCTGGGTCGGCAAGTTGGCCTCGCCATCCTCGGCGACCAACTCGGCCTTCTACTTCAGCCACGCCACGCGCGAAGCCGCACGTGTGCTGTTCAACCACGGCCTGTGGCCGGCGGCGCTGTCGCTGTGGCGCCAGGGCCCGTTTGGTGGCCAGGCCAATCCGCTGGTGGTGCGCCGCGAGAACGCGGTCTGGGTCAACGGTGAACTCACCGGCAATGGCCTGGCACCGATCCCGTTCGCCGAGCTGGCCAAGAAAGCCCACGAGATGGGGCTGGTGACCGGCGTCAGCGTCCACGCGTTCAACCGCTGGAGCTGGGCCGAATCCGACTTCGTCATCGATGGCGTGCGTGAGCGCCTGCCGCTCGATGCGATGGCGGTCAAGTACGGCGACGGCGCGCCGAACGTCAAGAAAGCGCAGATGAACAGCGCCAGCTACCACCTGCTGGACCGCCAGAACGCCGCCTATCCGGCCACCCAGCTGAACAACGCCATGGTGACCTACTACAGCCCGGTGGCGACCCTGGTGCAGGTGAAAGTGAACAAAGGCAGCGGCCAGGTGCAGGTACTCAACCACCACAGCTGGGTGGAGTGTGGCCGTGTACTGGTACCGGAACTGGTCAAGGGCCAGCTCGAAGGCGGTATCGCCATGGGCATCGGCCATGCACTGACCGAAGAAATGCCGCTGTACGAAGGCGGCCCGGGCGAGGGCGACTGGAACTTCAACCGCTATCGCCTGCCGATGGCCAAGGACGTGGCAGTGTGGCAGCAGACATCGGAGATCCTGCCGCCACTGTCACCGACCGACCCCTCCAAGGGCATCGCCGAAGTGGTGATGATCCCGGTGGTCGGCGCGATCGGCAACGCCGTGGCCCATGCCATCGGCAAGCGTGTTCGCGACCTGCCTATCACCCCCGCCCGCGTCAAGGAGGCCCTCAATGGCTAACCGTCCGCTTCAAATGACCTTGAATGGTCAAACCGTCGGTCCGGCCGAAGTGCCCGAAGACCTGGCAATGATCGACTACCTGCACGAATACCAGAACCTCACCGGCTCCCGCCTGGGCTGTGGCCAGGGCATCTGCCACGCCTGCGTGGTGATCGTCGACAACCCCGACGGCACCAGCGAGGAAGTGCGCACCTGCATCACCGGCGCGCATTACTTCGAAGGCAAGAAGGTGCGCACCATCGAGGGTCATGCCAAGCATGACGAGGCGGGCAACCTCAGTGAGCTGAACCCGATCCAGCAGAAGTTCGTCGACCGCTTCGCCTTCCAGTGCAGCTACTGCGCACCCGGCTTCGTCAATGCCGCCACCGTGCTGGTGGAAAAGGCCCAGCGCCAGCCGCTGAAAAAGAGTGAGCTCGAAGGCGCCATCGAAGCCAGCCTCGGCCATCACATCTGCCGCTGCACCGGGTATGTGCGTTACTACGACGCCACCCGCGAAGTGCTCAGTGACCTCGGCCTGGTCAAGGAGGGTTGAGCATGAGGCACGTTCTTTCGGGCCTGGCGCTGGCCATGGGTGCGGCGCTGTCGCTCGGTGTACAGGCAGCCGACCAGGCGCAGGTCAAGCGTGGCGAATACCTGGCCCGCGCGGCCGACTGCATGGCCTGCCACACGGCCGAAGGCGGTGCGCCGTTCGCCGGCGGCCTGCCGATCCATTCTCCGTTCGGCACCATCTACGGCACCAACATCACCTCGGACAAGCAGTTCGGGATCGGTGACTACAGCCGCGACGAATTCTTCGCCGCCCTCACCGAGGGCAAGCGCAAGGACGGCGCCAACCTGTATCCGGCGATGCCCTACACCTCGTACCACTTGATCAAGCGCGAGGATGCCGACGCCATCCACGCGTACTTGATGACCGTGCCGCCGATCAACCGGCCCGCGCCTGAAACCAGCCTGAGCTTCCCGTTCAACGTGCGCATGGGCCTGGCCGGCTGGAACATGCTGTATGGCAAGAGCGTGCAGCTGCAGGCCACCGAGGGCAAGAGCGAGGCTTGGCAGCGCGGGCAGTACATGGTGGAGGTACTCGGCCACTGCGGCGAATGCCACACCCCACGTAACCGCATCGGCGCCCTGGAGCAGGACAAGCGCTTGACCGGTGGCCTGTTGGCCGGCTACCTGGCACCCAGCCTGCTGGCCCAGGACCTGGCCGAGCGCGGCTGGACCCAGCCGGACCTGACCACGTTCCTCAAGCACGGCATCAGTGCCCAGGGCAGCATGTTCAACGAGATGTTCCCGGTGGTGCACCACAGCACCCAGCATCTGGAAGACGCCGACCTGGCCGCGATGGCGACCTATCTGCTGGGTGACCAGCCACCGAAGGCCAAGGTCGTGCAGGCTGTGCCGGTGGACCAGCTCGGCGAGAGCGCCAAGCGTGGCCGCCAGCAGTATCTCAACGTCTGCGCCGGCTGTCATGGCGTCGAGGGCGAGGGCAAGCCGCACATCGCGGTCGCCATGCAGGGCAACACCGTGCTGCGCCAGGCCGACTCGCGCAACCTGGCCAAGGTGATCCTCGAAGGCATCCGCGAGCAGCAGTTCACCGGCTTCGAGCGCATGCAGCCCATGCCGGGCTTTGCCGACAAGCTCGACGACGGGCAAGTCACCGACCTGGTCAACTACCTGCGTGAAGCATGGGGCGGGCTGCCGGGGGACTTGAGTACCCAGCAGCTGGCGAACCTGAAGACGGAGTGAGCCGTGCAGCATCTTGATCTGCAAGTGGTACGACAGGCGCTGCAATGGTCCGGCCAGGGCCAGCGTGTGTGGCTGTGCACCGTGCTCTTCACCTACGGCTCGGCGCCCCGTGCGCCGGGCTCGCTGTTGGCGGTCAACGAGCGCGGGCAGTGGGTGGGGTCGCTTTCTGGCGGCTGCGTCGAGGAAGACTTCCTGGCGCGGGTCGGCGAAGGCGAGTTTGCAGGGCCGGTCGCGGTGGTGCGCTATGGCGATGGTAGCGACAGCCGCTCGAACATTCGGCTTCCGTGCGGCGGTGTGCTCGATGTCCTGGTGGAGAACCTGCCAGCGGATTGCGACGTGCAGGCGCACTTGCGCGAGCTGGAGTCGGCCTTGCTCGGCCAGCGTCGGCTGTTACGCCAGGTGAGCCTGCACGATGGCCAGCGCCGGTTGAGCGACGATATCGAGCAGGGGCCTCGGGTGGCCTATGACGAGGCCGTCGTCCATGTGCGGGTGGGCGCGGCCCAGCGTTTGCTGCTGGCAGGGTATTCCAGCGTCGCGCACTTCTGCGCGGAGTTCGGCAAGGGGCTTGGTTTTGAAGTCATCCTCTGCGAACCCCGCGAGGAGGTGCTCGACGGGGTGGTGCTCGACGGCATCGAGATTCGTCGCGAGCTGCCGTCGGTGTTCATTGCCAATGGCGGCTGCCACCGCGACACGGCGGTCGTGGCCCTGACCCACGATCCCAAGATCGATGATCTGGCCATGCTCGAAGCGGTACGCACCGAGGCGTTCTACATCGGGGTGATGGGCTCGCGCACCACCTCAGAGAAACGCCGCGAACGCCTCCAGCGCATCGGCAAGCTGGATGAGCAGGCGCTGGGGCGGATTCATGCTCCCATCGGCCTGAACCTGGGCAGCAAGACCCCTGCGGAAATCGCCTTGGCAGTGCTTGCGGATGTGCTGCGTACCCGCAGCGGCATCGCCCGCGAGGCGCTGTGACGGTCGTCGCGCTGGTACTGGCCGCCGGACGCAGCGTGCGTTTCGGCAGCGACAAGCGCCGTGCGCCTCTGGACGACGGGCGTAGCCTGTTGGCCCACAGTGTCGAGCAGGCCCTGGCCGTGTTCGATGAGGTGCGGGTGGTGCTGCGTGAGGGGGAAGGTATGCAGGAGTTGGGACTGCCTGCCGGCTGCCGGGTGGTCCCCAGCCCGGATGCTGCCTTGGGCATGGGCCACAGCCTCGCGGCGGGCGTGGCCTCGCTCCAGGACGGCAATGCCCACGCGGTCGCCATCCTGTTGGGGGACATGCCCTGGATCTTGCCGGACACCTTGCGGCGAATGGCGCAGGCCGCTTCGGCGTCCAGCATCCTGTTGCCCTCGCATGAGGGGCGACAGGGGCATCCTGTGGTGTTCGGCCGTGCCTTTTGGCCGGAGCTGATGCGCCTTACGGGTGACGAGGGGGCGCGCTCGGTGGTGCGCTCACACCGGGATTGCTGTGTGCTGCTCGAGGTGGACGACGCCGGCGTATTGCGTGATGTGGATACGCCGGACGCGTTGGCGGCAAAGGCCTCGCCCCTGTAAGAGCGGGTTCACACCACGAACACCGGCCGCCACCGCACAGTCTGCTTCGCGGCGGTTCGACGCTTCGATAAACCCGCTCCCACCGGCTCAGCGGTGTTGTCCCAGTGGGAGCGGGGCTTGTCCCGCGATGGGCTGCGCAGCAGCGCCGATGATCTTCCGTCTGGCTAGGCCGCCAGGCGCCCGCTGGCAATCGCCTGCGAAGCCGCCAGCATGGCGCGCAGCAACACCGCGCAGCCGGCCGCCAGGTCCTCTGGCGTGGCATTCTCGATTTCGTTGTGGCTGATGCCGCCTTCGCAGGGTACGAAGATCATCCCTGCAGGGCCCAGCTCGGCGAGGAAGATCGCGTCGTGCCCCGCACCGCTGACGATGTCCATGTGCGCCAAGCCCAGGTTGCGCGCCGAGTCGCGTACGGCATCGACGCAGCCTGTGTCGAAGTACAGGGCAGGGAAGTCCGCGGTCGGTGTCAGCGTGTAGCTCAGGCCATGGCGCTGGCAGGTGCTGTCGATCACCTGGCGGACTTCAGCGATCATCGCATCCAGCTGTTCACCCTCCAGGTGACGAAAATCGAGGGTCATGCGCACTTCGCCGGGGATGACGTTGCGCGAGCCAGGGTAGGCCTGCAGGCAGCCCACGGTGCCGCAGGCGTGAGGCTGGTGGCTGAGCGCCGTGCGGTTTACCGCCGCCACCACGTCGGCGGCACCCACCAAGGCGTCTTTGCGCAGGTGCATCGGCGTTGGACCGGCATGGGCCTCGACGCCGCGCAGGGTCAGGTCGAACCACTTCTGGCCCAAGGCGCCCAGCACCACGCCGATGGTCTTGGCTTGGTCCTCGAGGATCGGCCCTTGCTCGATGTGCGCCTCGAAGTAGGCACCCACCGGGTGACCGAGCACGGCCCGTTGACCGGCATAGCCGATGGCATCGAGCGCCTCGCCGACGGTCACGCCCTGGGCATCGACTTTGGCCAAGGTTTCTTCGAGGGTGAACTTACCGGCGAACACACCTGAGCCCATCATGCACGGGGCAAAGCGCGAGCCTTCCTCGTTGGTCCATACCACCACTTCCAATGGCGCCTCCGTCTCCACGCCCAAGTCATTGAGGGTGCGGATCACTTCCAGGCCGGCCATGACCCCGAAGCAGCCATCGAACTTGCCCCCGGTGGGCTGGGTGTCGATGTGGCTGCCGGTCATCACCGGTGGCAGCTTCGGATTGCGTCCTGGCCGGCGGGCGAAAATGTTACCGACTGCATCGATGCTGACGTCGCAACCGGCGGCCTCGCTCCATTGCACGAACAAGTCGCGCGCCTGGCGGTCGAGGTCGGTCAGGGCCAGGCGGCAGACGCCACCCTTGGCGGTGGCGCCAAGGCGCGCCAGGTCCATCAGGGATTGCCACAGGCGCGCACTGTCGATATGGCGCTCGCTCGATTGCAGGACATGCTGGGCGGGAGTGCTCATGGGTATCTCCTCAGGCTGTTGTTATCCGGTTGGGCGCAGGCCTTGCGTCACGGTATCGGTTTGGCCAGTCGGCTGGGTTTGCGCAGCGCCACGCTGCCCAGGGCGTAATAGAGCGTGCCGCCGAGCAGGGAGCCTGTGAACCAGCCGTAGTCGTAGAACCAGCTGAAGCGGTCGTTGCCGATGGCCATGATCGTCAGCGCCACGGGCAGGGCGAAGGCGGCGAAACCCGCCCAGTTCCAGGCTGGGTAAACGTCGTCACGGTACAGTCCGGCCAGGTCCAGGCGTTGCCGGCGGACCAGGAAGTAGTCCACCACCATGATCCCGGCAATCGGCCCGAGCAGGCTGGAGTAGCCCAGCAACCAATTGGAGTAGACACTCTCAAGGCTCAGGTCGGAGACGATCCAGCCAAGCTTTTTCAAAAGCTCATGGGCCATCAGGGCCAGGCCGATGAAGCCGGTGAGCCACACGGCGCGGCTACGGCCGATCAGTCGCGGGGCGATGTTCTGGAAGTCGTTGGTCGGCGAGACGATGTTCGCCGCCGTGTTGGTCGACAGCGTGGCGATGATGATCAGCGCCATGGCCAGTGCCACCCAGCCTGGGCTCTGGATGTGACCGATCAGGCTGACAGGGTCCGACACTGTCTCACCGACCAGGGACGCCGAGGCCGCCGTCATGATCACGCCCAGGGAGGCGAACAGGAACATGGTCAGCGGCAAGCCGAAGATCTGCCCGAGGATCTGATCTTTCTGGCTCCTGGCGTAGCGGCTGAAATCCGGGATGTTCAGCGACAGCGTCGCCCAGAACCCCACCATGGCCGTGAGACCCGCGCAGAAGTAGCCCACCACGCTGGCGCCTTCCGGACGCTTGGGCGGCTGGGCCAGCAACTCGGTCATCGACATGTGCGGCAGCGCCCACATCAACAGGCCGAAGCCCACCGCCACGAGCAGTGGGGCCGACAGGGTCTCGAGCCATTTGATCGACTCCGCACCGCGCAGCACCACCCACAAGTTGAGCGACCAGAACACCATGAAACCGATCACCTCGCCGGTGCCGCCCAACGACTTCCAGCCCTCGAACAGCGACCCGAGGAACAGGTGAATGGCCAGGCCACCGAACATCGTCTGGATGCCGAACCAGCCACAAGCGACCACCGCGCGGATCAGGCAGGGCACGTTGGAGCCCAGGATGCCGAAGGAGGCGCGCAGCAGGACGGGGAAGGGGATGCCGTACTTGGTGCCGGGAAAGGCATTGAGTGTCAGGGGAATCAACACGATCAGGTTGGCCAGCAGGATCGCTAGCAACGCCTCGCCGACACTCAGGCCGAAATAGGCGGTGAGCACGCCACCGAGGGTGTAGGTGGGTACGCAGATGGACATCCCCACCCACAGGGCGGTGATGTGCCATTTGTTCCAGGTCCGTTGATGCACCTTGGTCGGTGCGATGTCGTGGTTGTAGCGCGGGCTGTCCAGGACATCGCTGCCGGCGGACAGCTCAAACAGCCCGTCCTGCTCGATCACTTGCGATCTGCTCTGTTGCATGGGGCTCTCCAGGTTTTTCTTGTAGTTGTTCGCTCATCGGGCTGATGCGATGGCCGGAGTACACACACCACCAGTACTGCACCTTCGGTCCGGCCAGGCGGTTGGGGCCGCACTCAACAAACGTGCCGGGTTGGCCCTGGACCTTCCCGGATGGCCGCCGCCGACCGAAGGTAATGCGCTGCAAAGCATTTCTCGACAACAACAGCGGGCGCGGCACTTGCCGCGCCCGCTGTTTTCGTGTTGTACGGACCAGATTTCAAACAGCTGAATTTGCATGGAAAATCTCGACCAATTTCGCTTCTTGTCAAGTAAGTCAAGCTGGTTCGAGGTCCTCTGTTTTTCCTGTTTTTTATAAAAAACTAACAAAAACAAGATGTTAATGATTGAAGGTTTTGCCAATTAATTTTTTGACCAAACCCGGATCAGCAACTAGATTCCAATCTTGTCAGGCCTGACAGGATTGCATGTTCCTTTCCAGGCCTAGGCCACATAACAATTTCAAGAACCGGCCCTGACCGGTCAGCCTGCGAGGAAAACGGCATGTCCCTGTTGATCCGTGGCGCCACCGTGGTTACGCATGAAGAACACTATCGCGCAGATGTCCTGTGCGCCGATGGCCTGATCCGCGCCATCGGGGAAAACCTCGACCCACCGGCTGACTGCGAGATTCTCGACGGCAGCGGCCAATACCTGATGCCAGGCGGCATCGACCCCCACACCCACATGCAGTTGCCGTTCATGGGCACGGTAGCCAGCGAGGACTTCTTCAGCGGCACGGCCGCAGGCCTTGCCGGTGGCTCCACGTCGATCATCGACTTCGTCATCCCCAACCCGCAGCAATCGCTGCTGGAGGCCTTCCACACCTGGCGTGGTTGGGCGCAGAAATCCGCCGCCGACTATGGCTTTCATGTCGCCATTACCTGGTGGAGCGAGCAGGTGGCCGAAGAAATGGGCGAACTGGTCGCCCACCACGGGGTGAACAGCTTCAAGCACTTCATGGCCTACAAGAACGCCATCATGGCGGCCGACGACACCCTGGTCGCCAGCTTCGAACGGTGCCTGCAACTGGGGGCGGTGCCCACGGTGCATGCCGAGAACGGCGAGCTGGTGTTCCACTTGCAGCAGAAGTTGCTTGCCCAAGGCCTGACCGGGCCTGAAGCGCATCCGCTGTCGCGCCCCTCGCAGGTCGAGGGCGAAGCCGCCAGCCGCGCCATTCGCATCGCCGAGACGCTCGGGACACCGCTGTACCTGGTGCATGTCTCCAGCCGCGAAGCCCTGGATGAGATCACCTACGCCCGGGCCAAGGGCCAGCCGGTGTACGGCGAGGTGCTGCCGGGCCATCTGCTGATCGACGACAGCGTCTACCGCGACCCGGACTGGGCCACGGCTGCAGGCTACGTGATGAGCCCGCCGTTCCGCCCGCGCGAACATCAGGAGGCGCTGTGGCGTGGGCTGCAATCGGGCAGCCTGCATACCACGGCGACCGACCATTGCTGCTTCTGCGCCGAGCAGAAGGCCATGGGCCGCAACGACTTCAGCCGCATTCCCAATGGCACCGCCGGCATCGAGGACCGCATGGCGGTGCTGTGGGATGCCGGCGTGAACAGCGGGCGCCTGTCGATGCACGAGTTCGTCGCGCTGACCTCCACCAACACCGCGAAGATCTTCAACCTGTTCCCGCGCAAGGGCGCCATTCGCGTTGGGGCCGATGCCGACCTGGTGCTCTGGGACCCCCAAGGCACGCGCACGATTTCCGCCCAGACCCATCACCAGCGAGTGGACTTCAACATCTTCGAAGGGCGCACGGTCCGTGGCGTGCCCAGCCACACCATCAGTCAGGGCCGCGTGTGCTGGGCCGATGGCGATCTGCGCGCCGAGCCCGGGGCAGGGCGCTATGTGGAGCGTCCGGCCTACCCAGCGGTGTACGAAGTGCTGGGCCGACGTGCCGAGCAGCAGCGGCCGACGCCCGTCAGCCGCTGAGCCTGGGGACTGCCTGGCAGCCCCTCAGACACCACGAACTGCCGTTGACTGCCATCCCGAGAACGCCGGGCGGGTGACCGCCGCCCGGCCAATAAGAAAGAGAGGCTACAACCGTGATCGATGCCCTGAACCACTTGCCCAAGCCCCGGGCCAGCCGTGAGCAGCTGGCCGAGGCGTTCACCGATCTCGCACCTGCGCTGACCGCGCGCCAGGCTGCCGTGGAAAGCGCTCGCTGCCTTTATTGCTACGACGCGCCTTGTGTCAACGCTTGCCCCAGCGAGATCGACATCCCCTCGTTCATCCATCGCATCGCCGACGAGAACCTGCAGGGCGCTGCCGAGCGCATCCTTTCGGCCAACATCCTCGGTGGCAGCTGCGCCCGCGTCTGTCCGACCGAGATCCTCTGCCAGCAGGCCTGTGTACGCAACAACGCCCAGGAGTGCGCGCCAGTGCTGATCGGCCAGTTGCAGCGCTACGCGCTGGACAATGCAGGTTTCACCGAGCATCCGTTCCAGCGCTCACCGGCTACCGGCAAGCGCATTGCCGTGGTCGGCGCAGGGCCGGCCGGGCTTTCCTGCGCCCATCGCCTGGCCATGCAGGGCCACGATGTGGTGATCTTCGAAGCGCGGGAGAAGGCCGGTGGCCTCAATGAGTACGGCATCGCCCGCTACAAGCTGGTGGATGACTACGCCCAGCGCGAGGTGGAATTCCTGCTCGGTATCGGCGGTATCGAAATCCGCCATGGCCAGGCATTGGGAGCCAACCTCACCTTGACGGAGCTGCGTGGGCAGTACGATGCAGTGTTCCTCGGCCTGGGCCTTGGGGCCGTGCGCCAATTGGGCTTACAGGATGAAGAGGCCCCAGGCGTGCTTGGCGCTACTGCGTACATCCGCGAGTTGCGCCAGACCAGCGATCTGACGCAACTGCCCGTGGCCGACCGCTGCCTGGTCATCGGTGCAGGCAACACCGCCATCGACATGGCGGTGCAGATGAGCCGCCTGGGCGCGCGGGACGTGAATCTGGTGTATCGCCGCGGCCAGGCCGACATGGGCGCGACCGGGCATGAGCAGGACATCGCCAAGGCCAACCAGGTGCGCCTGCACACCTGGGCGCGCCCCGACGTGGTGTTGCTCGATGACTGCGGCCGGGTGCGCGGCATGCGCTTTGCCCGCACGGCGCTGGTCGATGGGCGACTGACCGACACGGGCGAGACGTTCGAGCTGGCCGCCGATGCAATCTTCAAGGCCATTGGCCAACGCTTCGACGATGCAAGCCTGGCCGATCCGCTGGCGGCGCAGCTGGAGCGCGACGGCGAGCGCATCCGCGTCGATGCGCAGATGCGCACCAGCCTGCCAGGCGTCTACGCCGGTGGCGACTGCACCGCGCTGGGCCAGGACCTGACTGTCCAGGCCGTGCAACATGGCAAATTGGCTGCCCAAGCCATCCATGCCGAACTCATGCTCAACGTGGAGGCAGCGTAAATGGCCGACTTGTCTATCGTCTTCGCCGGTATCAAGGCGCCCAACCCTTTCTGGCTGGCCTCCGCGCCGCCCACCGACAAGGCCTACAACGTAGTGCGCGCCTTCGAGGCCGGTTGGGGCGGGGTGGTATGGAAGACCCTCGGCGAGGACCCTGCGGCGGTCAACGTGTCGTCGCGCTACTCCGCGCACTACGGCCCCAACCGCCAGGTGCAGGGCATCAACAACATCGAGCTGATCACCGACCGCTCGCTGGAGATCAACCTGCGCGAGATCACTCAGGTGAAGAAAGACTGGCCTGACCGCGCATTGATCGTGTCGCTGATGGTGCCCTGTGTGGAGGAGTCCTGGAAATTCATCCTGCCGCTGGTGGAGGCCACGGGTGCCGACGGCATCGAGCTGAACTTCGGTTGCCCCCATGGCATGCCGGAACGGGGCATGGGTGCGGCGGTCGGCCAAGTGCCGGAGTACGTGGAGATGGTCACCCGCTGGTGCAAGACCCATTGCTCGCTGCCAGTGATCGTCAAGCTGACGCCCAACATCACCGACATACGCCAGTCAGCCCGCGCCGCCCATCGTGGCGGAGCGGACGCGGTGTCGCTGATCAACACCATCAACTCCATCACCAGTGTCGACCTTGATCGGATGGTCGCGCATCCGATCGTGGGCGAGCAGAGCACCCATGGCGGTTACTGCGGTTCGGCGGTCAAGCCGATTGCGTTGAACATGGTGGCCGAGATCGCGCGGGATCCGCAGACGCGCGGCCTGCCGATCTGCGGCATCGGCGGTATCGGCAACTGGCGGGACGCCGCGGAGTTCGTCGCCTTGGGCTGTGGCGCGGTGCAGGTGTGCACGGCAGCGATGCTGCACGGTTTCCGTATTGTCGAGGACATGAAGGATGGTCTGTCGCGTTGGATGGATCAGCACGGCCATCACAGCCTGGAGGCCTTCCGCGGTCTGGCGGTGGGGCACACGACCGACTGGAAGTACCTGGACATGAATTACCAGGTTGTGGCCCACATCGACCAGCAGGCCTGCATCGGCTGCGGTCGCTGCCACATCGCCTGCGAGGACACCTCGCACCAGGCCATCGCCAGCACCCTCAAGGCCGACGGTACCCATGCCTACAGCGTGATCGACAAGGAATGCGTGGGCTGCAACCTGTGCCAGATCACTTGCCCGGTGGAGGGCTGCATCGACATGGTGGCGCAGGACACCGGCAAGCCCTACCTCAACTGGACCCAGGATCCGCGCAATCCCTATCGCGAGGCCAGTTGATCCCTGGCTGCCGGACGTGAGCTTGGGGCTGCTGCGCAGCCCATCGCAGGCTGTCGCCAGCTCCCACGGGTAAACAGCAAGATCTGTGGGCGCTGGCGACAGCCTGCGATGGGGCGCGTATCGGCCCTTGGGGCAGCAATGGGATCAGGGCTCCAGGCCGATGCCGCGCAGGATCACGCAGGTCACGGTCTGCACGGCCCGCTCGAAGGCCGGGTCTGACAGCGGCTCGCCGCCATTGAGCAGCGTCACCTGATAGCCGAAGTCGGCGTAGTGCTGGGTCGCGGCCCAGATCATGTACAGCAGTGCCGAAGGCTCCACCGGCAGGATACGTTTTTCCTCCACCCAGCGACGGATCTTGGCCTCCTTCATCAGCGCCCAGGGCACCAAGTCGTCGTCCAGGCTGGCGCCGAGCAGGGGCGCGCCATGCAGGATCTCTTCGGCCCAGACCTTCGAGCCCAGCGGCCGCGAGCGCGAATGACCCATCTTTGCGCGAATGTAGCTGGTCAGTACCACCCGCGGATCCTCGAAGCGCTCGAAGCAAAGGGCGTCCTGCTTCCACACTTCCAGCAGATCGCGCAGCACGGCCTGGTACAGCTCGTCCTTGGTGCTGAAGTAGTAGTGCAGGTTGGAGCGGGGCAGTTCGGCTTGCTCGGCGATATCGCCCATGGAGGTGCCGGCATAGCCTTTTTCGGCAAATACCTTTTCGGCGGCCTGCAGGATCTTTTCGACGTTGCGTCGACGGATCTCGATCTTGTGGTTGGTCATAGCCTGTCCATTGCAACCTTCGCCCGCCAAGGCTAACAGCTTTAAAGGGCACGGCCCAAAGCGAATGCGCGACCTGCAAGCCTCTGGTTGGCATCTATGGCCACTGTGCACTACCGTTCAAGCAACGGGGCCTGCGCCATCCATCGCTGTCTTTCATGCCCAGACCACGGATCAACGTTGTCAGGACGACGTCACTCGTTTGGCTTACGGAGTAGACAAGCAAATGCAGGATGTCCGTCCGAACCCGCGTCTTCCTTTGGCCCACGATGCTGGGCAGCCGATCTTCATGGAATTTTTGCAGCAGTCTCAGCGCTCGCCGCAGGCGCCTGCCATTTTTTCCGAGCATGGCATTTGTACTTATCTTGAGCTTGAGGCGATCAGCCGGGGTATTGCAGCGTGGTTGATCGAAAGCGGGGTGCGTCAAGGCGATCGTGTCGTGATCGTTTCGAGCCGGTGCGCGGGGCTGGTCTACGCCATGCTCGGTGCCTCGCGGACGGGGGCGATCTTCACGGTGGTCGACACGGCCTACCCGAAGGCGCGAATCGCTCAGGTCATGCATACGCTGCAACCTGCCTTCGTCTTGTTGGCCGGGGCGGCGCAGCTTGAACTCGATGACGCGTCCATCCAGGTTGAGCAGGTGCCGGAGCCGGCAGGTGAGGCACTGGCGCGCTTTGCCCATCATCAACAGCAGTTGCCATCGGTCGATCCTGATCAGCCGGCCTATATCACCTTCACGTCCGGCAGCACTGGCGAGCCCAAGGGTGTGGTGACGACCCACGCGCCATTGGTGCACTTCATCGGCTGGCATGTTCGCCAGCATGGATTTTCCCAAGACGATTGCTTCTCGCTGCTCTCCGGGCTGGGCCATGACCCGGTGTACCGGGATGTGTTCACGCCGCTGTCCATCGGTGCCAGGGTTGCGATCCCTGCACAGACTACAGTGATCGACCCGGCTGCGCTGGCGGCCTGGCTGCAGGCCCAGGCGGTTTCGGTGATTCACCTCACACCGCCCCTGGGCAAGCTGATCGAGACCGGCGCCAGGCTCGTCGGCATCAGGCTCGATGCGCTGCGCTACCTGTTCTGGGGCGGCGAAGCGCTGGGCAGCGCCCTGTATGGGCAAATACGCGAAATCGCCCCCAACGCCTGCTGCGTCAACTTCTACGGCACCACCGAAACGCCCCAGGCCATGGCGTACCACCGGATCGATCCGGGCGCCGACCACAGCAGGATCCCCCTGGGCAAAGGCATCGATGGCGCGCAGCTGCTGGTCGTGGATGACGCTAACCAACTGGCCGGGCAAGGGCAGGTTGGCGAGATCCTGATCCGCAGCCCCTATCTGTCCCAGGGGTACTGGGGTGATACGGTCCAGACCCGCCAACGCTATGTGCCCAACCCCTTCACCCAGGTCGAAGACGACCTGTGCTACCGCACCGGAGACCTGGGCAGTTACGGTGCCGACGGCAGCGTCACCTTCCTTGGCCGTAGAGACAGCCAGGTCAAGATACGTGGGCACCGGATCGAACTGGCAGAGATCGAAGCGGTGTTGGCCCGGCACCCGCAGCTCAGGCAATGCGTGGTGCTGGCTGACACCGAAGGCCCCAGCACCAAGCTGGTGGCCTATTGCGTTGCCAACGACGCAGCGTCCTCTCAGGCGCTGCGCGAGTACGCTGCCAGCCAATTGCCGGACTATATGGTGCCGGCGTTGTTCGTGATGCTCGAGGCGATTCCGATCACGCCGAACGGCAAGGTCGACAAGCGTGCCTTGCAGGCGCTGCGCGGCGACACCGAGGCGAGCACCGCGCAGGCAAACCAGGCGCTATCGCCCGTGGCGCAAAAGCTGGTCAGCGCCTGGTCAGAAATCCTGCAGACGCCTGAGATCGACCCGAACCTGTCATTCGTCGAACTGGGCGGCGATTCGCTGTCGTTCGTCCAGGCCTCGATGGTGCTGGAGACGCTCATCGGCCCGCTACCGGCGCAATGGGAGCTCAAGCCCATCCATGAGCTGTGTCAGTTAAGTGCAACGCGACCGGCGTCCAGGCCTGTGATCCGCGCCGTGGAGATCCCTGTGCTGTTGCGGGTGCTGTCGATCCTGCTGATCGTCATCGGGCATTTTCACGGTGGCTCGGGTTGGCCGATCGTGGGCGAAACGTCGGTGTTGTTCGCGGTGTCCGGGCTTGCCCTGGCGCGGTTTCAACTCAAGGCCATCGACGACTATGGCAGCGTGCGCACGCTGCTCCGCTCGATCGCCGTCATCGTGGTACCGACCCTGCTCTATACGCTGTTGACCCAGGTCGTGTTCGGCAACGTGCACTGGCAGGCCTTCTTGCTGATCGCGAACTGGTACCCGCCAGCGGTCACGGGAGGTTTTTCGTATTGGTACATTGAGCTACTGGTGCAGATGTTGGCGATCATGGCGGTGGTGCTGTCGTTCGCCCGGATCAGGGCGCTGATCATGGCGGCGCCGTTTCGCGTGCTGCTGGCCGGTGCTTGCGCGGCGGCCGTGGCGGGCCTGTTGATCGATGCCTATGTCTTCGATGCAAGTGCGCTCTACAACCGCGTGCCCCAGCATTACCTTGCGGTCCTGGTGCTGGGCATGGCGATTCATTTTGCCCGGACCACGCCGCAGAAATGGCTGGCCAGCGCGGTGGTGGTGCTCGTGCTGGGCGGGCAGCGTGTGGTGGATGTGCTGGCGCATGGGGTGGACTTCAGCCAATACGTCGATGTGGCCATCCCGGCGGTGCTGACGATGATCTGGTGGCGCGCCGTTCCCCTGCCTGACCTCATTGCCCGTGGGGCTGCCTTGATCGCGTCCTCGACGCTGTTCATCTACCTGACCCACTATCAGTTCCAGTCCGTCGCGCGCCGCCTGGGCGATGTGCCGGGGCTCGATGTGGTTCTGGCCGTCGTCGGCGGGATCGCTGTGGCCTATGCCTGGAACAAAGCCGTCCGCTTCGCCTCGATGCGCTGGAGTGGCGGCGCCAAGCGCAGCGCGGAAAAGTTCGAGCGCGTCCTGTGACGGGGCTGTGCGGGGCCTGACTGGCCTGCTAACGTGCCCACTTGCACCTGCACAGGCCTCGCCCCATGCCCGTCGTCGACAACCTGATCGCCTTCACCTTCGCCGCCACGGTGCTGACCCTCACGCCGGGCCTGGACACCGCATTGATTTTGCGTACAGCCACGGTGGAGAGCCGCACCCAAGCCATGCGCGCCGCCTTGGGCATCAACGCAGGCTGCCTGCTATGGGGTGCTGCGGTGGCATTCGGGCTCGGGGCCCTGATTGCGGTCTCGGAACTGGCCTACAACCTGCTGAAGTACTGCGGCGCGGCCTACCTGGCTTACCTGGGGCTGAACATGCTGTTACGCCCGCGCCAGGTGTTGCCGCCTGCCGGCCAGCAGGCCAGGCCTGTGGCCAATTGGTTTCTCAAGGGCATGATGGGCAACCTGCTCAACCCCAAGGTCGGCATCTTCTATGTGTCCTTCCTGTCTCAGTTCATCCCCCAAGGCGAGCCGCTGGTGGCCTGGACCTTCGGCCTGGTCGGGATCCATGTGGTGCTGGGGCTGCTCTGGGCGAGCGCCCTGATCGCCGCGACCCAGCCGCTGGCGGCGGTGCTGCGCCGGGGCCCGGTGATCCAATGGATGGACCGCACCACCGGGCTGATCTTCGTTGCCTTCGCCGCGCGTCTGGCCTTGAGCCGGCGCTGAGCAGCACGCGGTTCAGCGGCGCACGGGAAGCACCACCTGCGCCAGCAATCCGCCGCTGTCGCGATTGCGCAGGGTCAGCTCGCCGCCCTGTTCGCGAACGATCGCCCGCGCCGCCGAAAGCCCCAGGCCAACGCCACCGGTGTCACGGTTACGCGAGGCCTCCAGGCGAAAGAACGGGGCGAACACCTGCTCCAGCGCGGCCTCGGGAATCCCTGGCCCTTCGTCGCTGACGTCGATGCGCACCGCCTGATCGTCCTGGGCCAGTGTGATGGCCGGGTTTCGTCCGTACTTGAGGGCGTTTTCCAGCAGGTTGACGACCACCCGCTTGATGCCCAGCGGACGCCCCACGTGCACCAGGTGGGCAGGGCCTGTGAAGTCGACGGCGATGTCTTGGTCGCGGTAGTCGTCGACGATGGTGTGCAAAAGCTCGGAGAGATCGAACGCGGTGCTGGGCTCGCGCTGGGTGTCTTCGCGAAAGAACGCCAAAGCGGCGTTGATCATCGACTGCATTTCCTCGATATCGCGAATGAGCTTGCGCTGGTGATCCAGGTCTTCCATGAACTCGCTGCGCAGGCGCATACGTGTGAGCGGGGCGCGCAGGTCGTGGGAGATCGAGGCGAGCATGTGGGTGCGCTCTGCGACGAAATGCTGGATCTGCGCCTGCATCGTATTGAAGGCGATGATCGCCTGGCGGATTTCCTCGGGGCCTTGCACCTCGATGGGCGGGGCGCGCAGGTCATGGCCGAAGCGCCGCGCCGCGCTGGCGAAGCGCTGCAAGGGACCGGCCAGCTGGCGCGTGGCGATCCAGGCCACCAGCAGGGTGGCCACCAGGCCGAGGGCGATGATCACCGCGATGCGCACGTTGGCGCGCAAGCCCCAGCTGCGTTCGGGCGGGGTGAAGGACAGCCAGCTGCGGTCCTGAAGCTGAACCAGCGCCACGTAACGGGCCTGAGGGCTATCGCCGGGCCAGTCGTCGGGGGTGTAGATGTCGATTTCCCGGCCATCGCCCAGCAATCGGTGCAGCACCGGCACCTGGCCTGCATCGAGCCGTGCGCCATCGCTGGGCAGCTGGAAGTCAGCGCGCTGCGCATTCCAGGCCACCCGCAGCATGGGGTTGCTGGCGGCGCTTGCCAATTGCGCTCGCAGCGGCGCAGGCGCAGCTTCGATCACCCGGGTGGTCGAGGCGATCTGCTCCAGCAGGCCGGTGCGTTCGATGGGCGGGCGCGCCCAGGTGCCGGCGATCTGGACGAACAGGGCGTTGAGGGCCAGCGAGGCGAGCATCGCGGCGACGATGGTCAGGGCGATGCGGCGCCTGAGGGTGTCGCGACGCAGCAGTGGCCCGATCATGAGCGGGTGACCTTGGCCGTGAACAGGTAGCCACCGTTGCGCACCGTGCGGATCAGTTCGGGGCGTTTGCTGTCCGGCTCGATCTTGCGCCGCAGGCGGCTGACCTGCACGTCGATGCTGCGGTCGAACGCCTCATGGCCCTGGCCGTGGGCCAGGTCGATCAACTGCTCGCGGGTGAGGATGCGCTGGGGGTGTTCGAGAAACACCACCAGCAAGTCGAACTCGCCACCGGACAAGGGCACCATCACGCCCTCGGAGGAGCGCAATTCGCGGCAGGTGATATCCAGGTGCCAACCTGCAAAGTGGATGACCGGCCGTGTCGGCTCGCCTGCCGGGAGGTTTGGCTGGCCGATGCGTCGCTGCAGCGCGCGAACCCGGGCGAGCAACTCGCGCGGTGCAAAAGGTTTGGTCAGGTAGTCGTCCGCACCGAGCTCCAGCCCCACGATGCGATCGCTCAGCTCGGCCATGGCGGTGAGCATGATGATCGGAATACCGGTCTGGGCATGGACCTTCTGGCATAGGCTCAAGCCGTTTTCCCCGGGCAGCATCAGGTCGAGGATCACGGTGTCGGGCCGCTGCGCCGCAATCGCCGCCCACATGGCCTCGCCGTCGGCTGCGACGTCCACTTCA
The DNA here is from genome assembly GCF_001808425.1 of Pseudomonas sp. HMSC08G10. NCBI lineage: Bacteria > Pseudomonadati > Pseudomonadota > Gammaproteobacteria > Pseudomonadales > Pseudomonadaceae > Pseudomonas > Pseudomonas sp. HMSC08G10. The sequence goes on along the minus strand of NZ_KV793292.1, from coordinate 72,354 downwards.
TAGGCGTGCTGAACGAAGAATTTCTTCAGCAGGGTCAGGATTTCCACGTCGTCGTCGACGATCAGCAATCGGCTCACGTTCACAGGGTCCAGGGCTAGAAAGGGCGGTATCTAAAACCATTCTGCTGCTTGGGTCATTTATTTCAATCGAGCAACATTCCTTCAGGCCTGACATCAAGCGGACATCCTCTGGCAAAACGCCTTGGGTACTTTGCACGCCTTCGTTTTTGGGGGCTTGCATGAAGGATTTGAGCAACAGGTACACCACCGATCAGGGCGCGGCTGACCGCCCCTTGATCCTGGCCCAACGCACCACCGCGCCAGGGCAGGATGCACCGATTCTGTTCCAGCAGTCCTGCCTAGGCGTGGCCGAGGATCAAGAGCGCATCGTCCTGCGTCGCTATTTCGAGCGCTACAGCCCGGACAGCGGACATTGGGTGCAATACGTCCACTCGATCCCCACGGCCGATTTCATCCACTGGATCATGACCCATGGCCAGTTGCACATCGAATGCTCGGACAACACCCCGGACACCCACGGCCACGCCTGAGCGGCGCCGGCCATCGAGCAGAACAAGGACCTTTGATTGATGAAAAAGCATCGCTCGCTGCCGCTGATGCTGGCGGCCACCCTGAGCCTGTCGGCATGCAGCAGCAAGTCCGTCAGCCCCAAGATGTACACGGGGTTTCTGAAGGACTACAGCCAGTTGGCGCCGCACCAGTCACCCTCGGGCCAGCCTGTGTCGAGTTGGGTCAGCCCGGCGCTCAAGACCGGTCGCTACAAACAGGTGTACTTGGAACCGAGCCAGTTCTATCCGCGGCCTGAGCCGACCGAGCGGATCCCCCGCAGCACCTTGATCAACGTCACCGGCTACTACGATGCGGCGCTGAGGCTGGAGTTGGGAAAAGTCGTCCCCCTGGCCTCGAAGCCTGGCCCGGACACGTTGGTCGTCAGGCCTGCCATCACCCGGATCGCCACCTCCACCCAAGGCCTGCGCTTCTATGAGTGGCTGCCGGTCACGCTGGTGGCCGCTGGCGTGAGTGCGGCGACGGGGATACGCGACCAGGACAGCGAGATCGCCACCGAGGTGTCCTTCGAGGACGGCGAAACCGGCGCGGTCGTCGCCGAGCTGGTGCGCAAGGGTACGGGTGTACCGCTGGAAAATGACAAGCAGGTCTTGACCGCGCACAACGTCAAGGCGGTGCTCGATGGCTGGGCGGGTGACCTGCGTACGGCCTATTCGGCGCGTCTTCAGTAGAAACTCTTGCGCGGGATGAACGAAAGGGCTGCATAGCAGCCCTTTGTTTTCGCATTGGCAGACGTTTGCCCTGGCTCAGTCCCAGATCGGCGCCAGGCCGTCAGGGCTGACCTCGCGTCCGTTGCGCTCGAGCTTGGCGATGCGCGTCATGTCCTCGTCATCCAGGCGCAGGTCGCGGGCAAGCAGGTTGCTGGCCAGGTTCTCGGGCTTGGTGGAGGAGGGGATGACCGCATAGCCCAGCTGCATCGCCCAGGCCAGCGCGACTTGTGCGACGGTCGCCTTGTGCTTGGCGGCGATGTCGGCCAGCACAGGGTCCTTGAGCACCTTGCCGTAGGCCAGGGTCATGTAGGACGTGACGGTGATGCCTTGCTCCTTGAGGAACGCTGCGAGCTTGGTGTTCTGCAGGTACGGGCTGAGTTCGATCTGGTTGGTGGCGATCTCGCCCTTGCCGACTACTTCGATGGCCTGGCGGGTCAGTTCGATGTTGAAGTTGGAGACGCCGATCTGACGCGTCAGGCCTTGCTTCTTGGCGTCGGCCAGGGCGGTCATGTATTCGCGCAGTTCGACGCCGTTGCCGGGGGCTGGCCAGTGGATCAGCAGCAGGTCGACATGTTCGGTGCGCAGCTTCGTCAGGCTCTCGCGCAGGCTCGGGATCAGCTTGTCGGCGGCATAGTTATCGACCCAGATCTTGGTGGTGATGAACAGCTCGTCACGCGGTACGCCGCTCTCGAAGATCGCCTGGCCCACGTCGGCTTCGTTGCCGTAGATCTGCGCGGTATCGATGACGCGGTAACCCAGCTCGAGGGCGGACTTGACCGAGTCGATGACGGCTTGACCGGTGAGGCGGAAGGTGCCGAGGCCGAAAGAGGGAATGCTCATTGATCTGCTCCTGGTAAGTGTGGCAAGGATCGAATCCAGAGATAGTGTGGCCCGGAATCGATCGAGTGAGACCAGTGTGCGGATTTACCGAAGATTGATTAAGACGCCGGTGAACCAAGGTCATTTGACTTCAAATCATCAATGGCCGGTGGCGCGTGCGTGAGACAGGGGCAATGGGCGAAAACGACACGGCCCGCCAATGGGCGGGCCGGTCGGTACTGGCTGTGACGATCAGCGGCGGCGGAACAGCGGCAGCGGCTCGTCGGTGGCGCCCTGGTAGGTCACCGAGAAGTCCTTCAGGCTCTGCAGCGCGTCTTCTGGATCCTTGTCGGCGCGGATGGCGAAGGCGTCGAAGCCGCAGCGGGCCATGTAGAACAGCTGGTCGCGCAGCACGTCGCCAATGGCGCGCAGCTCGCCTTTGAACTTGTAGCGGTCCCGCAGCAGGCGCGCGTTGGAGTAGTTGCGCCCGTCGGTGAAGGCCGGGAAGTTCAAGGCGATGACCTGGAAGGCATCCACGTCTTCGCCGATCTCTTCGGCTTCCTCGTCGCTGTCCAGCCATACACCCAGGCCGCCGTCGCGTGCCTTGAGGGCATGGGCGTGGTCACGCCACATTTGCAGCGGGACGATGTAGTCGTCGCAGTTGGTCAGCTCGTCGAACGAGGTGCCTTTGGGCAGCAGGTGCCAGGTTTCGTCGACCAGTTGGTTGTTTTTAATGATTCGCTGCATAGACGCGTTCCTTGAAGGGGTCGATGCCAATACGCTGGTAGGTGTCGATGAAGCGTTCGTCTTCGGTACGTTGTTCCACGTACACGTCGATCAGCTTCTCGATCACATCGGCCATTTCGTCCTGGGCGAAGGAAGGACCGAGGATCTTGCCCAGGCTCGCATCGCGCGCGGCGTTGCCACCCAGGGAGACCTGGTAGAACTCTTCGCCTTTCTTGTCCACACCGAGGATGCCGATGTGGCCAACGTGGTGGTGACCACAGGCGTTCATGCAACCGGAGATGTTCAGGTCGATCTCGCCGATGTCGAATAGGTAGTCCAGGTCGTCGAAGCGGCGCTGGATGGATTCGGCGATCGGGATCGACTTGGCGTTGGCCAGCGAGCAGTAGTCGCCGCCCGGGCAGCAGATGATGTCGGTCAAAAGGCCGACGTTAGGCGTGGCGAAGCCCTGTTCGCGCAGCTCCAGCCAGAGGGCGTGCAGTTGGCGCTGCTCGACGTCGGCCAGGATGATGTTCTGCTCGTGGGAGGTGCGCAGGAAGCCGAAGCTGTAACGCTCGGCAAGATCAGCCACGGCGTCGAGCTGCTTGTCGCTGATATCGCCCGGGGCAACGCCGGTGGGCTTGAGTGACAGGGTGACAGCGACATAGCCGGGCTTCTTGTGGGCGCGGGTGTTGCGTGAGCGCCAGCGGGCGAAGCCTGGGTACTCCTGGTCCAGCGAGGCGTAGTCGACGTTGTCCAGGGCCAGGTAGGCCGGGTCGACGAAGTGACGCGACACGCGCTGCAACTCGGCTTCGGTCAGGGTGGTCGGGCCGCCACGCAGGTGGGCCATCTCGGCCTCGACCTTCTCGGCGAACACTTCCGGGGTCAGGGCCTTGACCAGGATCTTGATCCGCGCCTTGTACTTGTTGTCACGGCGGCCGTAACGGTTGTACACGCGCAGGATGGCGTCCAGGTAGCTGATCAGGTCTTGCCAGGGCAGGAATTCATTGATGAACGAGCCGACCACAGGAGTACGGCCCAGGCCGCCGCCGACCAGTACACGGAAGCCCAGCTCACCGGCCTCGTTGTACACCGGCTCCAGGCCGATATCGTGGACTTCGATGGCGGCGCGGTCTTCCTTCGAGCCGTTGATGGCGATCTTGAACTTGCGCGGCAGGTAGGCGAATTCCGGGTGGAAGGTGGTCCACTGGCGGACGATTTCGCACCACGGGCGTGGGTCGATCACTTCATCGGCGGCGACGCCGGCGAATTGGTCGGTGGTGGTGTTGCGCAGGCAGTTGCCGCTGGTCTGGATCGCGTGCATCTGCACGGTGGCCAGCTCTGCCAGGATGTCCGGGATGTCCTCGAGTGCCGGCCAGTTGTACTGGACGTTCTGGCGGGTACTGATGTGGGCGTAGCCCTTGTCGTAGTCACGGGCGATCTTCGCCAGTACGCGGACTTGGCGTGCGTTCAGCTGGCCATAGGGCACAGCGACACGCAGCATGGGCGCAAAACGTTGGATATACAGGCCGTTCTGCAGGCGCAGAGGGCGGAATTCTTCTTCGCTCAGCTCACCGGCCAGGTAGCGGCGGGTCTGATCCCGGAACTGCTTGACGCGGTCCTCGATGATCCGCTGGTCGTACTCGTCGTATACGTACATATAAGTCCTGTCTCAGGCTGCAGGCAGCTATTCGCGCGCACGGCCGCGCACTCCGCTTCGGAGCCGGAGCACGATATCAGGTTGTGTTTATGCGCTAAAGTGATGTTTTTGCATATGAAAAGAACCAATAGGACTAAGTGAGACCCACTGGCATTTGCCCGCCTTCAGGCCCCGTCCGTTTATACTCGCGCGTTTGTTTCGCAACGGATGTCATCGAATGCTCAAGGCCTTGTGCCAGGCCCTGTCGCTGAGCTTGCTCCTGGCAGCAGCGAACGCGCAGGCCGCCTCCGTGGTGTTCCTCAACCCGGGCTTTTCCCATGAGGCTTTCTGGGTCGGCTACTCGCGCTTCATGCAGGCGGCCGCGCAGGAGCTGCGCATGGACTTGCGCATCGAATACAGCGAGCGGCGCACGGACCTGGCGCTGGCCCAGGCCCGCGCGGTGCTGACCGGGCCCCAGCGGCCGGACTACCTGGTCCTGGTCAACGAGCAATACCTGGCCCCGGAAATCATCCGTCTGGCACAGGGGCTTGGCGTCAAGTTGTTCCTGGTCAACAACGGCCTGACCGAAACCCAGGCACGCAGCATCCAGGCCCAGCCGGATCGCTATGCGCAGGTACTGGGCACCCTGACCGCCAACGACGAGCAGGCGGGCTACCAGATGCTGCGCCAGATGGTTGCCACGCTGCCGCCAGGTCCGGGACCGGTGGACCTGGTGGCGTTCGCCGGGGTCAAGACCACCCCAGCCTCCCAATTGCGTGAGCAAGGCATGCGCCAAGCCCTGGCGGACTTCCCCCAGGTGCGCCTGCGCCAGGTGGTCTATGGCGGCTGGAGTCGCAAGCGCGCCTATGAACAGGCCCAGTTGCTGGCAGAGCGCTATCCGGATACGCAGTTGGTGTGGTCTGCCAACGACGAGATGGCTTTCGGTGCAATGCAGGCATTTGAAGAGAAGGGGCGCACGCCTGGGCGTGATGTGATTTTCGGCGCCATCAACAGCTCTCCCGAAGCGCTGCACGCGCGAATCGATGGGCGTCTGAGTGTGCTGATGGGCGGGCATTTCACCTTGGGCGGCTGGGCCATGGTGATGTTGCATGACGATGCCTTGGGGCTGGCGATCAATCGTGATGGTCTGCAAGCGCACACGATGCCGGTGTTGCAGTCGTTCGACCAGGCCAAGGCCCGCCGCTGGCTCAAGTTGCTGGAAAGCTGCAACGACATGGGCGTGGATTTTCTGCGCTACAGCGCAGAAGGGCGACCGGAAGGTTTTCGTTATCCGTTTTTGGCCAAGCCTGTCGACTATTGAAAGACCTTGCTTGAGAGAAGGCCATTGCTGGGCTTAACTGCTGGTTGAAGTGCATTCCCATAACCACTACAAGAGGCAATGCAATGGGAAACTCGACCAAGTTGCGCAAAGCTGACAGCACTGTCGACGCCTGGGCGATCCTCTGCCTGATCGTCCTGGTCGTCGTGGCCGCCGTGTATTGGGTCAGCCACCAATAGCGCCGATCTTCAGACCTCGAGCAAACCGGAACCGCCCGCGGAAGGGATATCCGCGGGCGGCTTGCGTTCTAGCGGGCGGTCAGGTGCATGGCCAATTGCACCAGGCCGATCAGTGCCAGGATGAACACCAGGGTGAACAAGGTGCCCAGTGCGATGAAGTGGCTGGCCTTGCCATGGGTGAAGTCGCGCGCGCGGTTCTTGCCGCTCTGCACGCCGAAGGCGGCGGCGAGGATGCTGTGAAGCATCTGCCAGAAGGTGGGCGGTTTGCCGGGGTCGTTGTCATCCATGAAGGGCTCCTGAAAACAGAGACAATCACACGACAGTGTAGACAGGCCTGTGGACGCTGCGCAGGTCTATTCGTGGGTAAACCCGCTCCCACAAGGATCACTGCTAACCCTGTGGGAGCGGGTTTACCCGCGAAAGGGCCGCAAAGCGGCCGCCTTGCAGATCAGCTCTCGTAACCGAGGTTCGGTGCCAACCAGCGCTCGCTGACGCTGATGTCTTGGCCCTTGCGCGCGCTGTAGCGCTCGATCTGGTCCTTGTCCACCTTGCCCACGGCGAAGTACTGCGCCTGTGGGTGAGCGAAGTACCAGCCGCTGACCGCCGCTGCCGGGAACATGGCGAAGTGTTCGGTAAGGAACACACCGCTCGGCCCGGTCTCGCCGATGGCTGTGCCGTCGAGCAGACGGAACAGCGTGGCTTTCTCGGTGTGGTCCGGACAGGCCGGATAACCCGGAGCAGGGCGAATACCGCTGTACTGCTCCTTGATCAGCGCTTCGTTGTCCAGGTGTTCGTCCTTGGCATACCCCCAGTACTGCTTGCGGACCTGCTCGTGCAGCCACTCGGCGCAGGCTTCGGCCAGGCGATCGGCCAGGGCCTTGACCATGATCGAGTTGTAGTCGTCGCCTTTGTCCTGGTAAGCCTTGGCCACTTCCTCGGCACCGATACCGGCGGTGGTGATGAAACCGCCGACGTAATCGGTCACGCCACTGTCCTTGGGCGCGACGAAGTCGGCCAGGGAGAAGTTCGGCTTGCCGTCCGGCTTGATGGTCTGCTGACGCAGGTGGTGCAGGGTGGCGAGCTTCTCGCCGTTGTCGCCGTAGACCTCGATGTCGTCATGCTCGACCTGGTTGGCCGGCCAGAAGCCGAACACCGCACGGGCACTGATGAGTTTTTCGTCGATCAGCTTGTCGAGCATCTCGCGGGCATCGTTGTACAGCGCGGTAGCGGCCTCGCCGACCACTTCGTCGGTGAGGATACGCGGGAATTTGCCGGCCAGGTCCCAGGAAATGAAGAACGGCGTCCAGTCGATGTATTCGGCCAGCACGCGCAGGTCGATGTCCTCGAGCACCTTGACGCCCGTGAAGGAGGGCACCGCTGGGGTGTAGCCCGCCCAGTCATACTGAGGCTTGGCGGCGATGGCCTGGTCATAGCCCAGGCGCTCGGTGCGGGCGCTGCGGTTGGCGGTGCGCTCACGGACTTCCACGTATTCCTGGCGGGTCTTCTCGACGAAGGCCGGTTTGAGTTCCTTCGATAGCAGTTGGGTGGCCACGCCCACCGCACGCGAGGCGTCGGTGACGTAGACCACCGCGTCGTTGGAGTACTTGGGCTCGATCTTGACCGCCGTGTGGGCCTTGGAGGTGGTGGCACCGCCGATCATCAGCGGCAGCTCGAAGCCTTGGCGCTGCATTTCGCGGGCGACGTGGACCATCTCGTCCAGCGACGGGGTGATCAGGCCGGAGAGGCCGATGATGTCGCACTTCTGCTCACGAGCGGTCTGCAGGATCTTCTCCGCCGGCACCATCACGCCCAGGTCGACGATGTCGTAACCGTTGCAGCCAAGCACCACGCCGACGATGTTCTTGCCGATGTCGTGCACGTCGCCCTTGACCGTGGCCATGAGGATCTTGCCCTTGGCCTCGGGGGTGTCGCCTTTCTCGGCTTCGATGAACGGGATCAGGTGGGCCACGGCCTGCTTCATCACCCGGGCGGACTTGACCACCTGAGGCAGGAACATCTTGCCGGCACCGAACAGGTCGCCGACCACGTTCATGCCGCTCATCAGCGGCCCTTCGATGACCTCGATGGGGCGTGCGCACTGTTGGCGGCACTCCTCGGTATCCTCGACGATGAAGGCGGTGATGCCTTTGACCAGTGCGTGCTCCAGGCGTTTTTCCACCGGCAGCGCGCGCCACTGTTCGTTTTCCACTTCCTTGGTCGCGCCGCCGCCCTTGTAGTCGTCGGCAATCGCCAGCAGTGCGTCGGTGCCGTGAGGGGTGCGGTTGAGCACCACGTCCTCGACCTTCTCGCGCAGCGCCGCAGGGATCTCGTCGTAGATTTCCAGTTGGCCGGCGTTGACGATGCCCATGGTCAGGCCGTTCTTGATGGCGTGGTAGAGGAATACCGAGTGGATCGCCTCGCGCACCGGGTTGTTGCCGCGGAAGGAGAACGACACGTTGGACACGCCGCCGCTCGACAGGGCGAATGGCAGATGCTCGCGGATGTAGGCGCAGGCCTCGATGAAGTCCACGGCATAGTTGTTGTGTTCCTCGATGCCGGTGGCCACGGCGAAGATGTTCGGGTCGAAGATGATGTCTTCCGGCGGGAAGCCCACTTCATTGACCAGGATGTCGTAGCTGCGCTGGCAGATTTCCTTCTTGCGCGCGGCGGTGTCGGCCTGGCCGACCTCGTCGAAGGCCATCACCACCACGGCGGCGCCGTAGCGCTTGCACAGGCGGGCATGGTGCTTGAACTGCTCGACGCCTTCTTTCATGGAGATCGAGTTGACGATGCCCTTGCCCTGGATGCACTTGAGGCCCGCTTCGATCACCTCCCACTTGGAGGAGTCGATCATGATCGGCACCCGGGAGATGTCCGGCTCGCCCGCGATCAGGTTGAGGAAGCGGACCATGGCAGCCTTCGAATCGAGCATGCCTTCGTCCATGTTGATGTCGATCACCTGTGCACCGGCCTCGACCTGCTGCAGGGCGACTTCCAGCGCCTCGGTGTAGTTCTCCTCGCGGATCAGGCGGGCGAACTTGGCGGAACCGGTGATGTTGGTGCGCTCGCCGACGTTGACGAACAGCGACTGGCGATCGATGGTGAACGGCTCCAGACCCGACAGGCGGCAGGCCTTGGGGATGTCCGGAATTTCGCGTGGCTTGTACTTGGCCACGGCCTCGGCGATGGCCTGGATGTGCGGCGGGGTGGTGCCGCAGCAACCGCCGATGATGTTGAGAAAACCACTGGCGGCGAATTCCTCGACCACCGCGGCCATTTCAGCCGGGGTTTCGTCGTACTCGCCGAAGGCGTTGGGCAGGCCGGCGTTGGGGTGGGCCGAGACGTGGGTGTCGGCCTTGGTGGCCAGCTCTTCGAGGTAGGGGCGCAGGTCCTTGGCGCCCAGGGCGCAGTTCAGGCCTACGGAGATCGGCTTGGCGTGGCGCACAGAGTTCCAGAACGCCTCGGTGGTCTGGCCCGACAGGGTACGGCCGGAGGCGTCGGTGATGGTGCCGGAGATCATGATCGGCAATTCGACGCCGTCTTCCTCGAACACTTGCTGCACGGCGAAGATCGCCGCTTTGGCGTTGAGGGTGTCGAAGATGGTCTCGATCAGCAGCAGGTCGGCGCCGCCTTCGATCAGGCCGCGGGTGGCCTCGGTGTAGTTTTCGACCAGCTCGTCGAAGGTGACGTTGCGATAGCCCGGGTCGTTGACGTCCGGGGAGATCGAGCAGGTGCGGCTGGTAGGGCCGAGCACGCCAGCGACGAAGCGAGGCTTGTCCGGGGTTTCCAGTGTCTTGGCGTCGGCCACCTGGCGGGCGATGCGCGCGCCTTCGACGTTGAGCTCGTACACCAGCGCTTCCATGCCGTAGTCGGCCTGGGAAATCTGCGTGGCGTTGAAGGTGTTGGTCTCGAGGATGTCGGCGCCGGCGTCGAGGTAGGCTTTCTCGATCGAGGCGATGACATCGGGGCGGGTGAGCAGCAGTAAATCGTTGTTGCCCTTGACGTCGCTTGGCCAATCGGCGAAGCGCGTGCCACGATAGTCGTGTTCCTCGAGGCGGTAGCTTTGGATCATAGTACCCATGCCGCCGTCGAGGATCAGTATGCGCTCCTTGAGTGCTTGCTGGAGTGCTTGGAAACGAGCGCTGCGGTCGGACATAGGAACTACCTGGTCGGGCGAATTTCGGAAGGTGCTGAATAATAACAAAGCTGCACGGATTTTAGGCGTGCCGGCCATTTGCATGAATTTCCTTCATGTTGGTGAGCGCGCCAAAGCACCCAAGGACCGGTCAGGCAATCGTGATGGCTTTCAGGAATCAGGACATTCGGCACATGGTGCATCGTTTACTTGCTGGCGCTTTCGCCCTGCTCATCAGCGGCGTGGCGTTCGGGCAAGCCCCTCAATCGAGCCCGGCGATTTCGTACACCCGGGACATTCAACCGATCTTCACTGAGAAGTGCGTGGCCTGCCATGCATGCAACGACGCGGCCTGCCAGCTCAAGCTGGAAAGCCCAGAAGGTGCGGTGCGCGGTGCTTCCAAGACGCCGGTGTACCAGGGTGAGCGCAGCAAGGCGGTGCCCACCACGCGGCTGTTCTATGACGCCCACGACGAGCAGGCCTGGCGCAAGATGGGCTTTTATTCGGTGCTCGACAACCAGGGCAGCCAGGCCGCGTTGATGGCACGTATGCTCGAGCTGGGTCACAAGACCCCGCTGACGCCCAACGCCAAGCTGCCCGAGGAGATCGTCCTGGGGCTCAACCGTAACAACATGTGCCCATTGCCCCATGAGTTCGATGCCTACGCCGGTGCCCACCCCAAGGAGGGGATGCCGCTAGCTGTCACCGGGCTCACCGATGCCGAATACCAGACCCTGCAACGCTGGCTGGCGGCCGGTGCGCCGGTCGAATACCAACCGATCCAGCCCAGCGCCATCGAGGCCCGGCAGATCGCCGAGTGGGAAGAGCTGCTCAACCGTCCGGGTTCCACCGAGGCCCTGGTGGGCCGCTGGCTGTACGAGCATCTGTTCCTGGCGCATGTCTATTTCAACGGGGGCGAGCCGGGGCACTTCTTCCAGTGGGTGCGTTCGCGCACCCCAAGCGGAAAGCCGGTGGACATCATCGCCACCCGCAGGCCCAACGACCCGCCCGGCACTGACTTCTATTACCGCCTGATCCCGGTACAGGGCGTGATCGTGCACAAGACCCACATCACCTACCCGATGGGGCCGCAGAAGCTCAAGCGCGTCAAGCAACTGTTCTATAGCGGTGACTGGCACGCCACTTCACTGCCGGGGTACGGCCCGCGCCACCGCTCCAACCCGTTCGAGACCTTCGAGGCGATTCCGGCGGTGGCGCGCTACCAGTTCATGCTGGATAACGCCGAATACTTCGTGCGCACCTTCATCCGGGGCCCGGTGTGCCGTGGGCAGATCGCCACCGATGTGATCCGCGACAACTTCTGGGCGCTGTTCCAGGAACCGGCCCATGACCGCTACATCACCGATGCCGAGTACCGCGGCAAGGCGACACCGCTGCTGGCGATGCCTGGGCAGATCGACGACGTGGGCAGTGTGCTGAGTCTGTGGCATGCCTATCGCGACAAGCGCAACGAATACGAGAAGCTGCGTCGCGAAGCTTATGCCCAGATGCCTGCACCGAGCTGGTCGACCCTGTGGGCGGGCAATGACAACGCGCTGCTGACCATCTTCCGCCACTTCGACAGCGCGTCGGTGAGCAAGGGCCTGATCGGCGACGTGCCGCTGACCACCTGGTTGTTCGACTACCCGCTGTTCGAGCGCACCTACTATCAATTGGCGGTGAACTTCGATGTATTCGGCAACGTCTCGCACCAGTTGCAGACCCGCCTGTACTTCGACCTGATCCGCAATGGTGCCGAGATCAACTTCCTGCGCCTGATGCCGGCCGACCAGCGCGGCGCGATCCTGAGCGACTGGTACCAGAACAGCGGCAAGGTAAAGATGTGGCTCGACTACGAGGACATCGACACCAGTACACCAAGTGCGCTGAAACTGGACGAGGCAAATCCCAAGCGTGATTTCGGCCTTAAATTGCTGCAACGCACTGGTAGCCTCAACGCGGCGCCCGATCCGATCAACCGCTGCACCGGTGCCCATTGCTCGCGTCCGCAGATGAGCGCCGAGTTCCAAGATGCCGAGCAGAGTCTTAGCCGTCTGGTCTCGCGCCCGGCTGCCGGGCTCAAGGTGATCAATCAGTTGCCCGAGGCGACCCAGCTGCGCGTCGAAGGGCAGGGCGGCAAGCGCCAGGTCTACAGCCTGTTGCGCAACCGCGCCCACAGCAATGTTGCCTTCCTGCTCGGCGAGGCCTATCGCTACCAGCCGGGCCTGGACACGCTGACCCTGTACCCGGGCGTGCTCAGCAGCTACCCGAACTTCATCTTCAACATCCCGACCCAGGATGTGCCGGAGTTCGTCGAGGACATGGAGGCTGCCCGCGACGATACGGCCAAGTTCGAGCGGATCGTCATGCGCTGGGGCGTGCGCCGCAGCCACCCTGAGTTCTGGCGCTACTTCCATGACCTGAACACGTTCATCAAGGAGACCGAGCCTGTGGAAGCGGGTGTGCTGGACATGAACCGCTACGAGAACCTTTGATCGGGTCGGGCTGACCTTTTCGGATACGTTGCGGTCGGACCTGCCGGGTGGTCCTGATCCATCGCGGGGGCTGTGTGGCAGCCCTTGGCGGGTAAACCCGCTCCCACGGTTTCGCCGCAAACCGTGCGCAAGCGGGTTTAGCTTCGACGAGCGCGCAGTGTGCGCCGCTGCGTTCGATCGGGGCCTCAATGCACCGAAAACCGCAGGAACCGGCATGCTGTATTCGCTTCAGGCTCTCCGGGCATTCGCCGCCTGGGTGGTGGTCTGCCACCACTTCATGCAGATCTTCTTCGACTTCCACGCCACCGGGCCGATCGGCCGACTGCTCGCCGAACGAGGTGCCGTGGGCGTGGATATCTTCTTCGTCATCAGCGGGCTGGTGATCTACCTCTCGACCCGCGACAAACCCATCGCGCCCGGGCAGTTCCTGCTCAATCGGGTGCTGCGCATCGTTCCTGCCTATTGGTTCTACACATTGCTGATGGCCTTGCTGTTGCTGGTGGCCAGTCGCTGGATGCCGCACCAAGTGTTCGACGGGCAGCATCTGCTGCTGTCGCTGTTATTCATCCCGGCGGAGAACCCCGGCGGCTACGGCTTGTATCCGACACTCAACGTCGGCTGGACGCTGAACTTCGAGATGTTCTTCTACCTGTTGTTCGGCCTGGCCTTCCTGGTGCGACGGCGACACCATCTGTTGCTGGTGACCGCGGCTCTGTTGATGGTCAGTGAGGTGCTTGGACGCATGGGCGTACTGAGCCGCTTCTACAGCAACGGCATCATCTACGAGTTCTTGCTGGGCATCGGCATTGGCGTGCTGTACCGCCGCGGGCTGGTGCGCGAAGGGCTGTGGTTGCCGCTGATGGTACTGGGGTTGGCGGGGTATGCCTTGTATCAGCTGGATGCCTCCGTGCGCCTGCTGCACTGGGGCGTGCCGAGTGCGTTGGTGGTGTTGGCGTTTGTCGCACTGGAGCCGTATTTCCATGGCAACCGGGTGCTCAAGGCACTGGGCGACTGCTCCTATTCGGTGTACTTGATTCACGTGCTGGTGCTCTATGGCGGCTGGTTCGCCAGTCAGCGCCTGGGCTTGAATCCCTATGCAGTGTTTGCCGTCTGCGTGCTGTCCATTGGACTAATGTCGTGGCTCAGCTTCCACTGGCTGGAGCGCGGCCTGTACCGGCGTATGCAGGCCTGGTTGCGTGAAGACAGGGAGCCAGCCCAGGTGCTGGCGCTTTCCCGAGTCAAATACTAGGACTTTGTTCGGGGGCCAGGTTGGCGTACACTTGCCGACAAGTCTGTGAGGAACTTCCATGAGCGCTATAACCATTACCGACGCCGCCCATGATTACCTGGCCGATCTGCTGTCCAAGCAGAACACCCCGGGCATTGGCATCCGCATTTTCATCACCCAGCCGGGTACCCAGTACGCTGAAACCTGCATTGCCTACTGCAAGCCAGGCGAGGAGAAGCCCGACGACACGGCCGTGGGCCTGAAGAGCTTCACCGCGTACATCGATGCGGTCAGCGAGCCGTTCCTGGAGGACGCGCTGGTCGACTACGCCACCGATCGCATGGGTGGTCAGCTCACCATCAAGGCACCGAACGCCAAGGTGCCGATGGTCAACGAGGACAGCCCGCTCAACGAGCGCATCAACTATTACCTGCAGACCGAGATCAACCCGGGACTGGCCAGCCACGGCGGCGCCGTGAGCCTGGTGGATGTGGTCGATGACGGCATCGCCGTGTTGCAGTTCGGCGGCGGCTGCCAAGGCTGCGGCCAGGCCGACGTCACCCTCAAGGACGGCATCGAGCGCACCCTGCTCGAGCGTATCCCGGAGCTCAAGGGTGTGCGTGACGTGACCGACCACAGCAACAAGGAAAACGCCTACTACTGATCCATGCTGCCTGGCGTGGGTTCATCCAGCGTTCTCTTTGCAAGATGTTGCACCTAGCAACAAAGTGTTACGGAATCAAGCCCTGCGACAACAGGCCGCAGCCCGGATTTCAAGGGCTGCAGGCCGATCCCTCCTTCGTCGGGTGGATGCCCTTGGGGTGTCATGCCAGAATGCCTCGGTTTTTTCGTCGGCCCATCCCAGGGGCCGGCACCTTCCCTATAAAGGATGGTTCCATGACTGATCTACTGACCCGGCGTGCTGTCGTCGCCGGGATGGGCGTTCTGGGGCTTGGCCTGCTGGCCGGTTGCAACCCGGCCCGGGGGCTCGAGTTCAAGTACGGCAAGAACATGAGCAACGAAATCCTCGGGCGCAAATTCCGCCTGAAGGACACCCAAGGCAACGAGCGCACCCTGTCGAGCTTCTATGGCTCCATGCCGATGATCTTCTTCGGCTTCACCCAGTGCCCGGCTGTCTGCCCGACCGCCATGGCGCGCGCGGCGCAAATCAGGAAGTTGCTCAGGGGCCGCGACCGCGACCTGTTCCAGGTGGTGCTCATCACCCTGGACCCGGAGCGTGATACCCCAGAAGTGCTCGATGCCTACGTCAAGGCCTTCGACCCGTCGTTCACCGCCCTGACCGGCACCCCCGAGGAAATCGCCGAGGTGGCCAAGGAATTCAAGGTGTTCTACGAGAAGGTCCCCGCCGGCGATACCTACACCGTCTCTCATTCATCCACCAGCTACGTCTATGACACGCGTGGCACTCTGCGCTTGAGTCTTGGCCATTCCCTGACCGCCAAGGAATGCGCCGAAGACCTGGTCACCCTGATGGAGATTTGCTAATGGCTGTTTCACTGCAACCTGCCAAACGTGCGCTGGCCGTTCTGGCCATGATGGGCCTGGCCTTGCCGGCCCTGGCCCAGACCACCGTGAGTGATGCCTGGGTTCGCGCCAGCGTGCCGCACCAGCAGTCCACTGGCGCGTTCATGACGCTGACCGCCGACACCGACAGCAAGCTGCTCAGCGTGGCCTCGCCGGTCGCCAAGACCGTGCAGATCCACGAGATGAGCATGAAGGGTGACGTGATGAGCATGGGTGAGGTCAAGGCCGTCGACCTGCCCGCCGGTAAAGCGGTCTCCCTCGATCCTAACGGCTACCACGTGATGCTCATGGGCCTGACCCAGCAGGTCAAGGAAGGCGAGCAGGTGCCGCTGACCCTGACCATCGAAGATGCCAAGGGAACAAAGCAGACCCTGGAAATCCAGGCACCGGTTCGCCCGCTGGGGGCTGAAGCCGGGCATGATCACGCGCACATGCACTGATCGGTGGCATGGGCTGCCGCGCAGCCCAACGCGACACAAGGCCGCTCCCACCGTGTGGGCGCGGCCTTGCTACATAAAAGGGGCGCCAAAGCGCCCCGATCGACATTACCAATGCTGCTCAGCTACGAAACCTTGGCAAGGGCCGCTCGATGGTCAGCGAGGTCAAGGTCTTGCGTACCTGGGCGTCTTCGGCCTCCAGTGCCTTGAGGCTGGCGCGGATCTTGCCAGCCGCGGGCACATCGCCCTGCCGGTCGATCCAGTCGGCAATCTCCTTGCAGGCACTGCTCAGACAGGCTTGGCGCTGGTTCATCAGCGTCAGGAGGGTGGTGAGCTCTCTATCGGACATGGCAGGTTCCTCCGTTCAGCCCTTTCAGTGTAGCAGGGGGTGGGGCTCCTGCCTGATGTGGGGGCTGGGTACTCACTGCGCATCAGCACCCTCACGTCTCGCGCGATGCACAACGACTGCATTATCCATTAATGGCATATATACACGGCTTGGGTAAGACGGTCTTCATCCTCTCTATTGCCGTGGTGGTGGTGTCGATGGTCGACGCAGACCTGCTGTTGATTGGCCTGGTGTACTTCTTTCGCTATCTACCCAGCATGGTTTTTTCACCGATGGGTGGCTGGTTTGCTGACCATAGTGAACGCAGACGCACCTTAGTGTGGATAGAGCTAACCAAAGCAGCTTTGGCATTGGTGTTCTTTGCATTGTTCTCCTTTTCCGAGCCCGCATTGGTTGTAGTCACCCTTGCCGCGATGGTCATGACGGCACTGGATTGCCTCTATGTACCAACGTTTCGTGCCTATTTCCCCGACATCGTCGAGCGGAACGAACTGCCTTCGGTCAACAGCGGCGTACAGGTGGTCGAGGATATGTCGTCGATCCTTGGACCGCTGGTGTTCTCGGCTGTGGCGTTGCTTTACGCCAGTGAGGCGACTTTCCTGTTCTTTGCTGTTTCCCTGCTGTTGTCGGCAGCCAGTCTGGCCAGGTTGCCTGCGGTTGGAAAACCGAAAGCGGCGGCCTTCGATGGCATGGCGCTGGTGCGTGATGCCGCACGCAGTGTCGGTCATATGCGTGCATGCAATGCACCGCTATTTGCTGTGATTTGTTGCACGACCTTTTGCGCGATGTTCGCCACATCCGTCATACGCTTCATCCTCCCGGCATCGGTACTTGAACGGTTCTCCTCGGAGGCGGCGGTTGGCTACGTTTTCTCGCTGCTGGCCACGGGTACCGTGCTGGGCGGCCTGCTCTACACCAGGTTCAATCGACACACCTCGGCGCGTCTTGTGTTGCGCTATTGGGGGCTATATGGCGCGTTGTTTTTCATCGCTGCCGTGGCGCTTCAGTTCAACACCTGGCTGTTCCTGTTGGTACTGTTCTTTGTGGGGTTCGTCGGCGCCTTTGTCGATATTGCCATCGTGACCAATATCCAGTGCTTGTCGAACGAGCAGGAGGTCGGGCGCAACTTCTCGCTGTACTACTTCACTGCGGTAATCGGTGATGCCTTTTCAGGGTTGATTGCCAGCATCGTCTATTTCCTGGTCGGCCCGGTCACCTTCGTTGGGATGACGTTCATGCTGGTCGTCGCTCCCCTGCGCTGGAATATCAAGAAAGGAGCTCCGGATGAGCATCAGGATCGTGCATAGTGCTGTTATTAACCTTTGAAACCCCTGCGCAAGGCCTGGAGCCAGAGGTCTTCCTGGGGCTGTGCAGACTTTGAGAGACCAAGCGCCACGGGCGTGCAGTGCGTTTGGTGGGCATTGCCGTCAAGGTGCGACGCAAGGCATTGACCCATCTGCAGTTGGAGCTGCCTTTCTGAGCGGTGTGACCGGGTGCTAAACGAATCGACACGCCTGCCGATACGCCCCCGGCGTCACGCCATAGGCCTGCTTGAACTGCCTGCTGAGGTGGCTCTGGTCGGCAAAGCCCAGGGCGAAGGCGACTTCTGAGGCGGGTAGTCCGCTCTTGAGCAATTCCCGAGCGCGGGACAGGCGGCGCTGCTTGAGCCAGGCGTGGGGCGGCAGGCCGGTGGCCTGGCGGAACACCCGGGCGAAGTGGAAGGGGGAGAGGTTGACCGCTGCGGCCAAGGCTTCGAGCGACGGTGGGTCGGCCAGCTGGCTTTCGAGCAGTTCTCGGGCGCGGGCCACAGCGCGCGGTTCGTTGCCGGGGGCGGGCGCCTCGGCGCCGTGGCCATGGCGTTGTACCAGCGCCAGGACTGCCTGGCGCCAAGCGGTCTGTTGTTCCAAGGCGCTCGCGTCGGACTCTGACAGCCGGTGTAACTGGCTGAACAGGGTGGCCAGGGCGGGGTCCTGGATCACGCTGTCCTTGAAGTGCGGCATGCCATGGCGACCCAGCTCCAGCTCGTCGAGTACGCCAGTGACCCGTTCGTGCTCGGGGTAGAAACCACGATAGCGCCAGCCTGCCTCGTGGGCCGTGGCACCGGTGTGCAGCTCGTCCGGGTTGATCAGCACCATGCTGCCCACCGGTGCCAGGTGCTCGCTGCCACGATGCCAGAAACGCTGGGCGCCGGACTCGATTACAGTGAACACGTAGCCTTCATGCACATGAGGGGCGAAGCGTTGCTGGAAATACCGCGCGTGCAGCATTTCCACATCGCCCAGTGCCGGGGCTTGCCAGAGATGGGTCTGTTCGCGCGGGGGCGTGTTCATGCCAGCCAGCTGCGCAGGAGGAAGAAGATCAACATGCTCACCAGCATGCTCAGCAACACACTGCGGGTCAACAGCACCAGGGCGATCGCCACCAGTGAGCCGAGCAGGTAGGGGTTGGTGAGGCTCAGGTCCAGTTGATGCCCAGGCAGGAAGATGATCGGCCCGCAGATGGCCGTCAGCATGCCAGGTACGGCGAAGCCCAAGAATTGCCGGGCATTGGAGCTCAGGCGCAGGGGCAGGCGCGGTTCCAGGAAAGCGTAGCGGTTAAGAAACACCACAAGGCCCATGGCGAAGATCAGCAGCCAGGTCATGAGCGGCCTCCGGTGAGTTTCTGGCAAGCGAAGCCGGCGCTCATGCCCAGCAGGCCGGCAGCGACCAGAGCGGTCTCCCAATGCCAATGGCTGAACAGCACCGAACACAGCAGCGACACCGCCACGCACACCACTGTCGGCAGGTTGCGCACCAGCGGTGCGATCAACGCGACGAACGTGGCGACGATGGAAAAGTCCAGGCCCAGCTGGTCCAGGTGTGGAATGTTCTGGCCTAGCAGGATGCCGGCCAGGGTGAACAGATTCCAGGCCACATAGAACGTCAGGCCGACGCCCAGGGCGTACCAGCGGTTGAACTGCTGTTGGTCGTAGCGGCTGGTCAGGGCAAAGAATTCATCGGTGAGCAGAAAGCCCAGCCCCAGGCGCCAGCGCAGCGGCTGGCCGGACAGCACCGGACGCATGCTCAGGCCATAGAGCAAATGCTGGGAGGTCAGCAACAAGGTGGTGAGCAGGATCGAGAACAGGTTGGCACCGCCCTTGAGCATGCCGATCGCTACCAATTGCGCGGCCCCTGCGAAAACGATGGCCGACAGCCCTTGGCCCTCCCAGGCGCTGAGGTTGGCCTCGATGGCCATGGAACCGGCGAGCAGGCCCCAGGGGGCTACGGCCAGGGATAAGGGCATGATGGCGATGGCGCCATGGAGGAATGCTTGGCGGGCGACAGGTGGGCTGCAGGGCATGGTGGTGACTTGAATCGGCAAGGCAGTCCAGCATGCCAGAGCGGATGGGGCATGGCTTGAACATTCTTGCTGCCTGCCCCTTGCTAAGTGAGTCTAGCGTTTGCTGGTCAGGTGTCGTTGGGCTGCGGCGCAGCCATTGATGTCCACTGCCTTTTGCAGCAAGGTCTGGCGTTGTTGAGGATCGAGGTCGCCGAGCAGGCGATACACCTCCGCCTGGTAGTCCCGCTGGCGCCCCCACTGCATTTCCAGGCCTTGGGGTTGACTGCGGTTGCAGGCCAGCCGTATCGCAGGCTGAGGGTAATAGGCGGCATAACGGGTGGCCATGCTGGGGATCGCTTCCAGCGCCTGACGGTAGGCGGGGCTTGCGTTGTAAGGCGGGCACCAGGTCGCGATCGCCGGGGCGGGTGGCGCGAATCCTTGTTGCAGGCTGGCTTCGAGCAGCGGGCAGGCCGCATCCGGAATTTGCGCGGTCGGCAGGTAGGTCATGTAGTACAGCGCCAGGCGGTACTGGGCGACCGGATGGTTGAGTGCCACCGATTTTTTCAGCAAGGCCACGGCGGTGGGCAGGGTTCGCGCCAGGGCTTGGCCTTGGCGGCTGAGTTCCGGGTCGCTGCCAATCGAGGTGCGCAGTGGGCTGGGGCTGTCGTCCTGGAGGTCGGCCTGCTCCAAGAGGGGCAGGGCCTGGCGGTAGAGCAGATCGGCATGGGGGTCGATCTGTACTTCCAGCGCTTGGGTGTCGAGCGCCAGCACGGCCATGAACAACGGCGACCAGAAGAAGGCGCGGTTCACAGGTAGGCCTCGCAGGCGGACTGGCCAGGGTGGGCCAGATACGGCAGGACGGCTTCGATCATCATGGCAGTTACGCATGTACCTCAAGCGAATCAAGAGCGACGACGCCGTATTCTAGCCACCCAACGCTGCCTGCCGAAAGGCCAATCCTGTTTTGTCAGACCAGCCTGACGGGCGGTGGTCGATAATTGGCGTGCTTTTCCTGGGCCAGCCCGAGTTTGGCGGTGATCACCTTGGCCAGTGCACTGTTGCCCAGGTCGTTGAAGTGCAGGCGGTCGACGAACAACGGTTGGTCGAACATCGCGCAACTGCTGAGCATGCCGTTCATGTCATAACAGGGCACCTGCGCAGCCTGCTGCTTGATGCGTCGAAAGAAGTCCGTGTGCAACTGGCTGTCGAAGACATCGGCCAGCAATCGGTCGAAGTTCGTCGGCTGGCGTTGCAGGTTCTGGAGCATGAGCTGCTCGTCTTGAGGGATGGCTTCCCGGCACCAGGGCAGCAGGGGCTGGAGGATGAAGGTGAGGGTGGCATAGCCGCCGCCCAGCAGGCGGTCCCATTGCTGCAGGCTGCGGCCGATGGTGTCGGCGGCGCGGGCCAGGCGTTTGTCGGGGGCCGACAGTTTCCAGGCGGGGGCAGGCGGTTGTCTGCGAGGTGCCAGGGCCTGGCCCAGGCGGCGCCAGAGCGACTCGCCGGGTGGTGGATGGGCGGTGTGCACGCCTTCGTTGAAGCTGTTGAGCAGGTCCTGGTAAGCCAGGGCGTGCCCTTGTTCGTGATCGCCCGCCAGCACTTCGCCCAACGCCTCGTGTGCCACGGTGTTCAGGCCGCTGAGTACGACTACGTGGCCGACCTCTGTGAAGCGATGTTGGTGGGTCAGGAACATCAGCAGTTCCTGAGTGGCATTGAGGCCGCAGCCGGCCAGGCTCAGCCAGACCTCGCCGGTCAACGCCGACAGGTAGGAGGCGATCGTGTGTTTGTCGGAACTGGCACCGATGCCCAGGGTAGTCGAACCACCCACCAGCAGATTGACCCGCTTGACGCCGCTGTGCTCGGTCACCGAGCAGCGTCTGTCGGCACAATGGCTGTAGCGCATGCCATGGCTGTCGGTGTTGATGGTGCCGGAGCGATAGCCTCGTTCATGCATGTAAAGGGTATGCGGTGCGCGACGGCTGCCCAGTAGCAGGAAGCGCTGATAGTCCTGCTGCAGGGGAAGAGGGCTGCCCTGGACGTTCGTGTCATGGTCGATCGGTCTCATGGGCGCTCCTTTGGCACGCGAGGTAGAGGGTGGCGCGGTTCAGCCGGCCAGCTCCTTGATGTTGTAGGCCAGTCCGGCAAGGGCGATCAGCAGCAGGGCAATGCCCGAGGCGAGTGTGATGATGCGGTTGCTGCGTTGCGAGGCGATCTTGCCGATGGCGAATATGTACAGGCTGAGCACGGCGAAATCGATGGCAATCCACAACAGCGACAGCACCACCATGCTCTTGCCGAACGATTCGGTGATCTGGATGAACTGCGGGAAGAAGGAAATGAAAAAGATGATGTCCTTGGGGTTGGAGATGCCCACCATGAACCCCTGGAGCAGCCCGCTGCGCCCAGGCTGTTCAGGGGCTTGTTCCGGCGCATCGGGGGCCGGCGCCTGCATCGCTTCTCGGAGGGTGGTAATCGCGATGTAGGCGATGAACAGGCAGCCCAGCAGGCTCATGCCGCTGAGCCAGGCCTTGTCGATGGCGGCGCTGGTCATGATGATCCAGGCAGCGGCGGCGATCAGGACAAGCGAAGCCCAATTGGTGCCGATGGCGGTCGACAGCGCCTTGCGTGAGCCTGAGGTGGCTGCGGTATTGACGATCAGTGCCACCACTGGGCCAGGGGTGGCGATCAGCAGCAGCACGGTGAGGGCATAGGTGGCGGTGAGTGCGGTGTTCACGGTCAGTTCTCGATCAGGGTTTCAGGTGTTGCATGCGCATGGAATGGGCAGCGCGAAGGGTTGAGCGAGCCCGGTTCCTGGAGTTGATACTGGCGCCATTCGAAATTGTCCTCTTGGCCGAAGAAGCCCAGGGTATCGGGGACGACGCCATCGTTGTAATGGCGTACCCGCTCGCGAATGCGTGCACGGATGCGACGGCCGCTTTCGGTGGCGGCGCTGGCGACCTCGTCGAAGCTCTCCCGCGGGTTGATGACGAAGGCGATGTGCGCGCCCAGGTTGCGGCTTTTCATCTGCCGGTGGGCCGGGAAATTCATGTTGATGAACAGCGCCATGCCTGCGAAGCAGAACGACCAGTCGCTGTCATGAGGGTCTGTGGGTAGCGTCCGAGGCCAGGGTTGCGGGTCCAGTTCATGGACTTGTTGCAGCACCGACCAGGCCAGCGCCTGCTGTTCGGCCAGCGTGCTGTCTGGCTCGGTTTCGAGAAACACCAGCAAGGGGTTGCCGATGCGCTGCCTGAGCGGGATCGGTTCGAGGATGCTCACGTAATCGGCGAGCCCTCGGGCAATGTCTGTCGCCAGTTGCGTCGCGCGCGCGAAGACCAGATGGCAGGTGCCGGCGGCGACCGCCTTGCGGCCGAACAGGCAGGGAAAGTCGGGATGGCCGAGCAAGGTACGAAACTGTGCGAGGGTTTGATACGCCCAATGTTGGCATTTTTGGATATGTTCAGCGGCCAGCTCTAGCGCATCCAAGCGATAGCAATTTCCATAACCCGTAAACATGGTGTCCCCAGAGATTCAGTGACATCTAAGCAAGATGTATGCGGTTTCCATTGTAAATTTGTGATTTAACAGCATTTTCTGAGAACCTTCCGACGTTGTAAAACGTGTGGAACTATGACCTACTATTAGTCTCACTCATGCTTTGGGCAGGACCATGTCAGAACGGATTCAAGCACTCCACGCCTTGCGCGCCTTCGAAGTGGCCTCGCGCTACGGCTCCTTCACCCGAGCAGCCCAGGAGTTGGCCTTGACCCAGGGAGCGGTAAGCCATCACGTCAAGACCCTAGAGGCCATGTTCGGCTGCGACCTGTTCGAGCGGCGCGGACCCAAGCTGCGCCTGACCGAGCATGGCCGGTTGCTGGCCCAGGAGCTCAAGGTGGGTTTCAAGATCATCGAAAACGCCTGCGCCTTACTGCGTCAGGACCGCTACGGCCTTCGTCTGAAGGCGCCTTCGACCCTCACTGTGCGCTGGTTGCTCAAGGCGCTGGATGGCTTCAAGAAAATCGACAATAGCTGCACTGTGCAGTTGTCGAGCGTCTGGATGGACATCGACACGGTAGACTTCTATTCCGAGCCCTACGACTGCGCCATCCTGTTGGGCAATGGACGCTTCGCGGCCGACGTCGAGAGCCTGAAACTGTTCGACGAGTGGCTGATCCCGGTGTGCCATCCTGAGTATCTTCAAGGCGCTGAGCCGGGGCTGTCTGCGCTGCAGCATTGCGACCTGTTGCACCCCTCGCCGGATCGGCGCGACTGGCGGCGCTGGCTGGCGCGGATGGACGCCCAGGACATCAGCATCGACCAGGGGCAGGTTTTCGACACTCTCGACCAAGGTATTTCGGCGGCCCAGCAGGGCCTGGGCATCTCGGTGGTCGACCTGGTGCTGGTCAGCGCCGACCTGGCCGCGGGCCGTCTGGTGACGCCGTTCAAGCACGCGGTGGCCACAGGTGATGGCTATTACATGACGTGGCTCAAGTCCAGCCCCAAGGCGCGCCACATGCAGCGCCTGCGGGACTACTTGCTCAGCCAGGTGCCGCCACTGGCTCACAAGGACATCGATTACCTCTACGGCTGATAAGAAGCCCACTGCACGGATGGGGCGCGCCCTGGATTGAATGGCGCCATGCAATCAAGACAGTCGCTCCCGTCATGACGCGGTAGAATGACGCTTTGCCAACGAACATGATCGAGGTCGACGCGGTGCAGTTGCAGCAGGGCTTTGTCCTCACCCGCCATTGGCATGACACGCCCGAGGGCACCTGCGTGGAGTTCTGGCTGGCCACCGAACAGGGGCCACGGCAGTTGCGCTTGGCGCCGCAGGTGTCGGTGGCGTTCATCGCGGCCGGGCAAGGTGAGCACGCGCGGCTGTTGCTGGGGAACGAGCAAGGGGTGGAGTTGCGCCCGCTTGGCTTGCGCGATTTCGAACAGCGTCCGGTATTGGGCCTGTATTGCCGGCAGCACCGTCAGTTGATGCAACTTGAGCAGCGCCTGCGCAGCGCCGGCATCGAGGTTTTCGAGGCCGACATCCGCCCACCGGAGCGCTACCTGATGGAGCGCTTCATCACCGCACCGGTGCTGTTCAGCGGTCAAGCTGATGCCCAGGGCGTGATCTGCGATGCCCATCTCAAACCCAACCCTGACTACCGCCCTGCGTTGCGCCTGGTGTCGTTGGACATCGAGACCAGCGAGCGCGGCGAACTCTACAGTATCGCCCTGGAAGGCTGCGGCCAGCGGCAGGTCTATATGCTGGGGCCGGCCAACGGCGATACCCGCGAAGTGGATTTCAACCTCGAATACTGCGAGGACCGCGCCCAGTTGCTTCAGCGCCTCAACCACTGGTTCGCACGCCATGACCCGGACGCGATCATCGGCTGGAGCCTGGTGCAATTCGACCTACGCCTGCTGCATGAGCATGCCGCGCGTCTGCAGGTGCCGCTGACCCTGGGACGCAACGGTGCGCCGCTGACTTTGCGCGCCCATGGCAGCCGCAACCACGTGTTCGCCGATGCCCCAGGCCGGCTGTTGATAGACGGCATCGAATCACTGCGCTCGGCCACCTGGAGCTTTCCGTCGTTCAGTCTCGAGAGTGTCGCCCAGACCCTGCTGGGCGAGGGCAAGGCCATCGACTCGCCCTACCAGCGCATGGACGAAATCAACCGCATGTTCGCCGAGGACAAGCCCGCGCTGGCGCGCTACAACCTCAAGGACTGCGAATTGGTCACGCGCATTTTCGCCCATACCCGTCTGCTGGAGTTTCTCCTGGAACGCGCCACAGTCACGGGCCTGCCGGTCGATCGCAGCGGTGGTTCGGTGGCGGCGTTCTGTCATTTGTACATCCCGCCCATGCACCGGCTGGGGTATGTCGCGCCGAACCTGGGCAGCCGCCCGGACGAAGCCAGCCCCGGCGGCTTTGTCATGGATTCGCGCCCTGGATTGTACGATTCGGTGCTGGTGCTCGATTACAAGAGTCTGTATCCCTCGATCATTCGTACCTTCCTGATCGATCCGGTGGGGCTGGTCGAAGGCCTGGCCCAGCCGGACGATGCGCATTCGGTAGAGGGATTTCGCGGGGCCCGGTTCTCCCGTACCCGGCACAGCCTGCCGGCGATCGTCGAGCGGGTCTGGCAGGGCAGGGAGGCGGCCAAGCGCGCAGGCAATGCGCCGTTGTCCCAAGCACTGAAGATCATCATGAACGCCTTCTACGGCGTATTGGGTTCCAGTGGCTGCCGGTTCTTCGACCCCCGGTTGGCATCGTCGATCACCATGCGCGGTCATCAGATCATGCGTCAGACCCGGGCGCTGATCGAAGCCCGTGGCTTCGATGTGATCTATGGCGACACCGACTCCACATTCGTCTGGCTCAAGGGGGCGCACAGCGAAGAGGCCGCCGCGCGTATCGGCCGTGAGCTGGTAAACGAGGTCAACCAGTGGTGGCGCCAGCACCTTGAGACAACCATGGGCCTGGACAGCGCCTTGGAGCTGCAGTTCGAAACCCACTATCGACGCTTTCTCATGCCGACCATCCGCGGCACCGACGAGGGCAGCAAGAAGCGCTACGCCGGCCTGGTCCGCCGCGCCGAGGGCCAGGAGGAGATGGTCTACAAGGGACTGGAGTCGGTGCGCACCGACTGGTCACCGCTGGCCCGGCAGTTCCAGCAGGAGCTGTATGGGCGTATTTTCCGCAGCCAGCCCTATCGGGACTATGTGCGCGATTTCGTGCGACGCACTTTGGCCGGTGAGCAGGATGATTTGTTGGTCTATCGCAAGCGCCTGAGGCGTCCTCTGGCCGACTACCAACGCAACGTGCCCCCGCATGTGCGCGCCGCGCGCCTGGCCGATGAGTACAACAGCCGCCTGGGGCGACCGCAGCAGTACCAGAACGGCGGCTGGATCAGCTACGTCATCACCACGGCCGGTCCCGAGCCGTTGGAAAACCAGCAGTCTCCGATCGATCACGAGCATTACCTGTCGCGTCAGTTGCAGCCAGTGGCCGACGCGATCCTGCCTTTCGTCGGTGATGACTTCGACACATTGACCGGTCGGCAACTGCTGTTGTTTTGAGGTGGTAGCTATCTAGCGTTCCTTCGCCAAGCCAAGCGCCTAGCCTCGTCGCTCCAGTCAACCAGGAGATGGACATGGGCGGCGAGCGCAATGAACCGCAAGTGAACGAAGCAACGCAGCTGGCAGCGGAGCGTGCCTATCAGGATGGCTTCATCGCTGAACGCCTGCCGCTGTGGATGAAGTCGGCGACGCCGCAGCAACGGGCTCGGTTTGCAGATGCGATGGACGAAAGCGTGGTGCTGCGTTCGCATCTCAAACACGTGCTGGGGCGGATCGAGTCGCTGGACCGCTTTATCAAATCCAAGCTGCAAGCCGCATTGCGAGCGCGCTATTCGGCTCAGTTCAATCTTCATCAGTGGAGTTTTATCGGCGGGTACCCGGAGCTTGTGATCAATGCCCAGCCCGTTGGCGTCCACCTGACCAAGCAGCAGTACGACCAGCGTTCGCTTCTGGAGGTGGCAGTACGCAACTTCACCGCTGAGGAAGCCGTAGCGGGCGGGCAACCGCGCGGCAATCGCTTGACCAGCGCCAGGCAGGGCAGGATCAAGGCGCCGTCTGCAACCGAGTTTGCCAAGCTGTGTCGTGAACTCGATCTTGGCAGCGCATACCAAGCGCATCTGGCCGAGGTTTTGAGCGGGTCTGTGACAGACGACAAACCGGCATGGACCGTCCCATGCTTGCTGGCTGACTGGAGCCGCCATGCCATGCTGTTTGATGCTTACCAGGCCCTTGACCGCGCTGGGCTGAGCGAGCGTGAGCTTGAGTCGATCGCCGAACTCTGCGCGAAAGAGGGCGCGCAAAACAAGGCTTCGACCGTGACAGCGCAGCGTCTGCGTCTGCTGGACTGCGACCTGCAGCAGATCGTAGTCATCGATGAGTCGCACAACGACGGAAGGTTGCTGCTCTATGTGCCTGGCGATCCAAATGGGGCCTGGAGCGGGTTCTCCAGCCTTCGCAAGCTTGCCAACGAACTGGGTAGGCGCCTACGCAGCCAGGCGTACCAGTCATTCTTTCGCCGCTTCGTGCGCAGACGCGACAGCCATGCGTTCTATTCCATCGTGGTCCCCGCGTACAAAGACTTGGTCATCTGGGCCAACATCAGCCTGGATGAAAGCCTCGTGCCCTATGGCACGCCTTTTTTTCAACGCCTGGCCCATGCGCGTATCGAGCAGATAAAAGATGACGCGAAGGTGCTCGTAGCGCCGGTTGAAGAACTGGACCGCACCCTGCAGCGCGAATACGACGAGCGCCTCGCCGCCGATGGCCAGGCATTGTTGTCCGCCGCAGGCCTGTTTGTGCCGGTGCTTGGCGAGGTGCTTTTGGCCGTCAGCGCCTGGGAAACGCTCACTGAGGTCTACCACGGCATCGAGGCCTGGCAAGACAACCACACACGCCAGGCATGCAAACACCTGCTCAATGTCGTTACCGCGGTGTCGGTGGCCGGCGCCACCAGCGCGGCGGTCGCTGGGGTAGAGGCCTTGTCGGCGCGCTCGAGCATCATGGACAACCTGCTGCCGGCCGATCTGGAAGACGGCTCGGCAAAGCTGTGGGCTGCGGACGTCAAGGCCTTTCGCAGTGACGTGCCACCGTCAGGCGCGACGAGCGATACAGCCGGGGTCTTCCGGTTGGGGGAGCAGGCCTGGATCGAGATGGACGGACACTACTACCGCGTGCGTCAGCGAACCCAGGACGGGCAATGGCAACTGCTGCCGCAGGCTGGGCATGGGCCGTTGTTGAGACACAACGGTGCGGGTGCCTGGCGGTTGTGGTTCGAGCAGCCGGCCCAGTGGGAAGATGTCCATTACTTGTTCCGTCGATTGGGTGGGCACTTTCGCGAGCTGGATGACGAGCGGATCGATCTGGTCCTGAGTTTCCACGGGCTAAAGGCGGATGATCTGCGGGGGTTGCACGTGTATGGTCGCGCGCCGGCTTCCGGGTTGCTGGACAGCACGGTCCGTGCCCACCTGGACCTGCGCATCCGCGACATGGTCGAGCGCTTGCGCTCGGGCAAGCAGGTGGAGGATGCCTTTGCATTGCAGGGCGCCCAACGTCTTCCCGGAGCTGGCGGACTGCCTGACCAGGCATTGGCCGAGGTGGCATGGAAGGCTCGGCGTGAGTTGCTGCAGGATCTCTACGAACACATGCCCAACGGCGAGAACCTCGCCAGCACGATGTTGCGTCGGGTGTTTCCAAGCCTGCACTGGCGTGCTGCGCAAGGGTTGGTGGACGCGGCGACGACTACGGACCGGCAACGCCTGCTTGACAGTGGACGTGTGCCGCTGCAACTGGCGGAATCTTCCAGAGCGTATGTACAAAACATGCGTGTGACACGCGTGTATGAAGCGCTGCACCTGGACACGCCGCAAAACGCTGATGTGGCCCGGGTCGCCATCGGCATGCTGCGCTACTTGCCCGGTGCTGCCACGGGTATCCGCTGGCGTTTGCTTGAGGGCAGTGCCAGCGGCCCCTTGCTCGTTGCGAGCGAGGAGGGGGCCACCACCTATGATCTGATACACGTCAAGGGTAAGTTCCTGGTCGTCGATTCTGAAACGAACCTGTTGGGCGAGCCGCATGAGTTGTTCGACGCGCTGGCCGCCGCCTATCAAGGCCAGCAAGCGGCCATGGGCATTGCCGATCCCTTTGCCCACAACCTGCGCGTGCTGCTGGCCCGCCAGGCGATCGAACGCCCCAGCGAGGTCAGGGAGCTGTTGAGCAAAGGGCAAGGCAAGGACCGCTGGTTGGCCCCGCTGCGCCAGGACGATGGCCGGCTCGGTTATCCCTTGAGTGGGCGCCTGTCCGGTAGCAGCCGGAGCCGAGGAGGCCCCTGGATGATCCAGGCGGAACTGCGGCGGATCTATCCCACTTACTCCGACGCTCAGGTCAGTGCCTGGCAAGTGAAAATGCAGCGTAGCGGCAGGGACATGGCGCAGGAACTGCGTCAGCTTCGTCAAGAACTCAAGACCCTGGAACAATCGCTCAATACTTGGCTCACAGCCACCACTGCGCTGTTGGAAAGGTCAGATCGCAGGCGGGTCACGGGGCAGTTGCTGGCGTGCTGGCAACGGGTCACCGACGAGCCTTCGCAGCTCAATTCGTTGGCGATCGAATATCGCTTGGAACTCCACGGCCTGAGGCCAGGATTCTTGCCCCCTCTGCCTACCCGCAGCTTCTCCCATGTTTCTGAGCTGGCGATTCTGGATATGGATTTGGCGCATGTGCCGGACTATTTCCTGCAGGCGTTTCCCAACCTCCGGACGCTGCGGGTCAGCGGCAACCGACTGTCTCGACTGCCGGCACGCCTGCATCAACTGCCGCGCCTGCGTGAACTGAACCTGTACGACAACCAAATCGCCCTGGATGACAGCCAAGTCTCTGAGCTGACTCGCTGCTCCCGCCTGGAATACATCAATCTTTCCCACAACCCTCTGGGGTTGGCGTTTTCCGTCAGCGGATTTTCCAGGCTCAGGCGACTGCTGCTGCGCCACACTTTCATCGATGTGCTGCCTCCGGGATTGCTGGAGTGCGCGCAGCTGGACTATGCGGACCTGAGCGACAATCGAATCACCCGGATACCGCCGATGTTCCATCAGGCCCCGTTGTGGCTCAGGCATCGCGTGCTGTTGATGGGCAATCCGCTGGCCGAGGACGATGTCCAGGCCTTGCGCGTGGCGTTCCAGTCCGTCAGGGGAGCCAATACCCATGCCATAGCCTGGAGCAATGCCGTTGCGAGCCCTGACCGGGACCGGCTGCTCGAGCTGTGGCACTCGATCGAGGCGGCCGAGGGCTCGGCTGGGCTCATGACACTTCTGCGCAGGTTGCTCGATACCGCGGATTTCCAGAATCAACCGCAGGTACTGGCCCAGCGAGTGCTGACCATGCTGAAAAACATGCACGAGCAGACTGATTTGCTCACAGAGTTGTTTACCCATGCCGACGATGACCTGACTTGCCAAGACAGTGTGGCGTTACGGTTTCACAATCTGGAGGTGCGGATGTTAGCGGTCCAGGCCAAGGCCCAGGCCGGCACCGAGCAGGGCGCCACGACGCAGGCATTGCTTAGGCTCGGACGGCGCCTGTGGCGCCTGGAGCAGGTCGAGGATCATATCTTGAGCTTCCTGCGTGCCCAGGCTGAAGCAGGCACCCCCCTAGATGAGGTCGAGGTAATGCTGGGCTATAAGCTGGCATTGCGTGAATCGCTTGATTTACCCATCGAGGCGGGCGAAATGGCGTTTCCTGAGTATGCCCATCTGGATCCGGCCCGGGTCGACCGGATCCGTACCCAGGTTCGCGCCGCAGAACAGCACGAAGCGCTGGCCAGCTGGATGGTGGATCAGGATTTCTGGCGTGAGCATCTGTTGGCGGAAAACCCTGGGCACTTCGACCAAGGCAACGCACGGCATCACCGACAGCTTGAGCAATTGACGGCGCAGCGGGATGCGTTGACGCAGGGCGACACCCAGGCGCACGCCTTATCGGCCCAGGTTCTGCAACAGGTGGAAAACATCGAAGCCCAGATGAAACGACTCCAGAAGCTGCAAAAAGCTGACGAGCGATACGAGATGCGTGTTCTGACCAACCGGGTGCTGGGGACGGCCCCGGCCGGTGCCGGCATCGATGTCCGTTGATGCCAGAATTGCCTGCAGGTGCCGCGCTGGCTGGAGGGCTTTGGACTATGCTCAGTTCGGGGGGGCGCGGCTTCTGCAGAGGTCGCAAGCTTGGTTCGACGCGTAGCTGGTAATGGCCAGTTACCTTTCGCCTTATCACCTGACTTGTCAGGTGGTTTAGGCTCGCACGTCGGATCTTTCTCAATGATCTGTAGTCTTTGAGTTATCGAGAAATAAGGAGATGCGCATGCTCGTCCGGTCACTGACCCTCGCCACTCTGCTTGCCCTCGCAAGCCCTGTGTTCGCTGCGGACAGCGATGCTCCGCTGGCCAAGGAACTGGGCAAGGCAAGGCCCTTGGTCATCATCGCACCCAGCAGCGCCGACCCGACCTTGCGCGGGTTGAACGAGGCACTCCAGGACCCCGCTACCCAAGCCGCCTTCAAAGAGCGCAGCCTAGTGCTGTACAGCGTTGCCAACATGATGGGCAAGCGCGAGGACAAGAACCTCGAACAGCAGACCACCATGGCGTTGATTCGCGAACTCAAGCTCGGCGCCAGCAAGGGCACCAAGGTGATCCTGGTGGGCAAGGATGGTGAGCGGCATGTGCTCAAGGACGACGACAGCGGCGAGAAGATAGATCCGCAGGTGATCATCAAGGCCGTGGACGAACTACCTGCCAGCGAGAAGGCCGTGAGCGCGCCGGAGCCGGTGGCGGCTTCCGCGCCTGCTGAGCCCAAGTCCAAGGGCAAGGACAGCAAGCCTGCCAAGCCGGCAAAACCGGCGGCACCGCCAAAGCCGCTTGAGGACTGATCGATACAAGCAAGGCGCCGGTTGGCCTGGCGCCTTGCTCGCGTGAGCAGGTGACCCTACGCTTCGGCTTGCTTGGACTGCGTCGAAGCTTGCTGTTTCTTCGCAGGCTTCAGGCGTGTCACGCCGTACAACACCAGCGCCAGACCCGCCAACTGATACCCCGAGATCTGCTCGCTGAGGATCGCCCAAGACGCGAGCATCGTCAGCACCGGACCCAGATTGCCCACCGCTGCGGTATGGGTGGGGCCCAGGCGCTGGATCGCCAGGGCCACCCAGTAGATCGGCAACACCGTGGAAAACACCGCCATCAGCCCCGCATGTATCCAGATCGCCAGTGGCTGCTGCCACAGCTGGCCGATGTCCGCCACCAGCAGGTAGTGCGCCAGCACCATCAATGACGAGGCGATGCCGCAGAGCCCGGCCAGACGCATTGAACTCATGCGCTTGAGCATGATGCCGGTACCCGAGTAATAGAGTGCGTAGCTCACCGCACTGGCCACCACCCACAACGATCCCAGCACCACTTGCTCGCCGACCCCGGCCACACTGACATCGTGTACGAAGGCGATGCCCAGGCCCAGGTAACACAGGCCCATGGCCGTCAGGGTCCGCAGGGTAGGGCGCTCGCGCAGGGCGATGGCCTGGAACACCAATACGAGCGTGGGATAAGTGAACAGGATCAGCCGCTCGAGCCCCGCGCTGATGTACTGCAGACCGTAGAAATCGAACAGGCTCGCCAGGTAGTAGCCCAGCAACCCGAGCCCGGCCACGCGCAGACCGTCCCCAAGCCCCAGCTTCGCATCGGACTGGCCACGGCTGAGCCAGGTCAGCCAAGCGAACAGCGGCAGCGCCAGGCCCATGCGCATGGCCAACAGGGTGATGGCGTCCACCGGACCTGCGGCATAGGCCAGCTTGACGAAGATGGCCTTGAAGCTGAATCCCAAGGCCGCCAGCACGGCATAGACACCGCCGTTGTGGATCGCAGTTTGAAGGCGAAGGTGCAAACGCGTCATGGCAAAGTCCAGGCAATTGAAGGCAGGACTTATTCTGTACAGAACGGGTTGTGGCTAGAATCGCTTTTTCTCGAACATGGCTTTCGCTTTTGGAGAACGCACAAGGATGCACTTCGACTTGCCCGATCTGCGCCTGTTTGCCGCAATTGCCGTTACCGGCAGCCTGAGCAAGGCGGCGGCGACCATCCCGGTGGCGGTATCCGCCGCCAGCACCCGCCTGCGCCTGTTCGAGTCTCGCTGTGGATTTGCCCTGTTCGTTCGCAAGGCTGATGGCATGCAACTGACCCCCGCTGGCCGGTTGGTACTGGAATCGGCCCGTGGTGTGTTGGGTGAGGCGCAAAAGCTGCAGGACACCTTGAAGGAGTTGGCAGGTCAGCGGCGCATCACGCTGCACCTGGCGGCTTCCACTGTCAGCAACAGCACGTTGTTGCCGGCGGTGCTCGGGCCGTTTCTGGCCGACTACCCTGAGGTCGACCTGCAATTGGTCGAGCACAAGAGCATCGATGTATTGCGCGTGGTGCTGGCCGGTGAATGCGAGTTAGGGGTGTATGACGGCAACCTGATCAACGAAGGCATCGTCTCGCTGCCGTTTCGCAACGAGCGCCTGGTAATGCTGGTACCAGTGGATCATCCCTTGGCCGGGCGCGAACAACTGCGCCTGGCGGATGCTCTGGGTTACCCGTTCGTGTGTCTGCCGGCAGAGCGGGCGATGCAGCGCTTCGTCGAGGAGCTGGCGATGAATCTGGCCCTGCCGTTGAAGGTGCGTGTACGTGCGCCGAGCTTTGAGGCCATCGCTCAATTGGTGGCCCAACGCGCGGGTATCGCCATGCTGCCGGAAACCGCCGCCGTGCGCGCCGAGCAGGAACTGGCGGTTCGCAGGGTGATTCTGGAGGAGCGCTGGGCCACCCTGGAGCTGCGTATCTGTTTTCGCGACTGGGAGCGCCTGAGCTCCCATGGTCGGCAACTGGTCAGCTATCTGTCGACGGCATGAGCCCACCGGATCGGCTACTGACATGTTGATGTTTCGCCGCCCGAGAGGCGCGTTTGAAAGGACCCACCAGTCGGTAGCGACCTGCTAAAAGTGCATCCGAACGCTTACAATCCACGCCCTTCAATACGATCGCTCAGGCCTGTCCACTCATGGCTCTAGACCCCCTCACGATGTTGACCATCAGCATTGCCCTCGCGGCTGCGGCTGCTTTGTACCTGGCGGTAGAGTGGCGCACAGTGCGTGCCACCTCGCTGCTGTTCTGGGCCGCTGGGTTCGCCACCATCAGTGTGGGGTCGACCTTGGCATTGTTGCGCGTCAGTGGGCTGATGCTCGTCGGGGTGTGGTTCGCCAATGGCTTGCTGGTGTTGGCGCATTGGTTCTTTCTCGTGGGTGTGGCGCGGTTTACCGAGATGCGGCTTTCCCGTGGCTGGTACCTGTTGCCCGTTGTCTGGCTGATGCTGTTGCTGCTGCCTGAAAGCCCGCAGTGGTCGAAGGTGATGTTGCTGGCTAACTCGCTGCTGGTGGCCTTGCCCACCCTGTGGGCCTGCGTGCTGCTGCGGCCCCATGGCAAGTCGTTGCGCGTGGGGGCGGTGCAGCTGCGTTATGTGCTGCTGGCCCACGGCATCTTCTACTTGGCCAAGATGATCCCGCCGTTGGTGCCTGGGACGCTGATCGATCTGGCGGCCTTGCGTGGCGCGATCATCCAGGTGTCGCTGGTCGAGGGCACGATGGCGATCATGCTCATCGCCTTGTCCATGACCGGCACCGAGCGCCACCGACGCGAACGGCAGATCGCCCGGCTGGCGGCGCGCGATCCCTTGACCGCCCTGTATAACCGGCGCGCCTTGGAGGCACGCGCCCCGCGTCTGCTGGAGGACGTGGCAACGGACCGCCCCGGTGCGCTTTTGCTGATCGACATCGACAACTTCAAGATGGTCAACGACCTGCATGGCCATATTGCCGGTGATCGTCTGCTCGTCGCGTTGGGCGAGATGATTCGCGCATCGACCCCCGCCAGTGGCTTGGCCGCCCGGTTGGGCGGCGATGAGTTCGTCATCCTGCTGGGTAACGCGACCCGTGAAAAAGTCGAAGGGTTGGGGAGCGCTTTGCGCGAGCAGTTCCATCGGATGACCGCGCAGACGTTCGCTACGCCTGCGGCGGTCACCCTCAGCATCGGCGTCAACCTGTTTGATCGGGCGCCTGCCAGCCTGGCGGCACTGATCGAACAGGGTGACGTTGCACTCTACGAATCCAAGCGAGGCGGGCGTGATAGCATCCGCCTGGTCGATCGCACCCAGCCTAAGGCGTAGCCAAGGGTCGTCTTGGCATCGGAACCGCACCGGCCCGGTCGGGCCGGCGTTTTTCTTCTTCAGCCCACCCGCAACCAGAGCGCCGATGCGTCGTCGCTCATCTTGAACCGTGGATAACGAACGCAGGCGGCATCGTCGCGCTCGATCTGCCGTAGTCGCAGCGCAAGTTCTGCCAGGCCCTGCTCGCGCAGCTGGGTCATGAAGGTGTGAGGCGTGCAGGCCTGGTAGGTATCGAACAGGGCCGCGAAACCATCGCTCATCAGCACCAGGTCGTCGCCGCGCCTTACCGGTGCGCGGGTGTATAAGGTACCAGCCCTGGCCACTTCGGCATCGACGCTGAGCACGGCCTTGGGACGCTCCCGGGCGATGCGCCGATCTGCCTGCACGGCAGGTGTGCGCACGCCATGGGCGCCGGTGCCAGGGCCGAGGGCGAGCGCCTCGGCGCGCTCGGTTTCGCGGTCCGGCTCAGGTGTCAGGAAGGCAATGCCGTGCTCGCTGCGGTGAAGCACGACGCAGTCCGCCAGATGGGCGCAGACGACTTCGTCATCTTCCAGCGCCACCGCCGCAAAGGCCGCGCGGGGCAGCTCCCAGCCGGCGACCGGCTCACGTCGGCGGTCGCGTTCGTAGGCTGCGGCCACGGTAGCGAACACCTGTTCGCACAGGCTCTGCAACGGCCCGCTTGCGCTGACAAAGGCAGCCTGCGCTGCCGCTGCCAACCAGGCCGCACCCCCTTGTTCACCCAGCAGACCAGGCGGGCCCAGATCGGTTGCGCCGTCGATGACCCAAGCATGACGGCTTGCACAGCCAATACGGTCGTCATTGGGAACATCGGCCTTGCCGGCCAGGTTGAGACTCTGGATCAGGTCGAAATGCATGGTGTGTCGTCTATCTCGTGAAAAAAGAAGCTTCGACAAGCGCGGCTACCTTGAGTTGTGCTGCGCCGGCGTGTTGTGCAGCCAATGCTGGTGAAGCAGCGCCAAGAGCTCGAGAGTAGGCCAAATACCGTTTCAATTATGTAGGAAACCACCGTGAACCACGCTCTGACTGCGCGACTATCGCCTGGCCCATCTGCAAGCGTTTGCAACCGACGAAGCGCTGGCCCAGGCCATCGCCTGCCAGGGGTGAGGGTCTAGACTCTAACCTTTGCGACGTGATCGTGGAGGCTCCAATGCCCAGCAAAAACACCATCTGCCTCTGGTTCGACGACGATGCCCTGGAGGCGGCGACTTTTTACGCCAAGACCTTCCCCGACAGCGCAGTAGGGGCGGTACATCACGCACCGAGCGACTACCCGTCGGGCAGAGCCGGCGATGTCATCACCGTCGAGTTCACCGTGGCTGGTATTCCCTGCGTCGGCCTGAACGGGGGGACAGCGTTCAAGCACAGCGAGGCATTTTCGTTCCAGATCTGCACGGAGGATCAGGCCGAGACCGACCGTCTGTGGCAGGCCATCGTCGGCAACGGCGGCCAGGAAAGCGTCTGCGGCTGGTGCAAGGACAAGTGGGGCATCTCGTGGCAGATCTCGCCCCGGGTGCTGCTCGAGGCCATGGACAACCCAGACCGGGCCGCCGCCAAGCGCGCATTCGACGCCATGATGCAGATGGGCAAGATCGACATCGCCGGGATCGAGGCGGCGCTCAAAGGTTAGCGGCATCATGCTTTGCCGTGCCCTGGCAATAGCCCGCTGATCAGCTGGCGCGCGGTCTGGCGCAGGATGCCGGCTTGGTCCGGGTCGCCTTGCAGCAGGGCGCCGGCGAACTTCTTCGCCTGCTCCAGGGTGATGTGCGGCGGCAGCGGAGGGACATCGGGGTCGGTACGAAAATCGATCACCACGGGCACCTCGCTGGCCAAGGCCTGCTCCCAGGCACCGGCCACGTCCTGCTCGCGTTCGACATACAGGCCCTTCAGACCGATCGAGAGGGCGAACAGGTGGTAGGGCACGTCAGGAATATCCTGGCTGGCGGCAAACTTGGGGTCTCCCTCCATCACCCGCTGCTCCCAGGTGACCTGGTTGAGATCCTGATTGTTGAACACCGCGCAAATCCAACGTCCGTTGCCCCACTGTCGCCAGTACTTGGCCACGGTGATCAGTTCGGCCATGTTGTTCATCTGCATGGCACCGTCGCCTACCAGAGCCACCACGCAACGCTCGGGGTGAGCGAACTTGGCTGCGATGGCGTAGGGCACTGCCGCGCCCATCGAGGCCAAGCCCCCGGACAACGAACATTCCATACCCGGACGGATCCGCAGGTCGCGGGCGAACCAGTTGGCGCAGGAGCCCGAGTCGCAGGTGATGATGGCGGCGTCCGGCAGGCGAGGCGAGAGTTCATGGACGACCCGCTGCGGATTGATCGGCGCAGCCTTGCTCAGGGCGCGTTGCGTCAGCTTCTTGTCCCACGCCTTGCGCCAACCTTCGACCTTGGTTCGCCAACTGCGGCGGGTCTTATGCTCGATCAGCGGTAGCAGGGCGTCCAGCGTCTGGGCGGCATCGCCCATCAAGTTCACCTCCATGGGATAGCGCAGGCCGAGCATGTCGGCAGCGATGTCGATCTGTACGCCGCGGGCCTGACCTTCCTCTGGTAGGAACTCAGCGTAGGGGAAGCCTGAACCGATCATCAGCAGCGTGTCGCATTCGTTCATCAGCTTCAGGCTGGGTTCGGTACCCAACAGACCGATGCAACCGGTGACCCAAGGCAGATCATCGGGCAGGACGGCCTTGCCTAGCAGGGCCTTGGCGACGCCTGCTCCGAGCTTTTCTGCGATGGCGCTCACCTGCTCACGGGCCTGCAGCGCACCGGCCCCCACCAGGATCGCGACTTTCTTGCCGGCGTTGAGTATCTGCGCAGCCTGCTGCAATGCGTCGGGGTGGGGCACGATCCTCGGTGGGTTGAAGCCTGTGCCCGAATGCAAGGTGCCATGTGCCCGTGCAGGCGACTCGTAGGGCATTTCCTGCAGATCGTTGGGCAGCACCAATGCCGTGACCCGGCGTTCGCCCAGCGCCGTGCGTACGGCGCGATCCAGCAAATGACGCACTTGGGCCGGGGCCGTGGCCTGCTGGACGAATGCACCGGCCACGTCCTTGAACATCGAGACCAGGTCCAGCTCCTGCTGGTAATGCCCTCCCAGCGCGGTGCGGGCCTGCTGGCCGACGATGGCCAACACCGGCATGTGGTCCAGGCGGGCGTCATACAGGCCTGTCAGCAAGTGCGAAGCGCCAGGCCCGGACGTTGCGATGCACACGCCCAGCTCTCCTGTGAACTTGGCATGGGCGCTGGCCATGAATGCCGCCATTTCTTCATGGCGGCACTGCACGAATTCGATCGTACCGGCCCGACGCAGTGCACCGAACACGCCATTGATGCCATCGCCCGGATAGCCGAATACCCGCTTCACGCCCCATTGGCTCAAACGCTCAACCAGAAAATCGCCTACGGTGCTCGCCATCGTTCCTACCTCCATGCAAACCGTCACAGCAGTGAAACTTCCGACGACCCCCAGGGCCGGATGTTCAGATTCATTTGCCAGGCTGAACGAATCCAACTGGTGGCTTGGGGAAAGTTGCGCTAACTATCTAGAGGGCTGACTTCGCTTGCGAGGCCGATCAGGCGCAAGGGCGGCAGACAGATACGCCGCACGAGCCTTGCGCACGACAGGGAGTACACAACGAGGCATCACGTCTCGCAGGAGGAAACATGAACACCACGAAGACGTTGCGATGGGCCTTGGTGGGCCTCACGTGCGGCATGCTCAGTGCCCAGGCCGCCGAGACCAAACGGGTCGACGTACTGCTGGTCGGGGGCGGGATCATGAGTTCGACCCTGGCGGTCTGGCTGAATGAGCTGGAGCCGGGTTGGTCGATGGAAATGGTCGAACGCCTGGACAAGGTCGCCGAGGAAAGCTCCAACGGCTGGAACAACGCAGGCACCGGGCACTCGGCCCTGGCGGAGCTCAACTACACACCGGAGAAGAACGGCAAGATCGACATCACCAAGGCCATAGAGATCAACGAGTCGTTCCAGATCACCCGGCAGTTCCTCGCCTGGCAGGTCAAGCAGGGCGTGCTCAAGGACCCGCATTCGTTCATCAACACCACACCGCACATGAGCTTCGTGTGGGGTGACGACAACATTCGTTTTCTGAAAAAACGCTACGAGGCCCTGCAGGCCAGCCCCCTGTTCAAGCCCATGCAGTATTCGGAGGACCCGGAACAGATCAAGCAGTGGGTGCCGTTGATGATGGAGGGGCGTGACCCCGCGCAGAAGCTCGCGGTGACCTGGACGCCCATCGGCACCGACGTCAACTTCGGCGAGATCACCCGCCAGTACGTGGGCTACCTGCAAGGCCGACCGAACTTCGACCTTAAGCTCTCGAGCGAAGTCCAGGACATCACCCGCAACGATGACGGCTCCTGGCACGTCGAATACAAGAACCTCAAGGACGGTACCACGGCCGCCACCGACGCCAAGTTCCTGTTCATCGGCGCCGGCGGCGCCGCCTTGCCGCTGCTGCAGAAGTCGGGCATCCCTGAAGCCAAGGACTATGCGGGCTTCCCGGTGGGCGGCTCGTTCCTGGTGACCGACAACCCGGCCATCGCCCAGCGGCACATGGCCAAGGCCTACGGCATCGCCGCGACCGGCGCGCCGCCCATGTCGGTGCCCCACCTGGATACCCGCGTGCTCGATGGCAAGCGCATGATCCTGTTCGGCCCATTCGCCACCTTCTCCACGCGTTTTCTAAAAGAGGGCTCGCTGCTGGACCTGTTCGCCAGCATGTCCGTGCACAACACCTGGCCCATGGTGCGCGTCGGGGTACGTGAATTCGACTTGGTGCAGTACCTGATCGGGCAATTGATGCAATCCGACGATGACCGCTTCGAGGCGCTGCAGACCTACTTCCCCCACGCCAAGAAAGAGGACTGGCGCCTGTGGCAGGCGGGGCAGCGGGTGCAGATCATCAAGAAGGACCCGGAGCTTGGCGGGGTGCTCAAGCTCGGCACAGAAGTGGTGATGGCCAAGGACGGCAGCATCGCTGGCTTGCTGGGCGCATCGCCGGGGGCTTCGACCGCGCCGCCGATCATGCTCGACCTGCTGCACAAGGTGTTCAAGGACAAGGCTGCCTCTGCACCCTGGCAGGAGAAGTTCCGGCAGATCATTCCGTCCTACGGGATTCGCCTGAACGATCATCCTGACAAGCTCGAACAGGAGTGGGCCTACACCAACGAGTTGCTCCAGTTGGCGCCGCCGTCGAGCCACGCAGGGCAGACCGAAATCGCAGCGCCGTAGTGTGCGCAATGCCCCGGGTGGCCTTGCGCCTCCCGGCGGCTTTTACTCCACGTGATTGGCCACCTCCCAGACTTTTTGGCGAAACCACCTGCGCAATGGATCGGCGTGCGTGCGCTCATGCCAGATCTGCATCAATTCGACCCTCGGCAGCGCCAGGGGCAGCGGGTATACCGCAAGCTCCGGGTCCCGTGCCGCCGCATCTTCGGCCAGCGAACGCAGGCAGGTGAGCAGCAGGTCGGTGCCACTGACCAGGCGGGCTGGGGCAAGAAAGCTCGACAACCCCGCGATCACACGTCGTCGATGGCCTTGGGCGCGCAGCGCGCGGTCCACCAGCCCATCGAGGTCACCGGTGAGGGTGGTCAGCACATGCTCACAGGCTAGAAACGCCTCCAGGTCCAGGCCGTCGGTCAGGTGTGGGTTGCTCCTTGCGGCCAGCACCACCAACTCTTCGCCGAGCAGACGCTGCTGGTGGAAGGTGTCCGGCAGGTCGGTGAAGAATCCGGCGATGGCCAAGTCGCACGTGCCTTTCTCCAGGGCTTCGCGCGGCAACTGGCCACGGGTGTTGTGGGTGACCAGCACCAAGTTGGGGGCCTGGCTGCGCAGTATCGGTAGCAGACGGGGCAGCAGGGTTTGCTCCAGATAGTCGGTGCTGTACAGGTGCAGGCGGGCAGGGCGGGTGAGCATGTCCGCGCCGTCGCAACGTTCGTAGAACAGCTCCAGTTGCTCCACCAAGTGCTGAACCTGAGGCGCCAGCTCATGGGCGCGAGGTGTCGGTGTCAGCCCGCGAGGCGCCCGGACGAACAGCGGGTCGCCGAACTGATGGCGCAGCTTGTTCAGCTTGTGGCTCAGCGCCGGCTGGCTGAGCGCCATGCGCTCGGCGGCCAGGGACGCGTTACGTTCCTGATAGAGCATCTGGAAGACCAGCAGCAGGTTCAGGTCCTTGTTTGCGATATTCATATTTTGGATCGCTGAAATTAGATCTTTAGAATTATCGAATCATAGCGCAGTCGATAGCATGGCCTCACTGACCGATACCGACCTTGGAGTCCAGTCATGCCTATTAGCATCTTCGCCACTATTTTCCCCAAGCCCGAACACCGCGACGCGGTGGAGCAGGCCCTGCGGGTGATGGTGGAGCGTTCGCGCGCCGAGCCCGGCAACCTGCGCTACGACCTGTTCATTCGTGAAGGGGACGAACCGGCCTTCGACCTGTTCGAGCTGTATGTCGACCCGGCGGCCATCGAAGCGCACCGCAACAGCGCCCATTACCAGGCCTATCGCGCTGCCACCGCCGACTGGCTGGCTGCGCCGACCCAGGTCCGCGTTGCCCACCCACTCGACATTGCCCCCTTCGTCTGAACAGGAACCTGACCATGAACAAGATTTCCACCCTGGCGCTCACAGTGGCTGGCGCGTTGCTGGCCGGCCAGGCTCCTGCCGCGTCCAAAGGCGAGGTGCTGGTCTTGCTGTCGAGCGAGCATCAATTGCAGCTCAAGGACGGCAAGCCGTACCCGACCGGCTATTACCTCAACGAGTTCGGCGTGCCGGCCGACCACCTGCTCAAGGCGGGCTACACGCTGGTGCTGGTGACGCCCAAGGGCAATGCGCCGAGCGTCGATGAGCGTTCAGTCGATCCGCAGTACTTCGGTGGCGATGCGACCGAGATGCGCCGTATTCACAAGGTTGTGCAGAGCCTGTCGGGCATCGACGACACCTTGTCGGTCAAGGAGGTGTTGGCGGGTGACCTGGACCGTTACGCCGGCCTGTTCATCCCCGGGGGCCATGCGCCGCTGATCGATCTTGCCAACAACCCTGACGTCGGGGCACTGCTGCGCCACTTCCATCAGGCAGGCAAACCGACCGCCGCGATCTGCCATGGCCCGATCACCCTGTTGTCGGCCCAGCAGGACCCGGTTGCCTACCGTGCAGCCTTGGCCCGTGGCGAGACGCCGGCCGCTCGTGATTGGGTATACCAAGGCTATCGCATGACGATCTTCTCGGATCCGGAAGAGCAAGTGTTCGAAGGCTCGCTCAAAGATCAACGCCTGCAGTTCTATCCGGCCAAGGCCATGGCCGCAGCGGGTGGCGACATGAGCTACGCGAAGGCCTGGGCGCCCCATGTGGTCATCGACCGCGAGCTGATCACCGGGCAGAACCCGTTCTCCGACAAGGTGCTGGCCAAGGCGTTGGTGGAGAAGCTGGACGGTGCCAGGCAGTAAGGCCTGAGCCTTCAGTACCGCCGGTGGCACTTGCCATGCTCGTCTAGACTTAAAGCCCGGGCCTGTTTCGCGCAGGCCCGGCAATCATCCATCCGACCACCGCCTCCCGGCCCGGACGTCGCCGACGGTGGCCTTCTTGCAGAGGAGGGCAGGTCATGGACGAGGCAAGACTTCACGAGTTCATGGGCAAGCTGGTGGGCGACATGGGCGCGGCGGCGACACTGGCCAACGTGATCCTGGGCGATGAGCTGGGGCTGTACCGGGCCATGGCAGATAGCCAACCCGTGACCCCCGAGGTGCTGGCTCAGCGAACCGGCTGTCATCCACGGCTGCTGCGAGAATGGCTCAGCGCCCAGGTAGCAGCCGGCTACATGGTTCACCACGACGGTACGTTCAGCCTACCCGAAGAGCAGGCTCTGGCCCTGGCCATCGAGGAGTCGCCAGTCTACATGGCCGGCGGCGCGTCGGTGGTAGCGGCACTGTTCCATGACAAGGACAAGCTGATCGCAGCCATGCGTGGCGATGGGGGCCTGCCCTGGGGTGACCATCATCCGTGCATGTTCAGTGGCACCGAGCGTTTCTTCAGGCCCGGTTACCGCACCTTCCTGGTGGCCGAGTGGCTACCGGCGCTGGAGGGGGTGACCGCCAAGCTGCAGGCCGGAGCCAAGGTGGCCGACGTGGGATGCGGTCACGGTGCCTCGACCATCGTCATGGCCCAGGCCTTCCCCGCGTCTCGCTTCATCGGTTACGACTACCACGGGCCCTCGATCACGACCGCCAACGCGCGTGCCGAGGAGGCGGGCGTGGCCGGGCAGGTCAGCTTTGCCCAGGCCTCGGCCAAGGACTATCCGGGGCATGATCATGACCTGGTGTGCTTCTTCGATTGCCTGCACGACATGGGGGATCCGGTCGGTGCGGCCAAGCATGCCTATCGCGCGCTCAAGGACGACGGCACGGTAATGCTGGTCGAGCCCTATGCGGAGGATTCACTGGAAGGCAACCTGAACCCGGTGGGGCGGTTGTTCTACGCGGCCTCGACATTCATTTGCACCCCCAACTCGCTGTCTCAGGAGGTAGGGTTGGGGCTGGGAGCCCAGGCCGGCGAGGCGCGGCTGCGGGCG
Organism: Pseudomonas sp. HMSC08G10; assembly: GCF_001808425.1. Classification (NCBI taxonomy): domain Bacteria; kingdom Pseudomonadati; phylum Pseudomonadota; class Gammaproteobacteria; order Pseudomonadales; family Pseudomonadaceae; genus Pseudomonas; species Pseudomonas sp. HMSC08G10. Next base: position 28,429 of record NZ_KV793292.1, on the reverse strand, counting down.
GTGTTCGAGGAGGCGGGGTTCACGCGGTTTCGGCGGGCGACGCAGACACCGTTCAACCTGATCCTGGAGGCGCGCAAGTAGCGGGCGAGCCTGTGAGAGCGGTGCGACTTCAAAAGGGGCACCGTGCGCAGTGGGGCGTCTGTGGGCACTGGCCACACGCAGAAGGGGCGCCATCTGGCGCCCCTTCTGTTTGCTGCTTAGGCTTCAGCGTCCCAAGGACGATCGCCTTTTTCGTCTTTGATGCGGGTCGGCAGGCCCATCACGTCCAGCGCCTTGAGGAACGGCTCGGCCGGCAGCTCCTCGACGTTGACCATGCGCTTGGCATCCCATTCGCCACGGGCGACCAGCAGGGCCGCGGCCACTGGCGGCACACCAGCGGTATAGGAAATACCCTGGCTGTCGGTCTCGGCGAACGCCTCTTCGTGGTCGGCCACGTTGTAGATGAACACTTCACGCGGCTGGCCATCCTTGGTGCCCTTGACCAGGTCACCGATGCAGGTCTTGCCGGTGTAGCCCGGAGCCAGCGAGGACGGGTCAGGCAGCACGGCCTTGACCACTTTGAGTGGCACCACTTCCAGGCCTTCGGCGGTCTTGACCGGCTGCTCGGAGAGCAGGCCCAGGTTCTTCAGGACGGTGAACACATTGATGTAATGCTCGCCGAAGCTCATCCAGAAGCGGATGTTCGGCACGTCGAGGTTCTTCGACAGCGAGTGGACTTCATCGTGGCCGGTCAGGTAGAGGTTCTGCGAGCCCACCACCGGCAGGTCGTCGGTGCGCTTGACCTCGAACATTTTGTTGCTGGTCCATTGGCTGTTCTGCCAGCTCCAGACTTGACCTGTGAATTCGCGGAAGTTGATTTCCGGGTCGAAGTTGGTGGCGAAGTACTTGCCATGGGAGCCGGCATTGACGTCGAGAATGTCGATCGAGTCAATGCGGTCGAAATACTGTTGCTGCGCAAGTTTGGCGTAGCTGTTCACCACACCCGGGTCGAAGCCGACGCCGAGAATGGCGGTGATGTTCTTTGCTTGGCACTCTTCGAGGTGTTTCCACTCGTAGTTGCCGTACCAAGGCGGCGTTTCGCAGATCTTGCCCGGCTCTTCGTGGATCGCGGTGTCCAGGTAGGCGGCGCCGGTATCGATGCAGGCACGCAGCACCGACATGTTGAGGAAGGCGGACCCGACGTTGATCACGATCTGCGATTCGGTCTCGCGGATCAGCGCCTTGGTTGCCTCGACATCGAGGGCATTGAGCGAGAAGGCCTGGATGTCGGCGGGTACCTTGAGGCTACCCTTGGCCTTGACGCTGTCGATGATGGCCTGGCATTTGGAGATGTTCCGTGACGCAATCGCAATACGACCGAGCTCGTCGTTATGCTGTGCGCACTTGTGGGCCACCACCTTGGCGACACCTCCTGCACCAATGATAAGAACGTTCTTCTTCAATTTACCTTTTGCTCCTTACTGAAAGGGCCTGCCTCAGGACAGGCTGGAAACGTAGTCTTCGAAACCGAATTCGCGCACCACCTCGACGCTGCCGTCGAGCTGCTTGACCACGATGGCCGGCATTTTCAGACCGTTGAACCAGTTTTTCTTGACCATGGTGTAACCGGCGGCATCGACGAACGACAGGCGGTCACCGATAGCCAGAGGCTTGTCGAACTGATACTCGCCGAAGATATCGCCGGCCAGGCACGACTTGCCGCAGACCATGTAGGTGTGCTCGCCGTTGTTGGGGGCCATCTTGGCGTTGAGACGGTAGATCAACAGGTCGAGCATGTGCGCTTCGATGGAGCTGTCGACCACGGCCAGATGCTTGCCGTTGTACAGGGTGTCGAGAACGGTGACTTCCAGCGAGGCGCTCTGGGTGATGGCTGCTTCGCCGGGCTCCAGGTAGACCTGCACGCCGTACTTCTCGGAGAAGGCCTTCAGGCGCGCGCAGAATGCGTCCAGGGCATAGTCTTCGCCTGTGAAGTGGATCCCGCCACCGAGGCTGACCCACTGGACCTTGTGCAGCAGGTGACCGAAGCGCTCCTCGATGTGCGATAGCATCTTGTCGAAGAGGCCGAAATCGCCGTTCTCGCAGTTGTTGTGGAACATGAAACCGGAGATCTGTTCGATCACCTTCTCGATCTTCTCAGGGTCCCATTCGCCTAGACGGCTGAACGGGCGTGCCGGGTCGGCCAGCAGGTAGTCGGAGCTGCTCACCTGCGGGTTGACGCGCAAACCGCGCACCTTGCCCTGGGACTGTTCGGCATAGCGTTGCAGCTGGCCGATGGAGTTGAAGATGATCTTGTCGCAGTTCTCGAGCATCTCCTCGATCTCGTCGTCGGCCCAGGCCACGCTGTAGGCGTGGGTTTCGCCGGCAAACTTCTGGCGACCGAGCTTGAGCTCGTAGAGCGACGAAGAAGTGGTGCCATCCATGTACTGCTGCATCAGATCGAACACCGACCAGGTGGCGAAGCACTTGAGTGCCAGCAGGGCCTTGGCCCCGGAGTGTTCGCGCACGTAGGCAATCTTTTCCATGTTGCCCAGCAGCTTTTGTTTATCGATGAGGTAGTACGGCGTCTTGATCATTTAAAGGCCCCCGGCCAGGCCGGCCAAAAAAAGGACACGCATTGTGCCTTCACTTGCCCCGGATCGAAAGGGTCGAAGGCGCATTTCGTCCGAGTTGCACGTGTATTTGTTGTCCCTTTGCCATCAAGGCATCGGACGCTTCGGTAAGATGAGCCTCATCAGGGTATCTGCAGCCTAGTGGCAGACCCAGTTGAGCAGATGAATGTGACCGTTGCGATCACAGGGTTTGCGCCGCCATCTGTCGGAAGGAGGGAGCAGGGCATGTGCCGTGGGTTCGAACCTTCAGAACTGACCCATGAGGAGAACCCCATGACCAAGCATCACGAAAGCTCCCACGGTTTTGCCGACGACCCACAGAAAGTCCACGATGCCGGCCGCAAGGGCGGCACCAACCAGGATGTGAAGACCGACCGGGCAGAAAAGGCCCGGGTCGGTGGCCAGCACAGCCATGGTGGTACCCCGCGGCGCAGCGATCGCTGAGCGCCGTTCAGCCCTGGACCGCCAGCCACGCCTGGATCTGCTCCAGCGTGGCGGTGGCCCCGCCGCAGACGATCACCAGCACATTGCGGTACGCCGCCAGGGCCTCGGGCAGGTACGCCAAGGCCAGTGCCGCGCCACAGGCCGGTTCAACCAGTACGCGGTGATCCAGCAAAAAACGCTCGCAGGCCTGCAGCGCGGCGCGGTCGCTGACCAGGCAACTTTCGACTGGGTGACGCTGTGCACAGGCCAGCGCCTGTTCTGCGACGCGCTTGGCGCCCAGGGAGGTGGCCACCGAAGTGATGCGTGGCAGTTCCACGGTTTGTCCGGCTTCAAGGGCTGCATGCAACGAGGCCGCACCGTCGGTTTCCACCGCCATCACCGGCACGTCGTGCCAACCGTTGCGTTCGAGCCCTTCGACCACGCCACTGAGCAGGCCGCCGCCACCCACTGAGAGCACCACGGCATCAGGCTTCATGCCGGCGCGGGCGACTTCGTCGATCATGCTGGCATGACCGGCCCACAACAGCGGGTCGTCGAACGGATGGATGAAGGCATCGTCTGGCCCGACCAATGTCTGCGCCAGTTCGTTGGCCTCCTGCCAGGAGCTGCCGTGCACCACGACCTTGGCATCTTCCAGGCGCAGCAGCGCCTTGGCACGTTCGGTGGTGGTTTCTGGCACCACCACGGTCACCGGCACGCCGAGCTTGCGCCCGGCGTAGGCCACGGCCAGCCCGGCGTTGCCGCCGGAGGACGAGACGAAGTGGCGGGCACCACGGGCATGATGGACCTGGCAGGCATGACCGACGCCACGCAGCTTGAAAGAGCCGCACGGTTGCAGGGCTTCGAGCTTGAGCCAGACCGAGCGGCCGGCGATCAGGGAGAGGGGACGGGATTCGATCAGGGGCGTCTGGATGTGCAGGGACATGAGGGCTCTCCAAAGGGATGCTTCATTGTTCCGGCAGACGCAATCGCGGGGCAAGCGGGTTTTTGCAGGTGCATCGGGGGGGCGTTCGCAGGTTGGCGATGCGCGTTGTGGGAGCGGGTTTACCCGCGAAGCAACCGACTCAGTGCTTGCGGATAAACCTGCTCCCAGCCAGGCGCTGGATCAGCCCAGTGGCGGGGTGCGCGGCGGGATCATGCGGCGTGAGCCGGTGGCCTCGAAGGCCGCGCCGAAGCTCAGCAGTGCATTGTCGCTGTAGGCACGACCTGCGAAGGTCAAGCCGACCGGCATGCCGATGTCGGCCATCACCCCCATCGGCACGGTCACGGTGGGCACGCCCAGGTGACGGATGGCCAGGTTGCCGTTGGCGACCCAGATGCCGTTGCTCCAGGCGATGTCCGCCGAGGCTGGATTGACGTCGGCATCGGCCGGGCCCACGTCGGCCACGGTCGGGAACAGCACCGCGTCCAGGCCCAGGTTGTCCATCCAGTCTTCCAGGTCCATCTTGCGGGTCTTTTCCAGGCCACGCAGACCGTCCGGCAGGGTCTCGATCTGGTCCCAGGTCTTCAGGCCGCGCTTGGCCATGTTGACGTACTCGTCCATGCCGGCCGCCAGATCGTCCTCACGGTTGGGCAGGGTGCCTGGGTCGTGGGGGAAGATCTGCGGGCCGTCGACGTCCGCCAGGCGGTTGAGCTTCGGATCATTATTGGCGCGCAGGAAGTCATCGAAGGCCCAGCCGGACAGTTCCCACAGTTCATCGTGCAGGAATTCCTTGGAGACGATGCCGCGGTTGTACACCGTCGGAGCGCCCGGGCGGTCGCCTTCGCAGTTGGACACCAGCGGGAAGTCCACTTCGATCACTTCGGCACCGGCCGCTTCCAGGGCTTGACGTGCCTGCTTCCACAGGTCGATGACGCTGGCGCGGGTATTGATGCGTTGGCCGGTCGGGCCACCGATGCCGGGTTTTTCCGAGGTGCCGGCGTCAGGGTCGGCATTGATGTACATCTTCGGCACACCGAAACGCTTGCCTTTGAGGGCGCTGGCGTCGACGGCAAGGTCCAGGTAGGAAGCCGGGCGTACCGAGGACGCAGCCGGGATCGGCACCCATGGCTGTAGACGCCACAGGTCGCCACGCTTGTCGGCGTCATCGGCAACGACGACATCGAGGATTTCCAGCAGATCGGCCATGGTGCGGGCGTAGGGCACCACGACGTCCATGGTCGGCGTCAGCGGCCAGTTGCCGCGCACCGAGATGACCCCGCGCGAGGGGGTATAGGCGCACAGACCGTTGTTCGAGGCAGGGCCACGGCCGCTGGACCAGGTTTCTTCTGCCAGGCCGAAAGCCGAATAGCTGGCAGCGGTGGCGGTCCCGGCACCGTTGGACGAGCCGGAGGCGAACGGCGCGGTCAGGTAGGCGGCGTTGTACGGGCTTTCGGCGCGGCCATAGACGCCACGCTGCATGCCGCCATTGGCCATCGGTGGCATGTTGGTCTTGCCCAGGCAGATGGCACCGGCGGCGCGCAGGCGCTCGATGGTGAAGGCGTCGCGCTGGGCCACCAGGTCCTTGAAGGCCGGGCTGCCGGAAGCGGCGGTCAGGCCTTTGACCAGGTAGCTGTCCTTGGCGGTGTAAGGGATGCCATCGAGCGGGCTCAACGTCTGGCCCTTGGCTCGGCGAGCGTCGGAGGCCTCGGCCTCCTTGAGCGCTTCAGGATTGCGTACCACCACAGCGTTCAGGGCAGTGGCGGTGTCGGCTCCGTCATAGGCGTCGATGCGGGCCAGGTAGGCCTTGACCAGCTCAACCGCCGTCGTGCGGCCGGACTCGAGCGCGTCGCGCAGCTCGGCAATGGAAACCTCAGTTACCTCGATCATGCTGTCACCAGTTATGCAGGTGGAAACTCGTGGCGCGAGTGTAGCAAGAAGCCCTTGCCCGGCGCAGGCATGCAGCGTGGCAATGGTCATTTGCACGGCGGCAGTCTCGTGCGCTGCATGCGTGCGTCAGTGCATGTGTCGAGGTCGAGGCTCAGACCGCCTCGAATGGCGTTTTTTCTGGTTTGTGAAGGCCACTACGCGCCCCATCCGCAGGCTTCGTCAGCGTCTACAGGTTCCGTAGGCGCTTACTCGGTGGGAGCTGGCGAAGCCTGCGATGGGCTGCAAGGCAGCCCAAGCATTTCACACGAAGTCTGCCGCCGAATGCCGCTCCGGCACTTGGCTTTGCTCATCCCCCCAGGTCCGGTTCACCCGGGTGCCTCGCTGCACGGCCGGCCGTTGGGCGATGGCCTCGGCCCAGCGCTGCACATGGGGGTATTCATGCACGGCAAGAAACTCCGCCGCACCATACAGGTTGCCGCGCACCAGCTGGCCATACCAGGGCCATACTGCGATGTCGGCGATGCTGTACTCCTCGCCGCCCAGGTAGGCGCTTTCGGCCAGACGCCGATCAAGCACATCGAGTTGGCGCTTGGCCTCCATGGTGAAGCGATTGATGGCGTACTCGAACTTCTCGGGTGCATACACATAGAAGTGACCAAAACCACCGCCCAGGTAAGGCGCCGAGCCCATCTGCCAGAACAGCCAGTTCAGGCACTCGGTACGGGCGGCCGGGGCCTTGGGCAGGAAGGCGCCGAATTTCTCGGCCAGGTACAACAGGATCGAGCCGGACTCGAACACCCGCACGGGCGGTTCGACGCTGCGGTCGAGCAGGGCGGGGATCTTTGAGTTGGGGTTGACCTGGACGAACCCGCTGGAAAACTGGTCGCCTTCGCCGATGCGGATCAGCCAGGCGTCGTACTCGGCGCCGGCATGGCCGAGGGCCAACAGCTCCTCGAGCAAGATGGTTACCTTCACCCCGTTGGGGGTGGCCAGGGAGTACAACTGCAAAGGATGCTCGCCGACCGGCAGCGCCCGGTCGTGGGTGGGGCCGGCGACAGGCCGGTTGATGTTGGCGAACTGGCCGCCGGACGGCGCCTCGTGGGTCCAGACCTTGGGCGGGACGTAGGGTTTGCTCATGGGCGAAGTCTCCTGAAGGCTCGAGGTAGGCACATCGTAAGGTGGACCTGCATCTATGCCATGGGTTCGCCGCCGGGGGCAAATGCATTGTGGGCGTGCGTTGGGTGCATCGTGCTCATGCCCTCTACAACCGGGGGCCGTTTCCGATGATCTGTAGGAGAAATCGCATTGCTGGCGTGAAGAAGGGGAGGCGGTGACGGGTTGCGTATGTTCAATGAACAAGGGCCGCAGGAGTGCGGCCCTTGGTTTTGACGCAGCGTCGAGTGAACGCAGGTCAATGTCAGTTATCGGTCAAGGGATCGTCCTGGGAAAGCAGCGCATTGGCCAGCTCCTCGTCACTGGCCTGCAAGCCAGGGTTGTCCTTGCGGGCCTGCTCCAGCGCCGATTCCACATAGGCACCGCGAATGACTCCGCCGCTGGCCACGAAAGCCGACAGCTCGTCGCGGGCCGGAATGATCCGTTTGTCGTCCTTGAAGGTCGAGTACAGCGAGGCGGAGACCCCCGCCGATGTGGCGACATCGCCCGCATCCACACCAGCCAGGGCAGCCCCTGCAGGGAGCAGGAGCAAGAACGAAGGAACGAGCAGTAGACGGCGCATGGCAAGACCTCCAGGTGAAGCCCAAGGGATTTACTGCATGTTGTTAAGAGCGGTGGCGGTGCTCAGGAGTTCCATTGGCCGCGCCTGTCTGTCACACCTGCAGCGCCATGCGCCCCTGACCACGCAGGTAGAGGCCGTAGCCCAGACCCAGTGCCAGCCACAGGCTCCCGAACGCCAAGGTCGCGGCGCTCATCCCGCCCATTACCGTAAGCACCACGCCAATCCCCACCACGGGCACCAGCCAGTGGGCGAACCAGCGCCGGCTGCGGCCTTGGATGCCCAGCTTCACCAGCACCGAAAGGTGCAGCAGCACGAATGCAGACAGCGCGCCGAAGTTGACGAACGACGCCAGACTGTCGATCCGTTCGCGCATCACGATGGCGATCACCAGCGACAGCGCGGTCGACAACAGCAGCGCCACGTGAGGCGTGCCATGGCGCCGGTGCAGACGGGCGAACAGCCCCGGCAACTGGCGATCGCGGCCCATGGCGAACAACACCCGGGACACGCCGACCTGCATCGGCAGCACATTGGTGAATCCACACATCAAGGCGATCAGCCAAGCCACCGCCACGGCGCTGAAGGGGTTGATCTGCACGGCCAGCAGTTGATAGATCGCACCGGAGGCATCGGCGATGCGCAACCCCGGCATAAGGTTGCCCAGCACCCAGGTGCTGAGGACGAACAGCACCGCGCAGATCAGCAACACCGCCAGAATGGCCCGCCCGACCAGTCGCCGGTCGCCACGCTTGACCTCCTCGGAAAGGGTCGAGATGGCGTCGAAGCCCAGGAACGACAGCACGCAAATCGAGGTGGCAGCGAACACTTTGCCCAGGTCGAGATGGCTGGCGTCATACAGCGGCGCCAAGGTCAGCGCACCGGCGCCTTTGCCGTCGGCCAAAGCATTTACCGCGAGCATGATCAGCCCCAGCATGACCGCGAACTGCACCACCACCGAGACCAGGCTGATGCGGGTGGTTACCGATACGCCGAACCAGTTCACCGCCAGCGAAACCACCACCAGGCCCACCAGGCAACTGGCGCGGTCCAGGCCCGGCACCAGCGTTTGCAGGCCGACCGCCATGACCAGGAACACCAGCGCCGGAATCAGCAGGTAATCGAGCAGGATCAGCCAACCGGCAATGAACCCCGGCAACTCGCCCAGGCTGTGCCGGGCAAAGCCGTAGACCGAGCCTGAGCAGGGCACTTCGGCCGACATGGTGGCGTAGCTCTGGGCGGTGAAGTACATGCACAGGGCGCCGAGCAGGTAGGCCAGGGCGATCAGTCCGCCCGAGGCCTCCCAGACGAAGCCGAAGGTGGTCAGAGGCGCCATCGGCGCAATGTAGGCCAGCCCGTAGGCGAGCAGGTCTTTCATGCCCAGGGTGCGCCGCAGTGTCGCGCCGCCCTCAAGGCTCACAGGTTTCTCGGTGGCAAGGCCCATGGTGAGCTCCGGTTCTTGTCGTTGTTGGAGGGGGCGGCGCAGGTGCGAGTCAGCCGACGAAGCCTGCGTGGCGGTGGACTTCCTGGCCTTCCAGGAGGGTGAGCAGGACCTCGGTGGCGCCGATCTCATGGGGCGCGATGCTGTACAGGTCGCGGTCGAGCAGGATCAGGTCGGCGTACTTACCCACGCTCAAGCTGCCGGTGCTGTCATCGCGCCAGGCGGCATGGGCGGCGTTGAGGGTGTAGCCACGGATCGCCTCGTCGATGCTGATCCGGTGCTGCGGTGTGTGCGCCGGACTGTCGGGGCCGTGGGCAGGGTTCTGGCGGGTGACCGCGCACTGGATGATCTGGAACGGGTCGAATGTGGTCACGCCCCAGTCGCTACTGACCATGCAGGTCACGCCCTGGCGGATGAACTCGCCGATCGGGTAGGTCCATTGCGCACGGGCCTCGCCAAGCATGGCATCGACCAGCGGGTCGGCGTCGGGGTTCGGTTGTGCCCAGAGGGTCTGGTAGTTGGCCAGGATGCCCAGCTCGCGAAAGCGCGGGATGTCCGCCGGGTGCACCACTTGTAGATGGGCGATCTGGTGGCGCGCGTCCCACGGGCCATTCTGGCGCCGGGCATGTTCGATACCGTCGATGGCCGCACGGGTGGCGCCATCGCCGATGCTGTGCACGTGCAACTGGAAGCGCTCGCGGTCGAAGGCGGCGAAGCAATCGTTGATCTGCGCCTGGGTGAACATCAGTTCGGCATTGCCGCCTGTGTCGCAACGCGGTTCGAGCAACACGGCGGTGCCGTTCTCCAGCACGCCGTCAAGGAAGAACTTGGCCGAATGCAGCGACACGCGCTCGCCTTGATAGGTGTTGCGCAGGTCGATCAACTCGCGCAGTTGCTCATCCAGCGGCTTGTGGGCGAATACCTTGGCGGTGGCGCGCACGCGCAGGGTGAGGTCACCGCGCTCAAGGCAAGCCTGGTAGTTCTTCATGTAGTTGCGGCTGACCATGGCATCGAGTACGCCGGTGATGCCACGGCTGTTGAACACCTTGCTGTAGTGGGCCATGGCTTGGAGGTAGTCCGCCTCGCTGTAGCCTGGGGCAATGCGGCCCATGGCCCAGATGGCGTCCTCGACCAGCCAGCCTTTTGGGGTGCCGTCGGCCAGGCGCAGGTAGCTGCCGTTGTCCGGCTCCGGACTGCCGGGGCGTACGCCGGCCGCTGCGAAGGCGGCGCTGTTGGCCCAACCGTTGTGGTAGTCGCTGGCGAACATCAGCGCCGGGCGGCCGTCGGTGACGCTGTCGAGCCGCTCTTTGGTCAATTGCTCGGGGGTGAAGCGCGCCGAAGAAAAGCCCACGCCACGGATCCAGGGTTTGTCCGGGTTGGCCTGGGCGAAGTCGCGGATGATCGCCAGCAGTTCCTCGACGCTGGTGGCGTCGTACAGCGCCGCGTTGTGGTAGAGGTCGGCGCTGCTGAGCTGGAAATGCACGTGGGTATCCTGAAGCCCCGGCAGCATCAGCTTGCCTTGGGCATGGATGCGCCGGGTGGCGGCATCGGCCAGGCGTTCGATGGTGGCGTTGTCGCCCACGGCCAGGATGCGGCCGTCGCGCACGGCGATGGCCTCGGCCCTGGGCAGGTGCGGATCCTGGGTGCGGATGTCGGCGTGGGTGATGATCAGTTCGGCGGTCTGCATGGCAGGTCCTCAGTAGAGGTAGGTGAAATACATTTCCAGGGCGCGGAAGGTGTCGTCGCCCAACGCCTGCTTGGCTGCGCCCTGTGGCCTGACCCAGTTGTAGGCCAGCGAGGTGTGCAGGCGGGGCGTGGGGTTCCAGTCGAGAAAGACCACGTTCTCGTCGGCGAAGCGGCGATCGTCCACGGGCATGCCGTTGAAGTGCTTTTCGTCCAGGGAGAACTGGTAGTGGATGCCGCCCAGCGTCACGGTGTCGCTCAGGTGGGTCTTGAGGGTCCACTGGCTGACCCGCTCGTTGCTGTTGAACAGCAGGTAGTTGCCGACCACGTCGCCGATCAACCAGGTACTCCAGTCGACGAAGCCCTTGCTCAGCGGGTCCCAGCTTTTCTGGGTGCGATCGCCCAGGTCGTCGTCGCCGGAGAAGCGCGCATGGCGGTAGCTGAGGATCGGTGTAAGCGGCAGGTGCGCGAACGAGTAGTCGGCCTGGGCGTACCAGGCATCGGCGTGGTAGTGCATGCCTTCGCCGCTGCCGCGTTGCACGGCGTACTCACCGTGCAGGGTCAGGGCGTCCAGGGCTGGCAGCTGGCCGTTCAGGGCACGCAGGTTGAACACGTGCATGCCATCGCGGGCGGTCAGGTTCTGGCCATGATCGGCCAGGGAGTCGACGCCCATGGCCATGGCGCCGAGGGTGACACGGTCGGCCAGGCGATAATCGAGGTTGATACCGTTGAGGCGAAAGTCGCCTTGGTGATTGTCGCTGCGCAGGCTGAAGACCTGGGCCTGAAGCACGTCGTGGGTATAGCCGAGCAGCGCCGAGTCGCGAAATGCGGTGCGCGGGGCGAGCCAGTAGGCGCCGTCATCGAACATGTCGAGGTTGCCGTCGGCGACGATGAACCCCGTTCCGACCATGAAGTTCTGCCGGCCTGCGCTCAGGCGCCAGTCGCCTACGCGCAGTCCACCGTAGGCCTCTTCCAGGGCGAAGCGGCCATCGGCGCTGCGGGTGTAGCCACCGGCATCGCCGTCGCCCTGGGTGGTGGCGCCGATCACCGACGCACCGCCAAGCACTTCCACATCCGGCGCCAAGGCATAGCCGAGGGTGACTCCCGGCTTGATGTAGAGCTCTTGCCAGTCCACGCGGGTGCCGCCGTTACTGGCGTCGCGCAGGTCCATGCGGCCGGCGCCGAAATTCACGCCGCGGCTCACGATGTTGGCGGCGCCAGCACCTATGGTGAGCTCGCCCTGCAAGCCATCGAGGTCGAAACGCTGGCCGGCCCAACCGTGCTGGCTGGCGGCGAGCCCACAGAGAAGCAACGCCCGGGCGGGCGAGAGGGTGCGATGCATCGAGGGTGTCCTTTGTTCTTGTTGTTGTCGGCGGGGCAGTGCCCAGGCTTTGCGGCCTAGGAGTTCAAAGTGCCGGAGCCAGGGTGGCTTTGCGGGCGCGGTGCGCTGTGGCAGTCTTTCCCGTCACCTGTGGCTTGCGGCACAGGTTAAAGGCCTTCGCTGTGGCGAGTTAGTTGTCGCCTGGCATAACACTTGGGAATTTCTGGACTAGATCATGGACAAGTTCCTCAGCCTGCAACTGTTCGTCGCCAGTGCCGAGTACGGCAGTTTCAGCCGGGCCGCCGAGCAGCGGGACATGACACCCTCGGCGGTGGCCAAGTCGATCCGCCGCCTGGAGGCAGAGGTCGGAGCGCGGTTGTTCGAGCGCACCACGCGCAGCATGGCGTTGACCGAGGCCGGCCTTTTGTACCTGGAAAACGCCCGGGACATCCTCGAGCGCATGCGCGAAACCGAAGAGGAAATCGCCCAGTTGCAGCACAGCCTCAAGGGCACCCTGCGGGTCACCGGGCCGCTGTCATTTGGCCGGCCATTTCTCAACGCCGCCTGTGCGCGCTTTTTGCAGGCGCATCCGCAGATGTCCTTGCAGGTGGACCTGAGCGACCAGTACATCGACCTGCTCGACGGCCACTACGACATGGCCTTGCGCCTGGGCCAGAGCGACCTGCCGGGCCTGATCGCCCAGCCTATCGGCGAGAGCCGAGTGGTGCTGTGCGCAAGCCCTGAGTACCTGCGCCGTCACGGCACGCCAATGCACCCGACGCAGTTGGCCGCGCATGAGTGTCTGGTCTATCGGCACCCGGCATTGGGCGATTCCTGGGTGCTGGAGAAGGATGGCGAGCGCCATGCCATCAAGCGCAAAGGGCGGCTGGGCAGCGACAATCTGGAGCTGTTGCTCGAGGCCTGCCTGGCCGGACAAGGGGTGATTGCCTGCCCGTACTGGAGCGTGCTGCCCTATTTGCACGCGGGGCGGCTGCAGGCGTTTCTCGGCGACTATGCGTTCGATCGCAAAGCCCTGGGCGCGCAGTTGCAGGCGGTGTACCCGAGTACCCGGCGGGCGACGCGCAAGATCGCGGTGTTCATCGAACACCTGCGCACGTACTTGAGCGAGGAGGGGATGAGCGCACGCTTTGGGGAAGGGGCTTGAGGCAACCTTTCCCATAGGTCAACTGGTAGACGCCCTACAGATCTGCGAGTTCAGGCGCCAAGGCAGCAGGAATAGCATCCATCGAAACGCCCGGCAGTGCCGTCAGACGGCCAGATCGGGATGGATCGCTCGTATGCCAAGGGAGCCCTAGATGTCTGACCACAGTGATCACGAACCCAACCTGCTTGACCGAATCCTCGAAACCGAACCCGGCATCAAAAGCGCGTTAAGTACCCATGCAGTGGCCCAGGACACAGTCCTGGACCTGCAGGGCAAACCTCCTGCCGCCTTGGTCCAGCGCTTTAGCGGTATGCGTATGAAGCAAGCCCAGCGACTCAAGGATCGCCTGGACGTGGCCACGGCAGCGATGATGCGCGTATTTCGGGAAAACCGTCTGAGCGCCGCGACACGCCGGGCAGCGGACGAGCTCAAGGGCCCATTGGCACAGAGCAATGGCCCGACGTTCGAGAACCAGTTCTCGCCGTCCTGGGGCAACCACACCCATCCGCAAGCGGTGGATGCCACTACCTCGCCGGCGGCCTACCTGATCGACCTGCTGACTTTCGTGGAGAAGGAGCTGGAGCCGGAGGGGAATGCGCTCAAAGCCGTGACGTTGAAAACGCGGCGTCCTGATCTGTACGACCTTTCGCTCGATGAAGACACCATGAATCGCACGGTGACCCAGGTCGAGGTGGTCAACCATGTGATGGAAAGCGCCATCGAGCGCCAGCGAAAAATGGCCAACGACACCACCGCCACGCAGGACAAACTCCTTCAGGTGCGCTATCCGCTCAAGCAGTTTCCCTATGAGCACTACTGGGAACAGATCCGCACGGTGCTGGCCCATCACGAGCTGTCGGTGAGTGACATTTCGCGCTTGTCCGACATCGATGCGCCTTATTTCATCCAGCCCGGAGCCCACTCCCAGTGGTCGGACGTCGCTCTGCAACAGGATGCAGGCCTTGGCCCGGCCTTGCGCGCGATCCTACTCGAGGCACCCTACTTCGGCACGGGCGGTGAGGTGCGTTTCAACCCCCAGACCCGGCGACTGCTGGCTCCGCCGCACACGTCTGGGGCCCGGCGCGCCGAACAAGTGGCGAGCAACAGCGTCAGTTTTTTCAAGGATAACTTTGGTGTCCAGGCCTACCCGACGCTGCAGAACGTGGTGAACTTCTGCCAGGCTCTGCACATGAGCCAGGATGAAATGGAGTCCTTGTTCGCCCTGGCCGCCTACGCACCGGTTCGCTCCGACAATGTAGTCGTCGCTGCACCTCATGCCTCTGCAACATCCGTGCAGTTTGGCGCGCGCTTCATCAACAGCGGCAGCGATAACCCGGTGTCGGTGGTCAGCGATAATGCCGAACCTACCCTGCACCATTTCCAGCACCTGACCGAAGACCGCTGCGACCGGATCAATCGCCTGGTGCGCCTGGCCACGGCAATGAAGCTTTCCTACGCCGAAACGGACCAGATCGTCTGCGCAGCCATCGAGGCGGAGCGGCGTGCCGCTATCAGCCAGGAGACTGCCAGTGAGGCGCCGCTGTGGATGACCGCCAATACGATCCGGGCGCTGGGTGTGTTCCAGTTTCTACGTGAGCGCTTCTCGTGCGGCGCCGAAGACTTTTCCGCCCTGCTGTCGGACATGTCCATTTTTGCAAGTGGCGATACCCTCAGCCATTTCGATCGGGTGTTCAACGCAGATACGACCACGCCGCTGGTGCTCGATTATGCGCCATTCAGCCTGGGCAGCGAGGATGTCCAGAGCAAACGTACGGTCGATCAGCTGTGCCAGGGGCTGGGGATCAACATGGAGACCTTCCGCTACCTGTCGCGCCTGGTCATGCAGGGGCAAAGCCAGCCGACTCTCGTACGCACCTTGTCGACAGTCAGCGCGTTCTATCGCATCACCTTGCTGGCCCGGTTGCTGTCGATCACCACCATCGAATTGTTGTCGTTGCTCGAAGTACTGAGCCCTGAGGGCCAATACGCCCTGCAGCTGGCCGGAGCCCCGCAAAACGCGATGTACAACAGCTATATCCAGACCGACACCTTGAGTGTTATCCATGCCCTTAGCCGTTGCGTGGCGTGGTGCCAGGCGCAGCAACTGCCCATCGCCTGGCTGGTGCAACAACTGCTACCGGTCGAGACCACCGATGTGGTGCCCGAGGAGTACCGCACGCTGCTGGGCGAGCTCAAGAGCCATTTGGTGCCGTTCCAGGACTTCGACCGTCTGCTCGCCGAAGCTGGCGTGGCACCTCTGAGAACCCAGAGCTGGATGCAGAATCTCACGCAGATTGTCGACGCCCAGGGCCTGATCACCGATACCGGCCATTCCGAAGAAGACTTCGACCCTGTCTATTACGAGCACTTCGCCGCACGGGAAATCGAAGTGGTGATCCAGCGACTGATGCACGTGCCAAAACCTGAAGAAGGCGAGGGCGATGGGCAAACGCAAAGCGAGGACAGCGAGCTGCCTCTGCTCACGGCCGATGAAGCCGAACGCTTGAAGACCCTGATTCTTGGCGTCGTGTTGCGGATTCGTTCGCAGCAGTGGGGCGTTGTCCAGGAGCGCCTGTCGCACTTCTTGTCGCTCAAGGCCGACAGCGTGATCCCGGTGATCTACTGGGCTGGAGGGAAAGCGCATACGTTGCTTGAAAGCGCGACGAACTTCGAGCCGGATCAGCTTCAGTCCGAAGCTCTCAAAGCCATGATGCCCCTGATGCAACGCATGCAACGCTGTGCCCGGGTCGTCAACCAGTTCGCCCTGAGCCCAGCGATGTTCTCCAGCCTGCTGGTGCGCGCCCAGCGCCCGCGCTGGAGCATCAAGAGCACTGAGCTGACCCTGCAGACCTTGTACTTTCTGGAGCGCTATTCGCGGTGCCTGCGCCAGGCCAAGCAGTCCGAAGAACAGTTGCTGGGCTACTTCGACCTGATCGAGTCGCTGGGTGAGCTGAGCCAAAACGAGCACCGCCTGATCAAGGACGCCGCGGCCGAGAAGATCGCCGCCTGGCTGGGCTGGGGCATCCGCGAAGTACTCGATGTGGCCGCCCAGGTGACCTCTGACGGCATCATTCGCAACCTGGCGCAGCTGTGCGCCTTGGTCGATACCCGCCAGCTGTGCGAAAAAACCGGTCTGAGCGCCGGCTCCCTGATGAAGCTCAGTCGCCTCAGCGGTCACTCTGACACCCAGGCTTACCGCAGCGCCGCACACGAAGTGCTGAGCAGTCTGCGCCAGGCGCCCGAAAAGCGCCGCGACGAAGTTGAGCTGCGTCAGAGCTTGTCCACACGTTGCTTGGTCAGCAATCCGCGGCTGGTCGCCAATAAGAGTGATGAAGAAACCGCTGTGAGCCTGACGCTACTGGACATAAACAACCAGCCGGTGTCCGACATTCGAGTCAGATGGTCCACCGATTTGGGAAGCTTGCTCGAGCATTACAGCTACACCGATGAGCAGGGTATCGCGACGGTGCGCCTGCAGGCCGGACAACTGATCGGGGTTGCGCATGTTCAGGCCACCTATTTGCTCGACAGCAAGGCCTTCGCCCCGCCGGTGGTCATCGATTGTTATGAACCATTGCGGCTCCACAATACCGCAGTACCCGAAAAGCCGGTGCTGGCGGGCAATAGGGGCCGCTTCGACTTGCAGGTGCAGCTAATCGATGATCTGGGTAACCGCGGTGTCGACCGCCTGGTGAACTGGACCAGCAGCATCGGCGAGTTCATCGACAGTTCGGGCGAGACACTGACCGACAGCGAAGGCATCAGCAGGATCTCGCTGCGTAGCATGCAGGCGGGCAAAGGCATCGTGGCTCTTTGGTACGCAGGCAATCCCGAAGACGTCCAAAAATTCGAGGTTGTCTTCGATGAATTGCCCTATGTCGGCTCACTGGCGCTCACCTCCTGGGCGGTTGTCAATGATGACATCAGCGTCAGCGCGACGATTCGGGCGCTCGATGGAAACCCGTATCCCAAACAGGCACTGAAGTGGGCCTGCACCGGCGCCGACTTGGTCAGCATGGAAGAGCTGAGCGATGAGAATGGGCAGGCCAAGGCGGTGTTGAATGCCAAGGCCGCTGGTCTGGTTGAGGTCACCGTCACGCTCACCAAGCCTGGTGACACCGAGGGCGGCTATTACACCGAGACGCTCAGCTTCGAGGTACTGTCCAATGCCATGTGCGCGAAACCCTCGAGCAGCGGGAAATGGCCACTCGCCGATGGCATCAGTGCAGCCGAGTACGCGCTTCATATCGTCAGCGACGATGGCAAGCCGGTCGAGCGTTATCCGGTCACCTGGACCGTGCAGGAGGGTGAAGTCGAAGCGGTCACGAGCCTCACGGGGCCTGACGGCATTGCCCATTACCTGCTCAAGAGCACGCAGGTGGGCGAACGGACCGTGGTCGCGAGCTGGGGGGATGACGGGTCTTATCCGTTCGGGGCGGTGACGTTCCTGCCCGAGCAGGGCATGGAAATTTTGTTCGAGGGGCAACCGGTCGATGGCCCGGGCGTCATCACCCAGCCGACCGAAGGTGAGGTCGAGTACACCCTGTCATGCCGGCTGCCAGCGGGGCATCCTCTGCTCGAGGCAGAACTGTACTTGCTGTATTACGGACGTTTTTCCGCGTCCTCTCTGGGCCTTCATTTTAATCCAGAACTGGGTGTCGCCAAATCCTTCGAGGCACCGGGGGTACAGATGGACTGGAAGATCAAGAGCAAGCCTACCGGCTTGAACCAGGAAGCCTCCCTGCAACTTGGCGTGTCCTACGTGCAAGCCATGGAACCGATCTGGATCGACGTCATCGTCAAGCCTTCCCCCGCCTGACGGACCGCCACAATCACATCCCTGCCTCCGGTGGCAGGAATAGCCCTAATTCATTTGGCGCGATAGCAGGCAGGGCAGCAGGCCCTGCCTGTCGGGCGGTGTTCGGCCGCCCGACGCCTTCGACCCCACCAATCGAGGTCTCCATGAGCAATGCATTGACCCATAAACTGGCTGAGCAGTGGCGCGACGCGCTCAGTGCCTATGTCATCCACCATGTGCTGCCGGACCAATCCCAGGCCGCTTCGCTTAATATGTTGACGGCCGAGCATCTGGATCGGTACTTCATGATGGACACGCAGGTTACCTCCGCCGTGACCACCTCCTATCTGGCGCAAGCACTGGCCACTACCCAGACGTACATCAACTCGATCCTCGGCAACCTCGAACCTGGATACGACCAGGACTTCGACCCGGCCTTGATCGCCTTCTGGCAGCAGGCAATGTCCAACTACTCGCTCTGGGCTGCCTACCAGATGCTGGAGGACTACCCGGAGAATTACATTCGCGCCGAGATGCGCCTGGACAAAACCGAGCCATTCAAGACCCTGGAAAACGATCTGGGGCAAGGCAAGATCAACGATGCGAACGTGCAGAACGCGTTGCTGACCTACCTAAAGCATTACGAGTACCAGAACAGCATCCGCGTGCAGTCTGGCTATATCGATTACCAGGATCGCCACACTGATGGCGATCATTTCGACGGCTACGCCTTTGCCAACTCGGACTACTACCTGCTCGGCAAGGACACAGCGACGCCTACGCGCTATTACTGGCGAAAAGTCGCTGTGCGCTTGGACAAGACCTCCACGGTCATTCAACCCGACGCCTGGACGGAGTGGCACGCGATCTCCATGCCGGCTGGCACCAAGGTGATCCTGGCCCGTCTGGTGCTGTTCTGCGGCCGGTTGCATCTGGTCTGGATGCACCATGGCGAGCCGGTGCAGGACCAACCTAAGCAAGACCAGGCGCAAGACGACCAATCCAGACGCTACACGCTCAAGCTAGACATCATGCATCTAGGTTTGGACAACCAATGGTCCACACCTGAAACGCTCTGGAGCATGACAACCGACCCGATCAAAAAGAATGAAGATCTGGACACGAGCCTGTACCGACTGCTGGCCGTAGCCGTTGCCCATGCCCACGGCAGTGACGACGAGCTGTGCGTCGCGTTACGCGCGGATAAGGGAGTGGACTTGTTCACGGTCCAGCGTAACGTGCTCAAACGAGAAGCCCCGGAGCATCTGGCTTTTGATGTGACATCCAGGACCCGGCTGTTCGAGCATTTCGAAGACAAAAGCGATGACCACCTGACTTTCCAGCGCCGCATAACCAATAGCCAGTGGGTGATCCGAAGCGTCATGCCCTCAGCAGGCAGCGATCCTTGCCTGGACCTTGAGGCGTTTTTGGAGGAGACAGGCAATGGCAAGCATCGCTTGCATCTGCGTGGCCGTTCTTGGCAAGTGAAGACCACCCCCAAGCCTGTGGCGGTGTACGTATCCCGTTTACTGAAATTGGCAGAGGGCGTCTGGATGCGTGCCCAGGTGCTCACGACACCTGAGGGCAAGGTCGAGTTCCGTTGCACGACGAACAAGGCGCCTCAGTTCCAGGCGGTGAAGCTGACCCACCCGGTGGAAACGGCGAATGTGGTTCTGCTTGGAAGTTCATTCGAGAAGACCTTCTATGGCTGGTACAAAGCTACAGATGAGGTGAAGTCCGAGGCGCTGCCTGCGGCACTGGCCAAGTATGACGCGCAAGGGATACGTCAAGGTGCGGGTTTCAGCGCGCAGATCGATGCGTCGGACGCGCAAGTGCTGGAAAACCCCGACAACTTCGTAACCGTCCACGCCGAAACCGCAATTAGCGAACAGATGAAGTTCTCGGGTGCAAGCGACCAAAGCTGGACCGGCACCTTCCTGCTCAATGGCAATGCGGCCACACCATGGTTGACCGAGAGCTGGGCGCCACCAGGGGAGGCCGGCACCCCTCCGTCGATCAAGGTCACGCTGGGACCGGTCACAACCAGCTCCAGCGCCGAAGATGCCAGCAAAGCAGCCGTATTCACCTTGACAATGGGGCTTGTGGTCAACATCGATCAGGCAACCATGCCCTACATCGTACGCCAGGGCAGCGATACCGATTTTCTAGTGTTCGAAAACATCGGTCTGATCGAGAAAACACAATTCAAGCCAGTGGTCGCACGCCTGAACTCCCAGCACGTACCGGACTTGATCAATCGCGCCCAGGCGTCGCCTCAGGCGGTGTTCGACTGGGACGCCCAATACTTGCGCGAGCCGGCCTACATCGAAGCGGCCAACAGCAAGGGCCATGGCGGTTGGCTGCGTACCCAGGACGATGCGCCGATGGATGCTTACGATGCCAACGGCCTGTACCTGCGCGAGCTCTTCTTCCACGTCCCGCATTTGATCGCCTCGCGTCTACAGGCAGAGGAACGCTACGAAGAAGCCCGCCGCTGGCTGGGCTTGATCTTCGATCCGCAGCGCAAGCAGCCGTCGACGGAAAATCCAGGACCTGAATACTGGAACTGCGCCTGGATCATGGCCCAGGACACCCCGGCCGCCGGCCTGGAACACCAATTGCTCGATCCACATACCATTGCTTTGCATGCACCTTCTCACTACCGCAAGGCGATTTTCCACCAGTACGTGCACCTGCTGATCGGCGAGGCCGACCTGCATTACCGTCAGCCGACCCGTGACAGCCTGGCCGCCGCCTGGCTGCTCTATCGAAGGGCGGCCGACTTGATGGGCGAGGCGCCGAATGCGCGTGCGATCAACACCTGGCAACCCCAGACCGTGGCGCAACTGCTCGGTACATCGCGTGGTGAACAACTGCTGGCCTGTCAGGCACAGGTGCGTGCCCCGGCGGACCTGCCCAAACGCCTGGCCACGTTCGTGTGGACGGGTGTAGCGGCGCACGAAGCTTTCCGCCTGCCCGTCAATCAGCACCTGATCGATACCTGGCAGCTGCTGGAGCAGCGTTTTTACAACTTGCGCCACTACCTGACGATCGATGGTCAACCGCTGCTGCTGCCACTGTATGCGCCTGCGGCCAACCCGTTCGACTTGCTCATGGCAAGGATGGGTGGCAATGCCAGCATGTCGCACCTGCTCGGCTATCGCACCGTGGTGCCGCCGTATCGCTTCCGGACCATCATTGGCAAGGCCCATGAAGTGGTCACGGCGCTGATCCAGTTCGGCGAGCAACTGCGTGGTCTGATGGAGCAGGAGGAGCGCACCGAACTGGAAGCCTTGCAGTTCCGGCAGGCGGCGGAAATCGCCAGCTACACCATTGGCATTCAGGAGCAGCTCTACCAGCAGCAGCAAAAGAGCCAGGACGTGCTTCAAGCGCAACGGGCCGCCACTGAGCTGCGCCACTCCCACTACACCAAGCTTTACGAAGAGCACATTTCGGACGGTGAATACGCGGCGATGAGCCTGCACGGTATCGGCCGAGCCCTGACCCATTCGGGCACCGGTTTCATCGGGGCATCACACCTGGCGGAGCTGGGGCCGAACGTATTCGGGATGGCCAACGGCGGGATGCGCTATAAAGGCCCGCTGAGCCTGGTCGGTCATGGGCTGCAGGTAACCGGCGGCACCATGGTGACGGCGGCCGAACTGCTGCGAGAAACCGAAGGCTACCGCCGCCGCCGGCAAGAATGGCAGCTGCAGGCCAAACTGGCGGGCAAAGAGCTTCATATCCTGGACAAGCAGCTGGACGCGCAACAGCACGCCACGTTGGCCGCCGAGCAGGCGCTGGCACATAGCCGCAAGGCGCTGGCCCATACCCAGCAGCTGTATGCCTACTACCAGAACAAGTCCACCAGCGTGTCGCTGTACCGTTGGTTGCGCTCGCAGACCGCGACCCTGCAGGCAACCCTGTTCGACGTGGCGGTCAGCCTATGCAACAGCGCCGAGGCGTGCTGGCAGTTCGAGACCGGTCAGTTCGACAAGCGCATCGTCCGGGCGCCGATCTGGCAGGCGGACCGCTATGGCCTCAATGCCGGCAACGAACTGCGACTGGACCTGCACCGCCTGGAATCCGAAGCGCTGCTGCGCAACGAGCGGCACCTGGAGGTGCACAAGACGGTTTCCTTGCAGGCGCTGCTCGACAAAGGCCTGGTATCCACCAAGGACGGTACCCCCGTCGAGGAGGGAGCCCGGCTTGGCGAGCTGCTCAGTGAGCATGGCGAAGTGGCGTTCTCGCTGTCCGAGACGCTGTTCAACGAGGACTACCCCGGCCATTACCTGCGCCGCCTGCACAGCGTGGCACTGTCCATACCTGCCCTGCTTGGGCCGTATCAGAACATCCGCGCGACGCTGACCCAGACGCAGAGCCGATTGCTGGTCAAGCCCGACATCGAGGGCGTGAAGTTCCTGACGCCCAAGGCGACCCGGGCCGATGACCAGGGCGACGGCAGCAACGTGATGATGAGCCTGCGCGCGCGGCAACAGGTGTGCCTGTCGTCCGCCAACCAGGATATCGGGATGGTCGGCAATCCAGAGGCTGACGACCGCTACCGGCCCTTCGAGGGTACCGGAGCGGTGTCGGACTGGCTCCTGCGGTTCCCACGGCATATCCAGCAGGCCGACACCCTGGCGAGCCTGAGCGACGTCATCCTCGAGGTTCGCTACCACGCCCTGCATGGCGGGCCGCTGTTTGAAGAGGCGGTTGAGCAATTGCTGGCAACGGACCCGAGACGCACGCGCTCACTGCCGGCCTGAAACGAAGGCGTCTACGCAACTTTTGACATTTTCATCCGCCGCGATCCAGGCAAGGAAGGGCCTTGCCTGGGAATTCGGCAGATCTACAACACGTTGGAGTAACCATGTCCTTTGCAATGAACGGCAATATTGATTCATCGACACGCGGCCACAACTTGGTCCAGGCCGAGTCGTTTCCCCTGGGCTCGATCAGCGAGTTCACTGAGTCGAAACCGACTGTCTGGAAAGCCCAAAACATCCGATATCAACACTATGAACATTCGAATGACGGGACTTACGTGGGGATTACCTGTGACCAGAAGCTTTGGCAAATCATCGAGCTTCCTGTCCAAGCCGCTGTCGAGGGACGCCCTGAGTACTGGCTGGGCTGCGAGTACGATGCCACCGCGTTCAAAGAGTGCTGGCTTCGGGTCTATGATGCCGACGACGATGGGAAGGAACACTTCTATGAAGGCGTCATGCAAGGCAAACCGTTGGAGCTGATTCAGCCGATCGATGAAGCGCCTTCGGTCATTCCGCCCAAACCGGATGCCACCTGGCATGTTTTGTCCGAGCGCCGCATCGAGATACCGGAAGGCGTTCGCCGGCTGCGCGTGCAGTTCGAAACGCCGAAACAGACCGGTCCCGTTCTCTTTCTCAGAAAAGTGACCTCTCACTTGCGCCTGCCGGCATTCAACGACGCGAGTGAGCTTCAGCTCATGGTTGAGCG
This sequence comes from Pseudomonas sp. HMSC08G10, assembly GCF_001808425.1. Taxonomy (NCBI): domain Bacteria; kingdom Pseudomonadati; phylum Pseudomonadota; class Gammaproteobacteria; order Pseudomonadales; family Pseudomonadaceae; genus Pseudomonas; species Pseudomonas sp. HMSC08G10. The sequence continues at coordinate 4,949 of NZ_KV793292.1, read as the reverse complement.
CCCTGGCGATGACCCGATCGTCCAGTCTGAAAGACCGTTTCTGCTGTGTCACGGCGCCACCCACCGCCTGCAGGTGAAGGTGCCGGCTGGCGACGCCTGGGAAGCACAAAAAACCAGCCTGCTATGGATGGGCACCGATCAGCTGCCGATCCAGTACGGCCTGGAAGCTGAGCCTGAGTTCAACCGTGGTGGCGACGAGGAGGACCGCTACCAGCCGCTGGCCAGCGGAGACGGGGCCTGCTGGAGGCTGACCGCCGATGCCACGTTACCCGAAGATCACCCTCCCTCTGACCTACCTCTGGGGCTGGGCAGCTACTGGCAGGCGGAGAAACACCCCATCGCGGCGCAGCTAGGGGATTTCCATCACATCATCGAAGAGATCCGCTGGGATTTCATCGTGCCCGTCGTTGGCGAAAACTCCACCACTTTGACTGCCATCGTGAAGAACCCCTTCGCACCTGATCGGCCTGTAGTCGGCCAGGAGGTCATCTGGTCCTACCGAGGTAAGCAGCATGTCAGTCAGACCGACGCCAACGGCCACGCCACGCTGACTTATATCCCTGAACTGGGAGATGCAGGTGAGGCGAACCAGGTGGTTTTCGCTGCACAGTGCAAGGATGCACTGCAGCAGACCAGCAGCGCTGAACGTACCTTGCCGGTCTTCGACGAGTCCCCTTGGCTCAAACAGGTGGAGGTGACGCTCGATGGCAAGCCGATTGCCGACCTGACGGCGTTGGCCCTGCGCCTGACCCGGGGTACGCGTCACACGCTGACGCTCAAACCCACGAGCGCCGAGAGCTATTTTGTCGGCAAGGATATCGCCCTGAGCTGGCCGGATGAGTCGAAGTTGGGCATCACCCTTGAGCCGAAAGCTGATGTTGCGCAGCGCATGGGCGAGGACGGTATCAGCTGGACGATCGAAGGCGGTACCGGCATAAGTGGTCTGTTCAGCTTGTACGCCAAGGAAGTCGCCGAGGCAGGCCTGAAAGTGCCGCTCTCGCTCTTGGGTGTTCAGCTGTCGACCGACCTTCACGATGAGGCCGTTCTGAAACTAGGGGAGGGCGAGCCTGTAAGCCCAACGATATTCCGCCGGGGCGAGACACAAAAAATCGTTTTCGCGATCCGGCCTGGCAGCCCACTAAAGACGTTGGGCTTCAAATTCTGGTTGGATTTCGATACCAGCGGCACGTTGGCCGAGGCAGATGTGAAGGCCGTTCCGGCCTATCGTACGCGTTTCACCGACTTGAGCGCCCCGGCCTGGAGCCTCACCGGACAGAGCGCCAGCGGTATTTTCGGCGTGCAGGTCCATATGGAGGGTTTCACCACACCGCTGAAGCTGAGCAATGCTCTGCTGTTGTCATTGGACTTGAACGACGAAGTCGAGATGACAGTCGACGGTAGTGCTCAGACGGAATCGATAACGTTCCGCCGCAAGGTGGCGCAAACGATCAGTTTCAAGCCCAAGACAAACAGCCCCATAAGCCAGTCGAAACTCAAGTATTGGCTCGCCTTCGATGACTCCGGTTCGCTGAGCAGCCAGCAGGTAGGTTCCGTTCCAAACTATGGCAACCAATTCAATGGCTACACCAATCCGGCATGGACGGTCACGGGAACGGACGTCAGCGGCACCTTTGGCCTGCAGTTGCACATGGAAGGCTTCACGACGCCTGTGAAGCGAGGACTTTGGCTGCTTCTGTCGCAAAAGGTGGAGGATGAATTCGATCTTTTGTTGGAAGGTTCGCCTGCGACTGAGGTGGGGTACTTCTGGCGGGGCCAGCCGCAGCGGGTCACGCTCAAGCCCAAGGATACGAGCCCATTGAGCGCAGGTACGGCGCTTAAAAGCCGACTGCAATTCCGTGATGCCCAAAGTTTGCCCGTGTCGAAGCTGGTGGCGAACCCGGATTACGGTGTCCCGCGCCCGATACCGGTCGGTGGCAACGAATGGACCTTGACTGGGGCGTCGGATACCAGTGGACGGTTCGGTCTGGAAGTCTGGGTGGAGGACTTCGATACCCCAAGGGTGCTGTCCACAGCAGTACTGATGTCGAGCCACTTGGACGATGAAGTGGATTACACGTTGTCAGGCTCCGATATAAGCGAACCGCCGATCTTCCGACGCAATGTGGGGCGCACGATCAGCTTGAAGCCCAAAGCTGGCAGCCCGCTCACCCAGTTGGATCTCGTCGCCCGTCTGTCATTCAACGATGGCGGCACGTTGAAGCAGACCGATATGAACGCTGTACCTGGATATGGTCAGCCCACGACGGTCGCCAAAGGACTGAACTGGACATTGACCGGGACAGATGTCAGTGGCGTGTTCGGTGTAACGGTGACGATGGAGCGATTCCAAACGCCCTTTGTGCTGGGAACGTGCGGGCTGTTGTCTACTCGGCTCGAAGACGATGTGAATAACGGCCAACGCACAGGTGTATTCATCAAGCGGGGAATGAAAGACCCCCGAGGGGCGGAGGCGACCTATCCTGCAGACAGCCCGCTCATAACGCTGGGGGCCAAACTATCGCTCAAGATCACTGACAGTACCACTGGACTCGTGACCGCCGTACCAGGTGAAGGCAAGCTAGTGGATATGGATGCGACTGGCATTACCCGTTGGGCGATGACAGGCGCGTCATCGAAAAGTGGCCAAGGCAGGGCGAACATTCATTGCTCGCTTTACCCGGACTCTTTCATCAAGGCGAATCTGTTCTTTGTGCACATGCCTGATATGGCGGATGAAGTGGAGATATCCTGGAAGGGCGTTGTGATACCACGAGATAAGTGGACAAATAATCCCTTTGAAATAACCGCCAAAGCAGAAAAGCTGTCGTTCAGGTTCAAGAACTTCAAGGGCGATCCTCTCGGACTCAAAATAGAACGTCTGACGTCCGATGCAACGGTGACCTGTAATCCTGGCGTGTCTTCGAGTGTGCCGGCGTCCAAAGGCTATTGGGAAATAAAGGGAGCCACTGACCGCAAACGCACTTGCTCGATGGAAATCAGTGTGACCTATAACTCGACAACGATCGGAGGGGTGGGCAGGTTCACCCTCTGGCCATCGGTGATGCCTTAAGAGAACAGGCGCGCTTTCAGCATCGCCTGGGAAGGGCAGGTCGATGATCCGGGCGGCTATCGCGCCAACGCCTGATTAGGCCTGTAAAACAAGAAATGCGTGGTCTCGGCCGTCTTGCGATAGGCCTTGGCCCACTGCGGCCGCACCGTGCGGTCATGGAAATACAGCGCGCCGCCCGTGGGGTCCTTCAACTGCTGGTTGAGGGCCTTGCGGGCGATTTCCTTGGCCACGGCGTAGCGCTGCTCCTCCTCGACCTGATCAGGTCGCCCATCGCACCACCAGGAAAACTGGCACGCCTTGGTTTCCACCCCTTGCTTGACCACCCCGCAAATCGTGTCGGGGAAGCCTTCGTGGCCCAGGCGGTTGAGCACTACACTGGCCACGGCGCTCATGTCCTGGGCGTTGGCGCCTTTCGATTCCCAATAGATGGTGCGCGCAAGGCAGGTGATGCTGTCATCCAACGGCGCCTGGCCGGCGGGGTCGACCGCTTTCACTTCACCGGGCGTGAGGGTTTCTTTCTTCTTGGGCGGTGGCGCGTCCTCGACCACTTTCTCTTCCAGCACTTGCGCCTTGTCCTCGGCCACGGCGGCCTTGGGGCTGTCGGCTGCGTGCAGCGGGCCTGCGAGCAGGGCCAGGGTCAGGCCTAACAGCAGCGACGAGGTGCGCATGGTCGAGTTTTCCGCGAGGTGAGGTGAATCACAGTCTAGCCAAGCGGATTCAACTCAGCGCCAAGCTCAGCACCAGTGGCAGGGTGACGGCGGCAGCGACAGTCTGCAAGGCGATGATCGTGGCCATCAGCGGTGCGTTGCCGCCCATCTGCCGGGCCATCACATAGGATGACGACGCGGTCGGCAGGGCCTGGAACAGCACGGCCACCACCGCCGCCTGACCGCCCAGGCCCAACAGTCGGCACAGGCCCCAGGTGGTCAGAGGCATTACCAGGAACTTGAATGCCGAGGCCGCCACCAAGGGCCTCACCTGGTGGCCCAGGCGAGCGCCGCCCAGCGCTGCGCCCACGCACAGCAACCCCAGGGGCAGGGCTGCCTGGCCCAAGGCCTTGACCGTGGGCTCGAGCCCTGGCGGCAGGCCCAGCCCCGTCACCCGCAGCAGCAGGCCCCCGGCGCAGCCGACGATCAACGGGTTGGCGAAGATCGCCCGCAGCACCGTGATTGGCGAGCTGTGCCGGGCGCTGAAACGGGCGAACACCAGCACACACAGCAGGTTCACCAACGGCACGATGGCAGCGTTGGCCACCGCTGCCAGGGCGATGCCGGCACTGCCGTAAAGACCTGCGGCGAGGGTGGCGCCGATGTAGTTGTTGAAGCGCACGCCCCCTTGGAACACCGAGGTGAAGTCAGCGCCGTCGTGGTTGACCGCGCCCTGGTAGAGCACCAGCAGCAGCGCGCCGAGCACGGTCGAAAGCATCAGCACGCCGACCATGCCGAACACTGGCACGCCGTCCAGGTTGGCCGTGGCCAGGCCATGCAGAAACAAAGCGGGCAGCAGCACGTAGTAGCTCAGACGCTCGGCACCGGGCCAGAACGTCTCGCCCAGAACCCCCCGCACCCGCAGCACGGTGCCCAAGGCGATCAGCAGGATGATGGGGAGCAGGGTAGTCAGGAGCAGAGGGAGCATGGCGGCAGTCCGTGTCGGGTTCCGGCACAGACTAGCCGCGCCAGTCAGCATAAAAAAACGTTGTTTTCTGCAGTGACCCTTGAGGAAAACTGCACGGTCAGCGGTCACGTCTCGCGCAGTCACAGCCATGGCTAGTCGATGGTCTTTGTCACCTGCTGTCTCTCCAGCCCATCCAGCAACGCCTCCACCAATGCCTTGCCGGCCTCCAGTGTATGGTCATTGCCCAGCAGCAGGTCATGGCAGG
>NZ_KV793291.1:0-194388 GCF_001808425.1 Pseudomonas sp. HMSC08G10 | reverse complement strand
GGTCACTTTGGTCTTGGCCAAAGTGACCCGCCGTAAGGGCGGAAAGGTAACTAAGCGTCAATAAATCAAACGGATAAGCCCACAACCCCCAACACCAACCAATGCAACCCAAAGCGACTCACCGATCACGCCGTAAATCCGGCGGAATCGGCAAATCAGGCTTCAAAGGCTCCGGCGCCTTGCCCTTCCCCGCCCGGTACTGTCGGATCTGGAACACATAAGCCAGCACCTGCGCCACCGCCAGGTACAACCCCGCAGGAATCTCCTGCTCAAGCTCGGTGGAGTAGTAGATCGCCCGCGCCAACGCCGGCGACTCGAGGATCTGCACCTGATGCTGAACCCCGATCTCGCGAATCTTCAACGCGATGAAATCCGTCCCCTTGGCCAACAGCAAAGGCGCCACCCCGCCCGATTCGGGGTCGTACTTGAGCGCCACGGCATAGTGCGTAGGGTTGGTGATGATCACATCGGCTTCCGGCACCGCCGCCATCATGCGCCGCTGCGAGGCTTCACGCTGCAACTGGCGAATCCGCTGTTTGACCTCAGGCTTGCCTTCCGAATCCTTGTATTCGTCCTTCACTTCCTGCTTGGTCATCTTCAACTTGTTATGCGCCTGCCAAATTTGGAACGGCACATCCACCACCGCGATCAACAACAACCCGGCAGCCATCCACAATGCACTCCACCCGACCACCTGGACGCTATGGATGATGGCTTGATCAAGCGGCTCATTGGCGATCGCCAACAACGCCTCACGATCATTGGACAACACCGCCAGTGCCACCAGCAGGATCACGAAGAATTTGGCAAGGGCCTTGAGCAGCTCGGTCAAGGCGTTGAGGGAAAACATGCGCTTTATACCCGCCAACGGGTTCATACGACTGAACTTAGGCTGCAGCAGGCTTGCGGAGAACAGGAAGCCGCCCAAGGCGATTGGCCCGACGAAGGAAATCAGGAACAGCAGGATCAACACCGGCTGCACCGCCCAGATCGCCATCTTGCCCGAGATCAGCAGCAGAGTGCCCATGGCGCTCTCGTCCACCACCACCTCCCGCGAGAGGCTGAAATTCATGCGCATCAGGTCCATCAGGGTCTCGGCCAAGTACCCCCCGAACGCCAGCAGGCTGCCCGCCCCGGCAAGGGTCACCATCACGGTGTTGAGCTCCTTGGACCGGGCCACCTCGCCTTTTTCACGCGCATCGCGCCGGCGTTTGTCGGTGGGTTCCTCTGTCTTGTCCTGACCGCTCTCGCTTTCAGCCATGTTCAGCGCGCTCTGGCCAGCTCACGCAGCCATTGCAGCGCTTCGCTGGCCAATAACTGGTAATGGGAAAATATGTCGGCCAGGGTGACCCAGAAGATAGCCATGCCCAACACCAAGGTCAGCGGAAAGCCGATGGAAAAGATGTTCAGTTGCGGCGCAGCACGTGTCATCACGCCAAACGCGATGTTGACCACCAGCAGCGCGGTGATCGCGGGCAATACCAACAGCAGGCCGGCGCCGAGCACCCAGCTCATGCGCCCAGCCATCTCCCAGAAATGATTGACCATTAGCGCACTGCCTATCGGCAAAGTGGTGAAACTCTCGGTGAGCACCTCGAACACCACCAAATGGCCATTCATCACCAGGAACAGCACGCTGACCAACATGGTCATGAACTGGCTGACCACCGCCACGTTAACACCATTGGCTGGGTCCATCATGGAAGCGAAGGCCATACCCATCTGCACGGCAATCACCTGCCCGGCCACCACGAATGCCTGGAACAGCATCTGCAACGCCAGACCGAACAAGGCACCGACAATGATCTGCTCACCACACAGCAACACACCGCGCAAGCTTAAAGGATCTATTTCAGGCAATGGCGGCAACCCTGGCACGATCACCACCGTGATCGCCAAGGCAGCATAGAGGCGAACTCGCGCAGGCAACATGCGCGTACCGAAGATCGGCATGGTCATAAGCACCGCCGTCACCCTGAACAACGGCAGGATGAAGGTGGCGACCCAGGTGCCAATCTGTGTATCGGTCAGCTCCAGCATGGCTGCATCAACCGATCAACTGCGGAATGCTGGTGTACAGACGGTTGAAATACTCCATGAATCGCTGCAACAGCCAGGGCCCGATGACGATCAGGGTGACCAGCATCACCAGCAGGCGCGGCAGAAAGCTCAGGGTCTGCTCGTTGATCTGGGTGGCAGCCTGGAACATCGCCACCACCAGGCCGACCAGCAAGCTCGGCACCACCAGGATGGCCACCATCATGGTCGTCATCCAGAGCGCATCGCGGAAAATGTCTACGGCAACTTCTGGTGTCATACGTGGCTCTCCTTGATGGCCTCAGACGCCACCGAAACTGCCGGCCAAGGTACCCATGATCAACGCCCAGCCATCGACCAGGACGAACAGCATGATCTTGAACGGCAGGGAGATGATCAGCGGCGACAGCATCATCATGCCCATGGCCATCAGCACACTGGCCACCACCATGTCGATGATCAGGAACGGAATGAAGATCATGAAGCCGATCTGGAACGCGGTCTTGAGCTCCGAGGTAACGAACGCCGGCACCAGGATGGTCAACGGCGCCTGTTCAGGGCCGGCGATGTCGGTGCGCTTGGACAGGCGCATGAACAGGTCCAGGTCACTTTGCCGGGTCTGTGCCAGCATGAAGTCCTTCAGCGGCCCCTGGGCCTTGTCGATGGCCTGCTGGGCCGTCATCTGCTCGTTCAGGTAGGGCTGGATCGCGTCCTGGTTCACCCGGTCGAACACCGGGGCCATGATGAACAGCGTCAGGAACAACGCCATGCCGGTCAGCACCTGGTTCGAAGGCGTCTGCTGCAGGCCCAGGGCCTGACGCAGGATGGAAAAGACAATGATGATGCGGGTGAAGCTGGTCATCAGGATGACGAACGCCGGAATGAAACTCAGCGCCGTCATGATCAGCAGGATTTGCAGGCTGACCGAATACTCCTGCTGGCCGTCCGCCCCATTGGACAGGGTGATGGCCGGGATCGACAACGGGTCGGCAGCCAAGGCCATCGGCGCAGCCAGCAGCAGCGCCAGGGTCAACAATGAGCGCAGTGCGCCGGTCATCACTTCTTGTCCTTCTGATCCTTGCCCATCAGCTCGAGCAGCCGCTGGGCGAACTCCGGCGTGGCCGGGCGGGCACTGGCGGGCACCTCCACAGGCTCGGCCAACACGTGCAACGCTTCGATGTTGCCGGGCGAGTGACCGATGAGGATCTGCTCCTTGCCCACCTGCACCAGCAGCAGGCGGTCACGCGGGCCGATCGTCCGGCTGCCGATGATATCGATCACCTGCCCACCGCGCGGTGTCGCGCCTTGCATGCGGCGCAGCAACCAGGCAAGGGCGAAGATCAAGCCGACCACCAGCAACAGGCCGAAGACCATCTGTGCCAACTGCCCACTGAGGCTGCCGGGTGCAGCCGCAGCGGGTGCCGATGCCTGAGTGGCCGCGATCACCGTCTCGCTGACGAGCAATGCGCCGAAGGCCATCACGGCCCGCATCGAACCCTTCACTCAGCGCAGCTTCTTGATGCGTTCGCTGGGGCTGATCACGTCGGTCAGGCGGATGCCGAACTTCTCGTTGACCACCACCACCTCGCCGTGGGCGATCAAGGTGCCGTTGACCAGCACGTCCAACGGCTCGCCCGCCAGGCGATCAAGCTCGATCACCGAGCCCTGGTTGAGCTGCAGCAGGTTGCGGATGCTGATTTCGGTGCTGCCCACTTCCATGGAAATGTTCACCGGGATATCCAGGATCACATCCAGGTTCGGCCCCTCGAGGCTGACGTTTTCATTGGGCTTGGGGGAGCTTGCGAACTCTTCCATCGGCAGGCGGCCGGCGCCGGACTTGCCGCTGTCGGCAGCCAGCAGCGCATCGATGTCGGCCTGACCGGCGTCGCCGGTTTCCTGCAGGGCGGCAGCCCACTCATCGGCCAGAGCCTGTTCCTCCGGGGAGGTGATTTCGTTTTCGTTAGCCATGATGTCCTCGACAGGCATTCAATTCGGAAGGAGCGACCGGCACGCCGTCAGCGACGTTCGATCGGGTCGATGATCTGCAGCGACAAGGTGCCCTTGTGCGAGCCAAGGCGCGCCTTGAACGACGGCACGCCGTTGGCGCGCAGCACCAGGTGCTCGGGCAACTCGACGGGGATCACATCGCCCGGCTGCATGTGCAGGATGTCGCGCAGTTTGAGCTGACGGCGGGCCACGGTGGCCGAGAGCGGCACGCTGACATCGAGCACGTCTTCGCGCAGGGCCTTGACCCAACGCTCGTCCTGGTCGTCCAAGTCGGACTGGAAGCCCGCATCGAGCATCTCGCGCACCGGTTCGATCATCGAGTACGGCATGGTTACGTGCAGGTCGCCGCCACCGCCGTCCAGTTCGATATGGAACGTCGAGACCACCACCGCCTCGCTCGGGCCGACGATGTTGGCCATGGCCGGGTTGACCTCGGAGTTTATGTACTCGAAGTTGACCGGCATGATTGCCTGCCAGGCTTCCTTGAGGTCGACGAAAGCTTGGTCGAGCACCATGCGCACCACGCGCAGCTCGGTGGGCGTGAATTCACGACCTTCAATCTTGGCGTGACGGCCATCGCCACCGAAGAAGTTGTCCACCAGCTTGAACACCAGCTTGGCGTCGAGGATGAACAACGAAGTGCCGCGCAGCGGCTTGATCTTGACCAGGTTCAGACTGGTCGGGACATACAGCGAATGCACGTACTCGCCGAACTTCATCACCTGCACGCCGCCGACCGCCACGTCGGCGGAGCGACGCAGCAGGTTGAACATGCTGATGCGGGTATAGCGGGCGAAACGTTCATTGATCATCTCCAGGGTCGGCATGCGTCCGCGGACGATCCGATCCTGGCTGGTCAGGTCATAGCTTTTGACGCCACCGGGCTCGGCAGCGCTTTCGGTTTGTACCAGACCGTCATCGACGCCATGCAACAGGGCGTCGATCTCATCCTGGGACAGCAGGTCCTGCACGGCCATTTCGGGCTCCTACTGCAATACGAAATTGGTGAACAGCAGCTGGTCCACGACCGGCTTGCCGACTTCCTTCTGTGCCACTTCCTGGACCACCGCGGTGGCCTTCTGGCGCAGCATCTCCTGGCCTACCGGGCTGCTGGCCAGGGTGTCGAAACCTTGCCCCGAGAACATCATGACCAGGTTGTTGCGGATCACAGGCATGTGCACCTTGAGTGCGTCCAGGTCGGCCTGGTTGCGCCCCTGCATGGTGATGCTCACCTGCATGTAGCGCTGGCGGCCGTTCTGGTTGAAATTGACCACGAAAGCCGGCGCCAGCGGCTCATAGATCGCCGCCGCCTTGACGTTGGCCTGGGCAGGATCGACAGCGGGTGCCGACTCGCTCTTGTGCATGACGAACCACGTGGCGCCCACCGACAGGCCCACGGCCAGCAGCAGTGCCAGCACCAGCAGGAGGATCAGCTTGAGTTTGCCTTTAGTGGCGGGGTCTTTGACTGCTTCGCTCTTCGCCATGCCAATAATCCGTCGTCCATCGGGGTTTCAAAGAAGGATGACGTGGCTTGAGCAAGTGTTATGCCAGATTTGAGCCGAGCGGGAGCAACCGACAGGCGTAGGAGCTTGCGACGGCCTGAGATGGGCTGCGCCGCAGCCCTCAGGCGTAGTAATCGACGGCGCTGTCGCCGATCACCACCTGTTGTTCGACCGGCTGTGCGCCATCGGCCAGTTCACCGTCGTCCTCGCCACCGGCCATGGCGCGCCGCGCCGCGACCCCGGACAGGTTCGAACCCTCCTGCTGAGCCTGCTGTTGCTGCTGGCCGCGGGATTGATCGGCAACGTTGACATCAGGCTGGGCCAACCCCTGCTGGGCGAACAGCTCGCGCAGGCGATGCACCTGACTGTCCAGGGCGTCACGCACCCCGGCGTGACCACTGATGAAGGTGACCTGGGTAGACTGATCCGCCGCGACATTGACGCGGATGTCCAAGCGGCCCAACTCGGCGGGCTCGAGTTGAATGTCTGCGGACTTGAGGTTCTGGCTGGACAGGTACATGACGCGATTCACCAATCCTTCGGCCCAGGCGTTCTGGTTCATCGGCAGCGGCTGATGCAGTGGGCTGGGCGGTACGGCATTGGCGGTCTTGGGCGTTGCGGCCTGGGTCAGGCTGGCCAGGCGATTGGCGAAGTCGTCGACCCGCGTGTCGCTGCTGGCGCTCTTGGTGTCCTTCAAGCCGTTATCGAGCAGCTCGCTGAAGGCTTTGTCACCTGGCTGCGAGGTGTCGCCTTCGGCTTGCGGTTTGTCGATCAGGCTCGCCAAGGTATTGACGGCTACCTGCCCATCGTCGGGCTGGCCGCTGTCACTTTGACTGGTGGGCGCCGCATGGGCGGAGGTCGTTCCTTTGGCCTGCGCACTTTGTTCCAGGGCCAGGCGCAAGGTCGGCAGGTTGGCCAACGGATCGGCCGCAGGGTCGAAATCCTCCACGGCCGGCGCCTGCTCCGACGGCGTCTCGACAGGCGCGACCTGAGGCTGCACCGCGGCCTGCAGCACAGGCGCCACTGCCTCTGCCTGCGCCTGAATCAATTGCGCGCCAGGCTGGGCATCGGTGACCTGCCCGGCCACGAGGCTGGCATCGAGCAAGCTCGATTCGCTGCTGACGCTGGTTTGATCGACCACTGGCAAGGTTTTGCCGCCATCGGCAACCGGCTGCGTATCGGCAGGCTCGGTCTTGCCGTCGATCGCACTGTCGGATTTGTCCTTGGCTTTGGCTTGGGTCGCCTTGTCATCACGCCCCTGGCGGGCCATGACCTGATCGAAGCCCCCCGTCTGGGAGCCCGCCGCCTGCGGCTTGTCCGCCGTCTGAGCAGCCGCGCGCGATGGCTTGCTCACCACACTGGCTTGCAGCAAAGGATTGGATGCGACAGGCATTGAAAGGTCTCCGCGCCGAATAATCGTGAATCGTCCAGGCAAAGACAGGCAAAAGTCGCGCCAGGTTGCTTCAACCTGCGGAAATACGCGCGCGCTCGGCGCGGTAGAAGCGCTGAACCTCGAGATACTCCTGGTCGATCCGGTTGATCAGGTCCTCGATGCCATACAGGGATTGCTTTCGCACACGCTCCTCCAACTGCCGACACAGCTCGGCCAGGCCCACCGCGCCCATGTTGCCGCTGCTGCCCTTGAAGCTGTGGGCCGCCAAGCCCAGCTCCTCGGCGCTGCGGGCCCCGTGCAATTGGTCTAGGCGGCGCTCGGAGTCTTCCAGAAAAGTCTCGAGCAATTGCAAATACCCCTCCTCCATGACCTCTTGCAGGTCGCTGAGGATCTTCGGGTCGATATGCATGTCAGCCACTTGCTCACTCCTTTGATCAAGTCCATGGGGCCTGCTTGCGCAGGGACCGGCGCCAGCTAGTCACCAACAGAATACCACCCGCGCACAACGCCCACCCTCAAGCCATTCGGCGCTCTGGCTGAGGCTGCGCACCAGGTTCAGTCCGCGCCCGCTCAACCCCTGGGCCTGCCGCTGGCCGGACAGCACCTGGGCAACGTCGAATCCCAGGCCACTGTCGCGTACGTCGATCTTCAGACGCCCACCCCTCGCCCAGGGTTCAACTTCCAGATCGATTCGCACGAAGCCGTCATCCTGCCGCGCCAAGCGAAGGCTACGCTCGCGGTAGTAGTCGGCAAATCCTTGGGCGTCGTGCTTGAGACGCGAATCCAGGCCAAGCACCCCATGCTCCAGGGCGTTGGCGTACAACTCACTCAGGACTGTGTGCAGCAGGCCACCGTTTGGCCGCAGGCCATGGATCTCCTGCAGCAGTTGAACGAGGTATGGCACAGGATTGAAACGTTTCAAGCTTTCGCCACGCAATTCGAAGTGCAGCGACCAATGCAACGGACCAGAACGGCTGGCCTCGCTGTCGGGCACGGCCGCTGGCGCCTGCCACTGGGGCTCGACCATGGACACGTCACACAGGCTGATATCGTCCCGGGGGCGCCCGCCAAAATGCTCCAGTGCTTGCATCAGTTCCGGCAGCAACTGCGCCGGATCGCGATTGGCGCGCAGCACCTGCTCCAAGCGCTGCACGCCGAATAACCGCTCCTGGTCATCGCAGGTATCGACCACACCATCGGAAAGCAACAACAGCCGCTCGCCCACCGCCAGCGGCAACACCTCGGTGCTGTCATCGAAGCGCTCTGGCGAGAGGATGCCCAGTGGCAGGTGCCTCGATTGCAGCGTGGCCAGCACCTCTCCTGCACCGGACAAACGGTAACCATCCGGCATGCCGCCGTTCCAGACCTCCACCGTGCCACGTTGATAGCTCAGGTCGAGCATCAGGGCGCAGCAGAACATGTCCACTGGCAGGATGTGCTTGAGCTTGGAGTTCATCTCCCGCAGCGTTTCTGCGACACCATGGCCCTTGGCGGCCATGCCGTAGAACACCTCGGCCAAAGGCATGGCGCCAATCGCGGCGGGCAAGCCATGGCCGGTAAAGTCGCCCAGCAGCACATGCAGGTTGCCGTTGGGGGTATAGGCCGCCAGCAACAGGTCGCCATTGAACAGCGCGTAGGGAGATTGCAGGTAGCGAATGTTGGGCGCGCGCAGGCATCCGGCATGGGCCACCTTGTCGAACACCGCCTTGGCGACCCGTTGCTCGTTGAGCAGGTGATGATGATGCCGGGCGATCTGGTCTCGTTGCTCGAGCACCGTGGCATGCAACCGACGCAGCCGATCCATGGCGCGGATCTTGGCGCCGAGGATCACCGCGCTGTAGGGCTTGGCCATGAAGTCGTCGCCGCCGGCTTCCAGGCAGCGCACCAAGGCGTCCTGCTCGTTGAGCGAGGTGAGAAAGATGATCGGCACCAGCGCTTCGCCGGCCAGCGCCTTGATCCGACGCGCCGCCTCGAATCCGTCCATCACCGGCATCAGCGCATCGAGCAGCACCAGCTGCGGCCGCCGTTCGGCGAACAGCGCCACGGCCTGCTCGCCGTTTTCTGCGGTGAACACTTCATGACCCTGGCGCCGGACGATCTGCGCCAGCAACAACCGGTCTGCCGCACCGTCTTCGGCGACCAGCACGCTCAGCGCCCGTTCGGCCGGCATGTCGACGCTCAACTGATATCGAACAGTTTTTCGAAATTGGAGATGGCGAGGATCTTGCGCACGTCAGGGCTGGTGTTGATCACGCTGATGCAGGCGTCTTCACCGCCCTCATGGTCGCGCAGCAACAGCAGCATGCCCAATGCCGAGCTGTCCAGGTAAGTGGCGTCCTTGAGATCCACGACCACTGAGTCAGGGCGGACGGGTTGTCGTTCGTAGGCATTGCGAAATTCTTGATGCCTGCCGAAGTCAAACCGCCCTTTGACGGTGATCGTGAGTTTTTTCTCGTCCTGTGAAAAATCGGATTCGACAGCCATGCCAGCGATTCCTTCGATGATGATGGCGAATGCGATCCTAGTAGGTTTAGCAGGCGCTACCGGCAATCGCAAATTGGCGCAGACGCCAGCAAGACGGTTACAGGTGATGATGACGCGGCAAACGCTGGGATAATTCATCCAACAGCTTTTGCTCACGCTTGTCTTCCGCCCGCCGGGCTTCGTCGAGATATCGCTGCACCAGCTTGCGCAACCCCTCGACCCGCGCATGGGCCTGCTGCCAGATGCCCCGGGCATTGTTGAGGTTGTTCTGGTGCCAGGCCAGGCTCTGGCGTTGCTGAGTCATCGCCGTTTCCAACTGACCGAGAAAGCGTTGGTAGTTGACCAGCCAGTTGCCGTTGACCCCCTGTCCGCCGCGGTTGATCCACTGCAACTGATAGTCTTCGCGAAAACGCTCGAGCTCGGCCAGCTTGGCGTGGGCCTGGGCCAACTGCTGCTGGAAGTGGCCAAGGCGCTGGGCGGCCTTGCGCTCGGCCTCCTCGGCCATCTCCACCACCGGCGCCAGGCGCGCGGCTCGACTGGGCAAGGCCATGACCTATCAGCCGCCTGCAGGCGAAGCGAAGATGGCGCCGAGCTGCTCGCGGCTCTGGGCCATGCCGACGTTTTCCTGAAGGCCCTGACGCAAGAAGCCCACCAGGCTCGACTGCAAGGCGATGGCCTGGTCGGTCTCCGGGTCTCCGCCTGGCACATAGGCACCGACGCTGATCAGGTCGCGGCTTTGAGACAGGCGCGACCACAACTGCTTGAAGTGCTGGGCTTGGCGCAGGTGATCCGGATCGACAACTTGGGGCATGACCCGGCTGATGGACGCTTCGATATCGATGGCCGGGTAATGCCCTTCCTCGGCCAACCGCCGAGACAGTACGAAGTGGCCATCGAGCACGCCGCGCGCCGCATCGGCGATAGGGTCCTGCTGGTCGTCACCTTCGGACAGCACCGTGTAGAAAGCAGTGATCGAGCCGCCGCCTGGCTCGCCATTGCCCGCGCGTTCGACCAGCTTGGGCAGTTTGGCGAACACCGAAGGCGGATAGCCGCGGGTCGCCGGCGGCTCGCCGATGGCCAGGGCGATTTCCCGCTGGGCCTGGGCGAAACGGGTCAGCGAATCCATCAGCAGCAGAACGTTCTTGCCTTTGTCACGGAAATATTCGGCAATTCGCGTGCAGTACATCGCCGCGCGCAGGCGCATCAGTGGCGCATCGTCGGCAGGCGAGGCCACCACCACCGAGCGCTTGAGCCCTTCCTCACCGAGGATGTGCTCGATGAACTCCTTCACCTCGCGGCCCCGCTCGCCGATCAGGCCGACCACGATGATCTCGGCCTCGGTGAAGCGCGTCATCATGCCCAGCAACACCGATTTACCCACACCGGTACCGGCGAACAGGCCCAGACGCTGCCCACGCCCCACCGTGAGCAGCCCGTTGATGCTGCGGATACCCACGTCCAGCGGCTGGCTGATCGGATCACGGTTGAGCGGGTTGATGATCGGGCCGTCCATCGGCACCCAGTCTTCGGCCTTCATCCCGCCTTTGCCATCCAGGGCACGCCCGGCGCCATCGAGCACCCGCCCGAGCATGCTCATGCCCATGGGCAGCCGACCGCTGTCGTCCAAGGGCACGACACGCGCCCCGGGCGCGATACCCGCGATACTGCCCACCGGCATGAGGAAGACCTTGGCGCCGGAAAAGCCCATGACCTCGGCCTCGACCTGCACCGGGTGGTAGCTGTCGTCGTTGATCACCAGACAGCGACTGCCGACTGCGGTGCGCAGGCCTTCGGCCTCCAGGGTGAGGCCGACCATGCGCAGCAAGCGCCCCTCCACCACCGGTTGGTCCGGTAATTTAACCGCCGCCGCATAACCGCCCAGGCGCTTGCCGAAGCTGGTGCGCTCAAGACGCATCGCCATGCTCCGGGATGCTTGTTTCCAGCTCAAGGGCGAGATCCGGCGCGGCCGGGTGCAGGGACTGGTCGTGCAATTGGTCGAACAATTGCGCCAGCGCCTTTTCCAGGCGCGTTTCCATGGTCGCATCGATGCGGCTGTGCAGCGTTTCGATCCGGCAACCACCCGGCAGCAGCGACTCGTCCTCGAGCAGCTTCCAACGCTCTTCGTGGCGTTCGCGCAGGGCCTTGGCCAGCTCGAAATCCTGAGGGTTCAGATGGATGCGGATGTTCTCGGCGCCCATGGGCAGCAGCTTGAGTGCCTCGCGCAGCACGTGGGTGATCTGGCTCGAATCGCTGCGCAGCTCGCGACCGATCACCTGGCGGGTCATGTGCGCCACCAACTGCACCAGGCCACGCTCGATCTGGGTGTCCTGTTCGGCGATAGGTTCGAGCAGTTGCCCCATCAGTTGTTCGAGGCTGGCCAGCTTGGCCGCCAAAGCCACCTCGGCCTCCTGACGCACTTTCAGCTGGGTACTGTGGAAACCTTCGCGCTCACCGGTGGCGAACCCTTCGTTGTAGGCCTCCTGACGGATCGCTTCGAGCTCTTCGAGGGTCAGTGGCTGGACTTCCTCCAGCGGCACCTCCTCGATTTCTTCCTCGACGATCTCAGGTTCCGGTTCAGGCTCCGGCTCTGGCTCCGGGTCGAAGCTGGGCAACGCCCAGACATCGACGCCCTCAAGATCGCGGGCGCGGATCAGATCGCTGAGGTGTTCATTGGTGGACATGTCAAAACCTCATGGCTACGAGCTGCACGCTTGCAGCAACAAGAAAAGGCCATACGCTTTTCTTGCCGCTCCAGCGTGCCACTTGCGGCTTAAATCATTTCTTCGGCGCCTTTGCCGCCAAGCACGATCTCGCCGGCCTCGGCCATACGCCGTGCGATGGTGAGGATTTCCTTCTGCGCCGTCTCCACGTCGCTGACCCGCACCGGCCCCTTGGCCTCCAGGTCGTCGCGCAGCAGCTCCGAGGCGCGCTTGGACATGTTGCGGAAGATCTTGTCCTTGACCTTCTCGTCGGCGCCCTTGAGCGAGACGACCAGCACGTCGGAGGACACCTCGCGCAGCAGCGCCTGGATGCCACGATCGTCGACGTCGGCCAGGTTGTTGAAGACGAACATCAAGTCTTCGATCTGCTCGGACAGGTCGCCGTCGATATCGCGGATCGCATCCATCAGCTGGCCTTCGACCGAACTGTCGAGGAAGTTCATGATGTCCGCGGCGCGCTTGATACCGCCCAGGGTGGTGCGCGCGGCATTGGAGTTGCCGGAGAACTGCTTCTCGAGGATCTGGTTCAGCTCCTTGAGCGCCGCCGGTTGCACGGTATTGAGCGACGAGACGCGCAGGATGATGTCCAGGCGCACCTTGTGGTCGAAGTTACTCAGCACCTCACCGGCTTGGTCCGGGTCCAGGTAGGCCACCACGATGGCCTGGATCTGCGGGTGTTCGTAGCGGATGACATCGGCCACGGCACGCGGCTCCATCCACTTGAGGCTGTCCAGGCCACTGGTGTTGCCACCCAGCAGGATGCGGTCGATCAGGCCGTTGGCCTTGTCCTCGCCCAAGGCCTGGTTGAGCATCTTGCGGATATAGCCGTCGGAGCCCACGCCCAGGCTGGTCTGGTCGCCGACGATTTCGACGAACTCGCTCATCACCTGCTCGACCTGTTCGCGATGGACGTTGCCCATCTGCGCCATGGCCACACCGACCCGCTGCACTTCCTTGGGCCCCATGTGTCGCAGGACCTGGGCGGCGTCGGTCTCGCCCAGGGAGAGCAGCAGGATCGCCGCCTTGTCGACGCGGCTCAGCTTGGCGGTAACGGCTCGGTTGTCACTCATCGGCGTTGATCCACTCTTTCACGACCTGGGCCACGCGACCCGGGTCTTCGGCCACCAGGCCTTTGATTGCGTTCAACTGTGCTTCATAGCCCTCGCTCGGGCTCGGCAACAGAATGCTTTGCGGGCCACCCAGGGTGACGCGGTCGTTGGCCAGTTCGCCATCCAGACCGATCATCCCGCCCAGCTCCATGTCGCTGTCGGTGGCAGCCTGCTTGCCGCCACCTGTGATGTTGTTGAGCACCGGACGCAGCACACCGAATACCAGCACCAGGATGAACACGACACCCAGCACCTGCTTGACGATGTCCCAGAACCAAGGCTGCGAGTAGAACGGAATGTCCTCCAGCTCCGTGCCACGGTCAGCGGAGAACGGCACGTTGACCACGGTCACGCTGTCGCCACGGCTGGCGTCGAAGCCCACTGCGTCCTGCACCAGGCGAGTGAAGCGCGCCAGGTCCTCGGCACCCCATGGGGCACGGGTGGCTTCGCCGGTGGCGGCGTCGACCTTGACCTGGTCGTCCACTACCACGGCCACCGACAGGCGCGTCAGGCGGCCCTGCTGCTGACGGGTGTGGCTGATGGAGCGATCGAGCTCGAAGTTCTTGGTGGTCTGCTGACGCTTGTCAGCCGGGTAAGGCGCCAACATCGGCTGGCCAGTGGCCGGGTCCATGATCTGTTGGCCATTGGCGTCCACCAGTGGCTGCCCTGGCTGGATCGCACCGGCAGGCGGCGCCGAGGCGGTGGCATTTTCAGGCGCCGAGGCACCGGCCGGCGGCTGGTTGCTCAGGGCACCGGGCACGCCTTGCGGGGGCTGGCTGCTGGAGCGCTGTTCATTGACCGACTGCTCGCTGCGAAGCGCTGGCTGATCTGGGTTGAACTGCTCGGAGGTGGACTCGACCGCGCTGAAGTCGACGTCGGCCGACACCTCGGCCTTGTAGCGGTCGTTGCCCAGCACCGGCTGCAGGATGTTGTGCACACGCTGGGTCAACAGGCCTTCCATGCGGCGGCTGTAGTCGAATTGCTTGCCGGCCATAGTCAAGGCGGTGTCCTGCAACTGCTCGGAGAGCAGGTTGCCCTTCTGGTCGACCACGGTCACCTGGGACTTGTCCAGTTCCGGCACGCTGGTGGCCACCAGGTTGACGATGGCCATGACCTGGCCGGCCTCCAGGGCGCGTCCCGGATACAGCTCGACCAGTACCGATGCGCTGGGCTTGCGCTCATCGCGCACGAACACCGAGCTCTTGGGAATGGCCAGGTGGACACGGGCGGCCTTGACGTTGTTCAGGCTCGATACGGTACGCGCCAGTTCGCCTTCAAGGCCCCGACGGTAGCGGGTGGCCTCCATGAACTGGCTGGTACCCAAGCCCTGCTCTTTATCGAGAATCTCGAAGCCGATGTTGCCATCGCTTGGCGCGACACCGGCAGCAGCCAGCTTCAGGCGCGCGCGGGAGAGATCGTCGGCCTTGACCAGCAAGGCACCGGAGTTGGGCTCCACGCGGTAGCCGATGTCCGCGGAGGCCAGGGTGTCCATGACCTGCTTGGCATCCAGGCCCGCCAGGCTGCCGTACAGCGGCCGGTAGTCCGGTTGCTGCGACCAAAGCACCACGGCGAAGCCGATCGCCACGCTCGCGGCCAGTCCGACCAGCAGGCCGACCTGACGCAGCATGGGCATCTGCGAGATGTTTTCCAGGAACGACATGCCGAACAGCGGCGGCTTGGGCGCTGGCGGACCACTCTTGGCGGGGGGATTGTCGACGACTGCTTCAGCCATGGCTCACTCTGTCCTCAAACCGGCATCTGCATGATGTCCTGGTACGCCTGGACCAGTTTGTTACGGACCTGGGTCAGGGCCTGGAACGACACGGAAGCCTTTTGCGAAGCAATCATTACGTCAGTCAGGTCAACACCGCTCTTGCCGATCTCGAAGGCGTTGGACAGCTGGGTCGAGGCCTGCTGTACCTCATTGACCTTACCGATGGCCTGGCCGAGCATGTCGGCAAAGCTGCTCTGGCCAGGGGCCAGTTCAGGCGCGGCAGCGACCTTGGGCTGGGACATGGCTTCGGCCTGCATGGCCCGCATATCCAGCATCAGACGATTGAATTCAACACCTTGGGTCATGGACTTCTTCTCTCCGGCGGCCGCATTTTTTTGACGCTCATGCAGCGAATGGGCTGGAACTAGCAACAAGAGTGCCAGCCCTGCATGCGACCTTTAAAACTGGTTTCAGCCGTACAGGCTGGCTTCGACGTCGAACCCCGCATCACGCATCTGCGCCAGTTTGTAGCGCAGTGTCCGCGGGCTGATACCCAAGCGCTCGGCGGCTTCCTTGCGACGGCCACGCTCGGCGCGCAGGGTGTCGATGATCATCTGGAACTCATGGCGACGCATGTCATCGCCCAGCCCCCCGGATTCGGCAGGTACCTCGCTCACGGCCACCGCCGGTACCGACAACGCAATGGCACCGGCCAGACAGAAATCCGCCGCCTCGATCACCCCACCCTGCTGCAGGATCAAGGCGCGCTGCAAAGCGTTGTCCAGCTCGCGTACATTACCCGGCCACGGATGCCCTTGCAGGCAGGCGCGCGCTTCGGCGGACAGCCGCACCGGGGCATGCTTCATCTTGGCTACATGGCGCGCCAGCAGGCGCTCGGCCAGCGGCAGAATGTCGGCGCCGCGCTCGCGCAGCGGGCGCCAGGCGAGCGGGAACACCGACAGGCGATAGTAGAGGTCCTCACGGAAGCGCCCGGCGGCGACCTCCTCGGCCAAGTCTCGGTTGGTGGTCGCCAGCACGCGGATGTCCAGGGCGATCGGCTTGCGCCCACCCACCCGCTCCACCTCACGCTCCTGCAGCACGCGCAGAAGCTTGGCCTGCAAGCCCAGGGGCATTTCGGAAATCTCGTCGAGCAACAAAGTGCCGCCATCGGCCTGCTCGAACTTGCCGGCCTGGGCGGCAATGGCCCCCGTGAAGGCGCCTTTCTCATGGCCGAACAACGTGGCTTCGAGCATGTTGTCGGGAATGGCTGCGCAATTGATCGCCACGAAGGGCTGCGCCGCGCGCGGCGATTGCTGATGGATATAGCGCGCCAGCACTTCCTTGCCAGTCCCGGACTCGCCGGAAATCAGCACGGTCGAGTCACTGCGCGCCACGCGCGCGGCCAGCTCCAGCAATTGCCGACTGGCAGGCTCACAGGCGACCGGCCCCTCTTCATCGGCACCACCCACGCGCCCGGCAGCATGGCGCTCCACCAGACTCAGCAGCGCCTTGGGCTCGAACGGCTTGACCAGGTAATCGACAGCGCCCTGGCGCATGGCCTGCACGGCACGCTCCACCGCGGCGTGGGCAGTCATCAGCAACACCGGCAATTGAGGATGCTGGGTACGCAGCTGAGCCAGCAACTGGTGCCCATCCATGCCCGGCATGTTCACATCGCTGACCACCAGGCTGAAGGACTCGCCGGCCACCGCCTCGAGCGCCTCCTCGCCGCTGCCCACCGCACGGTAGGCGAAACCGCCGATTTCCAGGGTATCGCCCAAGGCCTGGCGTAGGACACGATCGTCCTCGACCAGCAACACCTTGATCGTCATCACGCCTCCCCCATCGCCGGCCCGCCGATCAACGGCAGCACCACGTCCACACACGTTCCTCGACCGACCTTCGAGCGCAGCCGCAGACTACCCTGGTGCGCCCGCACGACAGCCTTGACCACCGCCAACCCCAAGCCGGTGCCGGTGGACTTGGTAGTCAGGAAGGGCTCGCCCAAGCGCGCCAGCAGCTCGGCCTCGATGCCACAGCCGGCATCGCTGATGCACAAGTGCAGGGCCTGATCGCGCCGGTACAGGTGCACCTTCAGGCGCGCCGGCCCGGTGCTGGCTTGCAAGGCGTTTTCGATCAGATTGAGCAAGGCACCCACCAAGGTGTCGCGATTGCACAGCAGCTCACCGAGATGGCTGTCGCATTGCCAGCGCACGCTATGGCCCTGGACATGGGTTTGGGCCGCCTGCTGCAACGCTTGGAACAAAGCCTTGGGGCTCATGCGGTCGCCCAGCGGCAGCTCGCCGCGAGCGAACACCAGCATGTCACGGACCTGATGCTCCAGCTCGTGCAGGCGCTCCTTGAGGCTGCCAGCGAAGCGCTGGCGGGTTTCTTTGGGCAATTCTTTTTCTGCGTCGGCCAAATGGCCGGCATAGAGCATCGCCGCCGACAATGGCGTGCGGATCTGATGAGCGAGTGAAGCGACCATGCGCCCCAACGACGACAACCGCTCATGGCGGGCCAGTTGGTCTTGCAGGCGGCGGGTCTCGGTCAGGTCGTTGAGCAGCACCAGTTGCCCGGGCTCGGCATCGAGCGAGCGCGTGGCGATGGACAGCCGCCGGCCGTCACGCAACGAGATTTCATGGCCGTCATCCTTGCGCGGGGCGAAACTGCGGGCGAT
The DNA here is from genome assembly GCF_001808425.1 of Pseudomonas sp. HMSC08G10. Lineage (NCBI taxonomy): Bacteria > Pseudomonadati > Pseudomonadota > Gammaproteobacteria > Pseudomonadales > Pseudomonadaceae > Pseudomonas > Pseudomonas sp. HMSC08G10. Next base: position 176,742 of record NZ_KV793291.1, on the reverse strand, counting down.
CACTTGGCGCCAGAGCTCACCTACCAGTGGCTCGCCCAGCAACTCGCAAGCCGCCGGGTTGGCCTCGCGCACATACCCCTGATCGTCGATGACGATCACCCCGCCGGGCAGCAGGTCGAGCAGGTTCTGCAAACGATTGGCCAGGCGCTCTTTTTCATCCAGCTCGGCCATGCGCTGAGCACTGACCACGGCCAGTTCACCCTTGAGCTGGCTGACCCGGGCTTCGAGCAGGCTGTAGGACTCACTGAGCTGATCAGAAACCTGATTGAACAGGGCGAACGCCTGCTCCAGGCCCTGACGGCTTTCCTGCTCGACCGAGGTGCGGCCGTGCGCGTCGGGGGTTCGGGAGATGTGGGCGACCTGGGGCATCATGCTCTCTCGCGTGGCTGACCGTCATAAAAACGGTGTGTTGCCTGCGGTGTAGCAATAGCCGTGCCGGGTATAAGGAAATGCCGCGACCTTCATCGCAAGGCGGCGTTGCACCACCCGGCTGCAGAGGGCTTGCCGGCGCGAAGGCTGCAAAGCAGCCCCGCTTGTAGAAAGCAGAAGGCGTCAACCTTCTGCCTGATCGTCACCTTCTCGACGACTCATGCCGTACTTGCGCATCTTTTCCACCAGCGTGGTGCGGCGGATACGCAAGCGCTCGGCGGCTCGCGCGACGATACCGTTGGCGTCGTCCAATGCCTGCTGGATCAGGCCCTGCTCGAGGTTGCCCAGATAATCCTTCAGGTCCAACCCTTCTGGCGGGAGCATGGCGCTGCCGGAGAAGCTTGGCGCGTGACCGTTGATCGCCGCACGTTCTTCCAGATCGCTGCGCAGGCTGTCGACCATCTGCTCGTCTTCGTCATCGACGTAACGGAATTTCTTTGGCAACTCGGAAACCCCGATCACCCCGTATGGATGCATGATCGCCATGCGCTCGACCAGATTGGCCAGCTCACGGACGTTCCCCGGCCAACCGTGACGGCACAGGGACATGATCGATGCTGAGTTGAAACGGATCGAGCCGCGCTTTTCGTGCTCCATCCGCGAGATCAGCTCGTTCATCAACAGCGGAATATCCTCGACTCGCTCACGCAGCGGCGCCATTTCGATGGGGAAGACATTCAAGCGGTAGTACAGGTCTTCACGGAAGGTCCCTTCCTCGATCATGGTCTCGAGGTTCTTGTGGGTCGCGGCAATGATGCGTACATCAATGCTCTGGGTCTTGTTGCTACCGACCCGCTCGAAGGTGCGCTCTTGCAGCACACGCAGCAGCTTGACCTGCATCGGCAGCGGCATGTCGCCGATCTCGTCGAGGAACAAGGTCCCGCCGTTGGCTAGCTCGAAACGCCCGGCACGGCTGGTGATAGCCCCGGTGAAGGCGCCCTTCTCATGCCCGAACAACTCGCTCTCGAGCAACTCGGCCGGAATCGCCCCGCAGTTGACCGGCACGAACGGCGCTTCGCGACGCTTGGAGTGGTAGTGCAGGTTGCGCGCCACCACCTCCTTGCCAGTGCCGGACTCACCGAGAATCAGCACGCTGGCATCGGTATCGGCCACTTGCTGCATCATCTGGCGCACATGCTGGATGGCACGGCTGGTGCCGACCAGGCTGCGGAACAGATTGGGTTCGCGCTGGCGGCCGCGCTCGCGGGCCTGGTCGTACATTTCACGATAGACCTGGGCACGGTGCAGCGAATCGAGCAACTGGCTATAGCTCGGCGGCATTTCGAGATTGAACAGAACGCGACGGCGTAGGTCTTCCGGGAAGTCCGCAGAAGAAATTTCACCTAAAAGCAGAACCGGAAGGAACTCATCCCATGCAGCCACTGTCTTAAGCAGCCCAAGGACACCCGCCGGAGCATTCACGGTCCCGATCAGTACGCACAGCACATCGCGACTCGACGACAAAGAAGCAACCGCCTGCTGCCAATCATGGCTGGAGCAGGAGAGATTTTCTTCGCCTAGAAAATTCAGGACCACCGCCAGATCGCGGCGGCGTTCGCTGTCGTCATCGATCAGGAGGATCTTGGTTTCACGCCACATGCGTTAGCAACTTCCCTAGTCATTTCGACGCCCGCAGGCGTGCTCGACATCATTCCGACTGAATGATCAGTGCTCGGACGTCTGATTTTGCGAAAACAGTCACTAGTTAAGTCAAAAAAACGCACACAGTCAAATTAATGGCGCGCGATTTTTTGCACCCCTCCAGCGTCAACTGAAGAGATGGTATACCTTTGCGGCATTTTTCGCCTGACGAATCTGCGTCATCTCGTCGACTATCGATTGACGTTCGCCACTTGCAATATCAATAAGTTGCCGATAAACGCCAAGCAACTGCTCTAGGCTGCCCTTTACCGCGTCTTCGTTGAGCGAGGCCTCAGCCAGCACGTCGTCGACGCAAATTCGGCACTCCAAGTCGAGCTCGCCAATCGCATCCCAATCACGACTATCCAATGCCGCCAGCAGCGCCTCACGGGTCTGCTCGATACGCTCGATCACCTCGCTCATTGCAACCTCTCCCGAATCAGTCTGCCGGCTGCTGATCGCCGATCGCGTCCCAGCCTTCCTTGACCGTGATGAGCAGACGCGCCACCTCATCAATGATCGCCGGATCGTTCTTGACGTTGGCTTCGACCAGGCGACGGCTCATGTAGCTGTACAGGTTGTCCAGATCGGTGAGGCTGTCGGCATGGTTTTCAAGGTCCAAACCTTCGCGCAACCCGCCGATGATGTCGATGGCCTTGCCGATCAGAATGCCGCGCTGAGGGACGTCGTTGCGCGCCATGGCGCCCTTGGCCTGGGCAAGACGATCGAGACCGCCCTGCATGAGCATTTGTACCAGACGGTGCGGACTGGCCACGGAGGTCTGCGCCACACCATTGACTTTCTGGTATTGCCGGAGGGCCAACATCGGGTTCATGGGTCTACCTCGTTGCAGCGAAAAAGGTTGCGTATACCTGTGTATCGTCGCGGCGTCAAAGAACTTTAGCTATAAAGCCAAAAGCCCGGGGCATCCTGTAGACGCCGCCGGGCTTTTTAGTGTCCGCCTGAAAGGATCAGGACTTCTTGGCCTGGGCGTTGATCGCTTCGAAGATCGAGGTGATCTGGTCGGCCTGGGCTTTCATCTTGCCCAGGGCGGTATCCAGGGCGACGAACTTCTTGGTCAAGGATTCGGTCAACGAATCGGTGCGGCGATCCAAAGCAGCTTGTTGGTCACTGAGGTTCTTGGCGACCTTGTCAAGATTGGACTTTCTTGTCGCCAAGGTACCATCGGCCTTGTTATAGGGATCGATGGCCTTGTTCATCCGCTCAAAAATACCATTAGTGCCCGTGAACAGCTCCTGCACCTCTGGACCAAGCTTCTTATCATCCATCGCTGCAGTGAACTTGACACTATTGAATTCGAGCGTGCCGTCCTTCTGAGTATTGACACCCAACTGACCAAGCGTTGTCAGGCGATCACCCGAACCAACTTCGGTGAGCACCTTGCGAATATCCCCTAGGAGCGAACGCGTCGTCGGATCATTGCTTAGCGGCCCCAGTACCAGATTGTCATCCGCATCGCGACTACTGGCCGTCAACGCACTGATCGCCCGCTGCAAGGTGTTATAGGCATCAACAAAGCCTTGCACCGAAGTCTTCAAGCCGTCATTGTTCGACGCAACCGAAACCTTGGTCTTGGCCCCTCCTTCACTGACACCCGTCAGCTCCAGAGTCAGTCCACTGACAGCGTTCTTGATCGTGTTGGTGGTGCTTTTGACCGTCTGGCCGTCAATGGTCAGCTCGGCGCTCTGCGCCTTGCCGTCAATATAACCGGCGCCCGAGCCCATCGGCACGGTACCATCGATTTCCAGCTCGGGAATCCCGCTCAGCTTGAGATCGTTGCCATCCCCGGTGGTGGTCGAGGTGAGAACCAAACGCGCACCATCCTCACCATTGATGATGTTCGCGCTGATGTTGTTGTACGCCATTTCCTTGTTGATCTGGTCCCGCACGCTTTCCAACGTAGCGCCTTCACCGATCTGCATCTTGTAGGTGCTAGTACCCCGCTGGATGACCAACTCACCTGCGGTGATCGACTTGGAGGGGCCTTCCTTGTAGCCCAGGCTGGCCACCTTGGAGCCGGTCGCCAGCTTTTTCACTTCAATCGCGTAATCACCCGTCACCGCGGTATTGCCGGAGGTGACCTTTACAACCTTGTCGTTGGCGGTGGACGCCGTATACGCGTTGAAAGACGGCGCCGTCTTGTCATTGAGCTTGCCCATGGCGCTCTGGAACGCCGTGAGGGCACTACGCAGCGCGCCTACACCCGAGATCATCGCACTGTTGTTACTGGTCTGGCGCTTGATCTGCGCCTGCTTGGCGGCGGTATCTGCGCCAACCAACGCCTTGACCATCGCACCAATATCGAGACCAGAACCCAGGCCTACACTGGATGTAATCGGGCTTGCCATGCTGTTGTCCCTCTCGTCAACGCGTCAACCCTGCTCCACAGGACCGACATGATTCACATCATTTGTCCGCCGCCGGTCAAACCTTGGCGTCGAACAGAACACTTTTGACATCACTCAGGCTATGGGCGATTCGCAGGGCCTCTTCCGAGGGGATCTGACGAATCAGCTCACCACTGTCACTGGCGATGACCTTGACCACGATTTTGCCGGATTCCTCGTCGGTAGAGAACTCCAGGTTACGTCGGGATTCATTCAAGAACTTTTCGATTTCCGCGACGGCGTTCTTCACGTCGTCGACGCCCTGTACCTTGACCGAGTCGCCCTTCTTGCCTTCTTCGGGAACTTCAGCCGGCCGGACCACCGGCTTTTCGGCAATCTGCTCGGCCTGGCGTGTAGCCTGATAGGACAGGTTCAACTTGAGGCTCATGTCCATCTTTTACCACCTCACAATGAAAAGGCGGGGAAGCGCCTCAGGTGCACTTCCCCGCCGACACCTGTCAGGCAGATTAGCCCAGCAGCTTCAGAACTGCCGATGGCAGCTGGTTGGCCTGGGCCAGAACCGAAGTCGAAGCTTGCTGCAGGGTCTGCTGCTTGGTCAGCTGGGCAGTTTCAGCAGCGAAGTCGGTGTCCTGTACACGACCACGAGCGGCTTCGGCGTTCTCGTTGATGTTTTGCAGGTTGTTGATGGTGCTGGTCAGACGGTTTTGAGCGGCACCGAGGTCAGCACGGGTGGTGTTGATCGCTTTCAGTGCATCGTCAATGGCGCTCATCGCGGCACTGAAGTTGGCTTCGATGTCCGAGCTCTCGCCGGTGATCGCCTGGCCGGACATGCCGCTCAGAGCACCGGTGGTGTTCATGGCATCGCTCAGGCTGATAACGATCTGGTTGTCGCTACCGGTGTTCGAACCTACCTGGAAGGTCAGGTCGCTGGAGGAGCCGTCCAGCAGGTTCTTGTTGTTCAGCTGGGTGCTGTTTGCAATACGGTCGATTTCCTTGAGCATCGACTGGAACTCTTTATCCAGTGCTTCACGGTCATCGGCGGTGTTGGAGTCGTTTCGCGCCTGCAGAGCGAGTTCACGCATACGCTGCAGAATGTTGGTCTGCTCTTGCATCGCACCTTCAGCAGTCTGGGCGATGGAGATGGCGTCGTTGGCGTTCTTGATAGCCATGGTCTGACCGCGGATCTGCGAGGTCATGCGGGTAGCGATCTGCAGGCCGGCGGCGTCGTCTTTGGCGCTGTTGATTTTCAGGCCGGAGGACAGACGGCTCATCGAAGTGCTCAGTGCGTCGGAAGCACGGTTCAGGTTCTTCTGAACGCCCAGAGAGGTAGTGTTGGTGTTAACGGTCAAAGCCATGACGAATTCCTCGTTGGATTGGGTACTACGGCTTCCGGCCTTGGCAATTCGCCGGGGGTGTGGCCTAGAGAACCTTCGTAATGTTTATCGTCGTCAGGGCAGTTTGCTTTAGGGCCTTTTTCGTTTTTTTTTACTGGCACCATGCCAGCCCAATGAAATCAAGTAGTTGGCGCCAGAAAATCGCCGCAAAAACAAAAAGCGCCGACCGGATCCGGTCAGCGCTTTTTCCATACCACTACCTCTTAGTCGGTACGTTCGAGGATGGCGGACCCCCACGATAGGCCTACGCCGAAACCACTGAGTGCGACACGCTTGCAATGGGAATCCAGCACGTACTTTTCCAGCAAGAGCGGGATGCTCGAAGAAACTGTGTTACCCGTCTCGGCCATGTCCTTGACGAATTTCTCGCGCTGCTTGCCCTCATTGAAGCGTTGGGAAACGGCATCGACGATCGCCGCGCTGCCCTGGTGCAAACAGTAGAGATCGATATCGTCGGCCTGCAATCCGCTCGCCTCGAGCAGTTGCTGCAGATGCGCCGGGACTTTGACCAGCGCGAAGTTATAGACCTGGCGACCGTTCATGAAGAACTTGCCGTCGGTCGTACGCAGATGCTCTGCCCCTGCCCCATCACTGCCGAATAGCGACTTGCCCAATTGCCAGGTCGCACCTTCACCCATCCAAGTCGCCGTGGCGGCATCACCGAACAACATGGTGGTATTACGGTCTTCGGGGTCGACGATCTTCGAGTAGGGGTCGGCGGTAATCAGTAGCCCATTCTTAAGGCCTGCCGCCTCCATGAATCCCTTCAAGGCGTAGATGCCGTAAACATAGCCGGAGCAACCCAGCGAGATGTCGAACGCAGCAATGTGAGTCGGCAGTCCGAGCTTTTGCTGGACGATAGCCGCAGTGTGCGGCAGCCCTTCGGCATCGCCGTTCTGGGTGACGACAATCAGCGCTTCGATGCTAGCGGGGTCGAACGTCGGATTGGCAGCAAACAACGCCTTGGCGGCCTCGACACACAGGTCGGAGGTTTCCTGCGAGGCATCCTTGCGTGGCAAGAAGGTCGAGCCGATCTTGCCGAAAATGAATTCTTGGTCCTTGCCGAATTTCGCACCCTGGGCGTAATTGTCGACGCCCTCCACAGGTACGTAACTGGCGATGCTTTTAATGCCAATCATTGTGGCTTCCCGGTAGACATGGCGGATAGTGCGGGATTGGGCGCTGCAATGCAGGCCGTGCAAGCCTCGTCGACGTGGCTGCCCGCAGACTGAATAGATTAAAGATGCACGTTTCGACTGCCAAGTCACGGTTATACGACCAAAGCTGCGTACGCCGCAACGTCGCCTTACCTTCCCAGGCACCGGCCAGCACGATGTAGCGTCGATCCAGCCAGGCGGGAACTGAACAGCCAGAAAGTTCGACCTCCATATGGCGCCAGGCCAGCACCTGTCTGCCAGGCACCGGCGCTTTGTGCTCAGGAGCGTTCTTTCTTCACGATTGCCTGCAGGATACGGGACGCGGAGCTCAACCTTGGGTCACCGGAGATCGGCGTCGACCGAACGTCGAGGACAGTGAACCCGCACGCCTCGAACAAGTGGCTGACTGCCTTTGGGGAGAAGAAGTTGATGTGTTCATGCCAATGTTTCTTCTGCCCGGCAGACAGGCCATTGTTGCCCACCATCAGGGCCTCGTGCGGCAACTCCACGTATAGCAAGGTATCGTCCCGCATGTACGTTCGGATCTGGGAGAGCGTGTCCGCAGGATAAGGAACGTGCTCCAATACCTGGCGACAAACGATCAGGTCGTAGTCGACCCCACGGATTTCATCCTTCGAGACGCTCCGCGTGCCAGGCACAGTCGCCTTTTTATCGATATCGAAGATATCCGTCTGGTACCCCTGTCCCTTGAAAGGCGTATTGGTGCCATCCCCTCCTCCCCAGTCCAGAACACGCGTCGGGTTAACGTACCGAAGGATGTAGTGCCGTGTCAGTTCGATCAGATCACTGGGTGCGGTCAAAGCCTGGTTGCGCTCGCGAAATCCAGGTTCGTAATGCTCGCGAAGACGCTCATAGTCCTCGCCGTAGTACCCATCGTACAACCGCTCCATTTCGCGGTCCGAGAAGCGAATGTCCAGGAACAGGAACTCGCAATGCTCACAATGAAGCGTATTGCAAATGCAGTACGCCATCCCCTGCGGAACGGTATTCAGCCCCCATTCGGCATCTATGAGCACCGGAGGCCAATCCAGCGCTCGGTGCGAGACGAAGGGCATTAGAATGGCTGCGGACTTTTGCAGTTGCGTGCCGCCACAGCAGATGCATTGCGTGGCGACGCGTTCACGCGATGGCGAGAACGGAAGGGAGTTGCTCATGATTTCATCCCGTCAGTGATGGGTTTTCATGGTCCTAGGACAGTTTCACGACGCCGCCAGAGCGCGCATGGCGGGCTGCCTCTTGAATCGCCTCCATCAGCGGATGCTGCAATTGCAGCCCGAACTCGGTACGTGCCTTATCGATGGAGGGCACGTAACGGTTGCGGAAGCTCCCGTCCACAACAGCCTTGGCGCTGACGGATACAGGCTTGTGCGGCGCAAGGGTATCGCGCACCAGGTGCGCCAGTTCACCGATCGTGATCGCTGCGTCCGAACCCACGTTGTAAGCCTGCCCCGCCCTACCTTGGCGCAACAGCACATCCAACCAATGCGCCAGGTCACGCTGATCCATGTAGGAGCGCACGGGCGCTCCATCACCATTGACGGTGATGACAGGGGCCTCCAGGGCATCCCGGATGAAATTGCCGATCGCAAAGTGCACATCCAGTGGCAGATCGCGCCCCACGAAGGCGAAGCAACGGGCAATCACCACCTCCAGGCCAAATTGCTGCTGATACAGAGCGCACAAATGCTCTGCGCAACGCTTGGCAACGCTGTAGGCATGCGCTGCGCTGAGTGGGTCCGGCATTCCGTTGTAGTGTTCACTGATGGTCTCCATCTGCGCTGGCTGAGGGCCATAGACGCCACCGGAGCTGGTCAGCAGAAAACGAGGAATGCGCTGGGCCGCCGCATGATCCAACAGGTGCCGGGTACCATCGACTATCTGGACATAACGCTGTAACGGACTCAGGCGAGGCCCCTCGGTGGAGTCGGCTGCGGCGTGCAACACATGGGTGAAGCCTGCACCCACCGGCAACGAAGCCGGCTCCAGGATGTCTCCTTGATGCAAGTGCAACCAGTGCTGGCCCGCAAACTCAGGAAACTGCGCGCAGAACTTCTGAGGAGAACGGCTCAATACCGTCACCATCGGGACCTGGCTACCCATTTGGGCAAGAGCCAGCCAATGCCGCAACAGCGCACGGCCAAAGAACCCCGTCCCCCCCGTCAGCAGCAGATTCATGGGTTCGGCACAGCGTACAGGACGGACTCGAAGGTATTGGGGCAATGCTGCCGGATATGGAATTTGTAGTTCGGGCAGAGATCGAACAACAGCTCCGGCAGCTCCCACAGATCCTGCGGGTTATGGTAAAGCGATACGATCAATACCGGACGACTGCGCCGGATGATCTGCTCGGCGCCACGTAGCACCTGCGCTTCGGCCCCCTCCACATCGAGTTTGATAAGATCGACGGGCATGCAAGGCAGCATCTGGTCCAACGCGACCGCCGCAATGGATGTACCACCGCCTCCCTGGCTGATGGAACAGGCTTCCCCTTGCCCGGCATTGAACGTAAGGATGCTATAGGACTCAGCAGCGGCCATCGGCAGACAGATGGCATTGGTCCCTTTGAGCGCAACCTGATGAACCAGACGAGTAAAGTTCTCCGGGTCCGGCTCCAGGAGAAACGCCTGCTTGCAGGAGATTTCCGACCATGCGATCAGTTCGTCATAACTGTCGCCATCATAGGCCCCGCAATCAACGTAGGTGATGTCTCGCCCCTTCAGCGCTGGCAAGGTCAGCTCATTGATGTACCTCGTCTCGTCAGACATGAAACTGGAGTACTCCATGTCCAGTCCAAGGCGAAAAGCGCACATGCGATACAGTATTTTCCGACTCTCGTCATCTGCCAGCGCTTCGGCCACTCGCCCCAGCCTGTCCATGGCCCCCAACAGGAACGAGCGAGCACTTAGCCAGAAGCGCCACCCCAGCGCTTGGGAAAACTGTTCATAGAGCATCCAGGGCATCAGCGGTGGAGCAAATCCGGCATCGGCGACGATCCCCAGCAATTCATCGTAGGCCGTATCGCGGTTGAAGATGCCAAGTGCCAGTTGCGCCTGCGGATGTTCAAGCGCCAATGCTTGCCAGTCCAGTACTGGCAACCCGAGCGCTGATGCGACACGAGGTGTCGTTTCGACAAAGCCTGCAACAGCAATGTTCTGCTTCTGCATCGCCGCGGCAAGGCTTCGACCAAAATTCCCGGCACCGAAAATCCAAACCGGGCGATCTGGATCAATGCGCGTCGGTACCTGGTCACTGGCCTGATCTCGCAGGGAAATGAAATCGGCAGAGCGGTAGGTTTTATCAGCCATTGCCATTGCTTCCTGAGTCTTGTGCAGTTTGAGAGATTGCACGTATCGCCAATGCTTCTGTGCGAATCCGCGCTAGCGTTGCCTGATCCAGGAATGGATGCATGTCATCCAGTTCAGGCGTGACGAAGGCTCCCTGCGCGTCCACGCGAGACTTGATACGCGGAACGAACTCTTGCCGCGGATCGACATGCAAGTCGATCAACAACGGACCGTCGCTTTCCAGCAAGGCATCGAAGCGGTTCAGGTCCTGCTCCGAGGCGACAGATTCGGCACGCAGCCCATAGGCACGCGCAACTGCCGTGAAATCAGGGAATTCCACACCCGATTCTGGCGTGGCGCCGATGACCCGACCGAAGAAGTTCTCATGGGTCTGCCAGATCGAGAGATAACCGCGATTGTTGAGCACGATGACGATGACATTGGCGCCCAAGGTCTTCAGCGTCTGAAGCTCTTGGATGTTCATCTGCAAGCTGCCATCCCCGGCAAAGCAGATCACCCGCTTGCCTTCGAGCGCTGCCGCTGTCGCAGCGCCAATGGCGGCAGGCAGGTCGTAGCCCATGGAGGCGGAGCCGGAGTTGCTGAACAGGCGCTGCCCTTTCTGCAGAGCCCCCACTTGGAACGGCAGAATGCAGGCAGATGCGTTGCCACACACCACGATATCGTCAGGGCGCAGTTGGCTGAAAATACGCGAAACCATGACATAGGGGTTGAGCACATCGCCAGGACGCTGCTGGTGCTCTGCCGAGGCGCGGTAAGTGGTCCCGATACGCTGGCACCACTGCACCCAAGCACCGAAATCGGGAAGGCTTGCACGCGCCAGCTCCTGCTCCAGCACATCCAGGAAGTCGTTCAGGTCGGCGGCAACCCCAAGGTCCGGTCGATAGGTGGGCTTGTTCAGCTCGGCGGCGTCGATATCCACCTGGGCCACCCAGGCATGCTTGGCGAAGGCTTGCCAGTTGTAGCTAGTCTGGCGAACGTTCAGGCGCGAGCCGAGCACGAGCACGAAATCGGCCGCCTGCAGGCACAGGTTGCCCGCCCGCGTGCCGATGGTGCCCGGTCGCCCCGCAAACAGCGGATGGTCGGAAGCGATCAGGTCATGCGTCCAGGCCGTGGCCAGCGGTACACGGTAACGCTCGATCAGCGCTAGCAGGCGCTTTTCGGTGCCCGAAAGCCGGACCCCCGTCCCGCCCAAAATCAACGGGCGATGCGCCTGCAAGAGCTGCTGGGCGATTTGCGCACACGCCGCTCGCAACCCTTCGGACGGTTGCGGCCGGGTCAACACCGGCCCGGGGATGCTGATGGGCACAGTGGACTGCTGAATGTCCAGCGGGATGTCGAGCCATACCGGGCCCGGGCGACCGCTCACGGCCTCGGCATAGGCTTTGGGCAGCATGACTTCCAGATCCTTCTCCGAGCGAACGATCTGCGCATACTTGCAGACCGGACTGGCCATGGCGATCGTGGGACCTTCTTGGTCGCCCAGCTGGCGCAAGCCTGGCACATCCTGGAACGAGACACAGGTCTCGCGCTTGATCTGACCGGAAATCACGATCATCGGAATGGAATCGGTGAATGCGCCATGTACGCCATTGAGTGCGTTTATGGAGCCCGGGCCGGTGGTCAGCATCACCACTGCCGGTTTGCCGGTGATACGCGCATAGCCTTCGGCAGCCATGGCGCAGGCCTGCTCGTGATGCATGAAGGTACAGCGCAGCCCCTCATGCCCGCCCAGGGCCTGGTTGAGGAACATGGCCCCCCCACCGGTCACGGTGAAGACCTGTTCGACACCCTGCTGCACCAACCATTGTGCGATTTGCTCGGAGACGCGCATGTTCAAAGCCCCCGGTTCAGGATGAGGGTCTTGAGCGCAGGTGTTTCGCTGTAGGGGCCATCGATGTGCTCGATGGTCAGTCGCTCATTGGCCCGAATCGGCTGCAGCAGCCTTTCACCGTTCATGACTTCACGGCACGACAACTGCCCCTTGTGCAAGGGAATGGCCAGGTAGAAGTCCTTTTCGAATTCATCGTGGTTCAGCACGTAGCCGGGCTCCAGGTCCCGACGGGCATAGGCACCGCGCACGAGCGCGTTGAGGTATTCGGTTTCCTTGCGCGAAATGATGCGTCGGCTGGTGCTGACGCCACCGCACATTTCCTTGGCCTTGTGGAACGCCTTGTACCAAGTATCGCATTGCTCGGGCAGGGAGCAGTAATTGGAGACCGAGACGCCTTCATAATCGATATCGATATGCCGCTCCCAAGTACGGGCACCCTTGCCGTAGGAAATCAGCATGGACGAATGCCAATCGTGGTACTCATGGGTGGATAGGCCGATGACATGGCCCGGGTAGCGGTTACGCAGGTAGTCGATCTGGTCGAGGTGAAGCTCGTCGTCTTCACTCGGGTAGAGCGAAACGCAGTGGTTGATGGCCAGCGGGATGTCACGCTTTTCGAAGAAGCGAACAATGTCGTCCAGGTCTTTTTCCGATGCGCCCCCGGTCGAAATGATGGTGGGCCGGCGGGTGGACGCGATCTTCTCGATCAAAGGCCAGTCGTTCATGTCGGAGCTGGCGATCTTGAGGATCGGCATGTCGAACTCGACGCACAGATCGACCGAGGCCTCGTCAAAGGGCGTGGCCATCGGAATGCAACTCAGGTTGCGGATCTCTTCGACCATACGCGAGAACTCGGCCTTGGTCAGGCGGGTGTCCTCGGTTTTCTTCACATAACGCAGTTCGGTGGTGCCTTTGAAATCAGGGTGGATGAACTCATCCACATCTCGGAACTGCAGCTTGATGGCGGCCTTGACGTTGTTGAAGCGCGCAATCGTACCGTGGTCGCGAATGATCTTCAGCCCACGCTCCAGCTTGCCCCAATGGTTGTTGGCAAGTTCGAGAACGAACAGGTTTTCGAATAAATCTTTGTCACGTTGGCTGATGGTCTTCATCGAGTATTCCCCATTTGCCTTGCTCATTTGAAACCGGCGCCAAGTCATTGCCCCCGGCTGCCGAAAATCCGCACTTCATGCCACCGTCCCCGATAGCGCTGTATCCCTGCCTGGCAGCGCACTGCTGCCTGCCTTTGTGCCCAAGGCTCAATCAGCAAGCCAGGCCGCTAGCCACTGCTGTATGCAACGGTCATCCAACATCCACTGCTCCATTACCGTTTGATGCAAAATTCCTGCGTCTCCAACGGAGGCCTGCGGCTCGGCAAGGTGCATGCGTATCGCCGCTTGCCACGCGCTGGCGTTGTTCTGTACTCGCGTCACTGGCAAGCCCTGGTAGGGCTGCACATCGCTGCACACCACCGGATAACCGCACGCCGCAAACTCCAACAAGCGCAGATTTCCCTTGCATTGATCGATCAACCCTGCCCCCAGTGGCGCAAGGGCCAAGTCCAATGCCAGCGATGCCAGCTTTTGCGGGTACTCATCGAACGGCACCACATCGTGCTGCTCTCGCAGGTAAGGCTGGATCGGGCGCGGGCATTGGCCCAGGCATACCCAGTCCACCTCGCCGTGCAATGCCTGGACAACGTCCAACATGAGCGCCTGCATTTCGTCGTCAACGATGCCGCCGACCCAGCCTACGCGCGGGCGGGCATCCGGGTTTCTCTGGTGAGCCAGGGCGCCCCAGCGAGCGGGATGCAGCCGGTCTGGTACCACACGAACGTCCTGCCCCGCGCTGCGCAACGTATCGGACAATGCCTCGGTAGGCACGACCAATCGGTCAGCCAACCCAATGAACCGTCGCAGCATCCCTCCACCAACCTGCAAGTCGGCCCGAAGGTCCGCTACACTCACGTCAGCCACCTTCAGCGCACGGGTGAATCGGGCGCTACGGCGCAATGTCTCCAGTTGCGCTTCGTTGGTCGGCTGTTGCATGACCCAGGTATCAGGCTGAAGCCGCTCCAGCTCTGCTGGCAGGTAGTGACGCAGGCCCAAGCGAACATCGGCCATGGCTGCGGCACTCATGGACAACGCCGGGTCGATCATGCGCCCGAGGCCGTTGGCCTCAAGATTGTTGGGAGTGGTCAGAACCACCGGCAACGGGCGCCACGCAAGAGGGTTCCAGGCCAGCCCTGGATCGGTCTCCAGAGCAAATCCTGCCCCCTGCAGCGACAGGTTGCGGTTGTAGGCCGGATCTCGGGCAATGAGCGGCAGCCATTTGACATACAGCGCATCCTGCTCCGCCTCAGCCGCCAGGGGGCTTTCGCCTTCGACCACGACCGTCGCGTGTGGCGTCCACACCGTAAGGTAGCCGGCCTGCGCCGACTTCAGGCACAGGTCAACATCCGCACCGGACGACTTGAACTGCTCGGCATCCATCCCTCCCAGCGCTTCATAGAGATCGCGGCGAATCATCAGGCAGGCACCGGACACAGCACTGTAGTTCTGGTCCATCTCCAAGCGCTGCATGTAACCCTCATCGCTGGCCGAAGCCGAGAATGCCGAATGCGCCGCCCCCCCCAGGCCCAGCACCATCCCTGCCTGCTCGACCGTCCCGTTGGGGTGCAGCAGTTTTGCTCCGACGATGCCGACCTCAGGACGCTGCGCATGGTTGAGCAAGGCTTCCAGCCAGTCGCCCTGCACGATGATCGCATCGCTACTGAGCAGCAGCAGATAGTCGCCCGTGGCGTGGTGTGCAGCCAGGTTGTTGGCAGTACCTAGGTCGAGTGCGTACGTGTTGCGCAATACCCGAATACCCTGGATCTCCTGCGCCATGAGGCCATCGAGCCAGACGCGTGTGGCAAGGTCCGCCATGCCGTTGTCGACCAACAGAATTTCATAGTGCGAGTAGGTCGTCTTTTCCATCACGGAAGTGACACAACGCTGTGCACGATCCAGACGATTGCCCACTGCGATCGCCACTGTCACCCGTGGAGTAGCCGCATGGCCGTAGTGGATGCGATGAATGCCTGGCCGATGCATCTGTACCCGAGCCTGGAGGTAACCGCGCTGATGCAGATGCCTTAACAGAACGGCCTGTTCCTGCGGGCTGTGAACGGCGACGCTCATCGGGCTGATGCATATCGGCTCACTGACATGTGCCAGCCCGTCCAGCCCATCGGCATCCTCGATCAACCTCAACAGCAGTCCCAGCTCGGTGGCTCCGGCGCAATCCGGATCAAAACCACCTGCATCGACAAATACCGCTCGGCGATAGAACCAGTGCCGGGCCATTTGCCCGGGGCTCGACAGGAGCATGTCCAGGTTGAAATCCGGTCGCAGCAACGTGCCCAGCTCACCCTTGGGCGATGTGGTGATCTCGTCCGCATACACTGCACGGACATTCGTGGCATCGAGTAGCTCCAGCGCCAGCATCAGCAGGCCAAAGGAGGTGAACGTCGTACCTGCACGCACGAAGCAAAGCCATTGCCCGATGCCCTGTTGCAAGACCAACTCATTGAGGGTCGCTGCAGCACCACTGGTCGCGATATGGATTCCGATATTCGGATAGCCCTGCGCTTGCAAGCTTTGCCGCGTGGTCTCGACAGACCCCGACGAGCCGTCTGGAACGATGAAGAAATCGAAATGCGGCAAGTCGTGCTGTCGCTCCTCGAGGCGACGAGCCATCAAGGTCGCTTGCGCGTCGTTGGGACTGCGCTGGCGCAACCAACGCTCGATGGCCTGGTTTTGCGCGTACGCGCTGCCTTTATCCGCTGCCTTACTTGTGCCGACACCGACCGCCGGCGCAATCGGCATCGCCTGGGTCAGCTCGATGAAATTGGTTAGCTGCTCCCAGAAGCGCCCTTGCAGGGCCTGGTATTTTTGCTGGACGATGGCCAGCTCCTGCCTGGCCTGCTCGATCGCCTGTGGAGTGTCTTCGAATGCCAACCCGTACGTACCGAACTCATCGACACTAAGCGGGACACCATCGAAAAATGGCGATTTCAGGAGGACGACAGGGCAGCCACACAGCATCGCCTCCATGGCAATGGAGGTGGAGGCAAAGCAATAGACCCGCTCACTGCGCCGGAACAGCTCGGCCATTTCCTGGCGGCTTGCGGGCCAATCATGGGTAATGACCGTGCACCGAGCCGCCAACTCCGGGTGATTCTTCAGGGCGTCGGTATAACGCCCCGGATAGATCAGGCACCCCTGTCGATGTGCGTCATAGGGGTTGTCCTGATTGTTGAATAACGAGGTATCGATAGGCGGCAGGAACAACAAGCGCTGCTCCCCCAATCCTTCCGGCAACAGATGCTGCCCATAGGCAAAGATCATCTCCGAGTCGGGAAACTCGGTATCGCCACCCAGCAAACCCGGTACGTTCAGCAGATAACGCACGACCGATCGAGCGTCGGCCGGGTTCCCCCGCACCACCTCCGGATACACCATGATAGGTTGACGACCTGCCTGCTCATGCTGCTCTTTCAGTTCGTTCGACAACAGCGGCGTGTGCCAAAGCGGGTTGGTCTGCGTTGGATACAGATACGCATCCTGCCCACACCGGTTAAGCAGGTGACAGAGCATGTGCATTACTCGTATGCCGGCGGAGTTCTGGCGATAGGCCGGCGCGACGAGGTAATACGGACGAGGCGACGTCGCGTACAACGGTGGATGGGCATGCAGAGTCATAGGTTATCTTCCGAACCGCTGAAGCGACGCACGAACAGGGGCGCGCATCAACGCAGCCTCCGCACGTAATCTTCGATATTGCGGGCGGCATGCTCGAGGTGCTCTTCGCCCAGCCCTGGCCACAAGCCGATCCAGAAGGTGTCCTTCATGACCTTGTCAGTCACACTCAGGTCGCTCGCCACCCGGTACTGCTGGTCTTTCATGTAAGGCTGGCGCGTCAGGTTGCCGGCGAACAGCAGGCGCGTGCCGATCTTCTGCGCATCCAGATGACGCAGCAGGTCCAGCCGCTCGACGCCACAGCCATCGCGCAGGGTCAGGGGGTAGCCAAACCAGGATGGATCGCTGTTGGCGGTGGCCTGCGGCAGGATCAACTGCTCGGCGCACCCGGCCAGGCGCTCGCTGAGCCAAGTGAAGTTGCGCTTGCGCGCGGCGATGAAGTCATCGACACGGTCCATCTGCGCCAATGCACAGGCGGCCTGCATGTCGGTGATCTTGAGGTTGTAGCCCAGGTGCGAGTAGGTGTACTTGTGATCGTACCCCTGCGGAAGGTCGCCCAACTGCCAGCAAAAACGCTTGCCGCAGGTGTCGTCCTCGCCTGGGCCGCAGTAGCAGTCGCGGCCCCAGTCACGGAAAGACTCCACGATGCGCTTGAGCAACGGAGAGTCGGTGAATACGGCGCCCCCTTCACCCATGGTGATGTGGTGCGCGGGATAGAAGCTCAGGGTGCCCAGGTCTCCGAAGCTGCCGACCTGGCGCCCATCGTAGGTGGAGCCCAGCGCGTCGCAGCAGTCCTCGATCAGCCACAGCCCATAGCGGTCGCACAGTTCACGTACCACCTTGAGGTTGAACGGGTTGCCCAGGGTATGCGCCAGCATGATGGCCTTGGTGCGCGGGCCGATTGCGGCCTCGATCAGGCTCGCATCGATGTTGTAGGTGCCCATCTCGATGTCGACGAACACCGGCACCGCACCGAACTGCAGGATCGGGTTGACGGTAGTGGGAAAGCCCGCCGCCACGCCGATGACTTCGTCGCCTTTGCCAATGGCACGGTCACCCAGACGCGGCGAGGTCAGCGCGGAGAAAGCCAGCAGGTTGGCCGACGACCCGGAGTTGGCGGTCAACACGCCACGACGCCCCAGATAGCGCGCCAGGCGCTTTTCGAAAGCCTGGTTGAAACGTCCGGTGGTCAGCCAGCCGTCCAGTACGGCTTCGGTCATGGCTTGCAGTTCCGGCGCGCCGATGACTTTGCCCGACGGTGGTACGGCATGCTGGCCGGGTACGAACCCGGGCGTGGCGAGCTCCAGCTCCGCGTAACGACCTACGAGTTCGGCAATTTGCTGGCGCAACTGCTGCGCCGTCTGATCAGTCATCGGTTTTCGCCTTCATGGTCCGCGATCTGCGCGCGGCAAAATTGCTGCATGTCCTGGCCTTCTCGCCAGGCGCAATGCCATTGGAGGGTTCGCTGCAAGGCCTGCTCCAGGCCCCAGCTCGGGCGCCAGCCCAAGCGCTGGCGTGCCATGGAAGAGTCGAGGGTCAAAAGACCTGCCTCATGGGGCTGCGCAGATGGCTCGACCGCCCAGCGCGCCTCGCCAGGCCAAAGCCGGGCCATGGTCTCTACCACTTCGCCGACTGTTGCGGTGCCTTCGCTGTCGGGGCCGAAGTTCCAGGCCTGGGCGACCGCCTGCCCCTGTTCGATCAGAGCCTGGGCCAGCATCAGGTATCCCTGCAGGGGGTCGAGCACGTGCTGCCAAGGGCGCACCGCGCCCGGGTAGCGCAAGGTCAACGACTCGCCGGCATCCCAGGCACGCAGGATGTCCGGAAGCAGGCGATCGGCGGACCAGTCACCACCGCCAATCACGTTGCCGGCCCGAGCGGTGGCCAGCGCCACGCCTTGGTCTTTCAGGAAGGACTCGCGCCAGGACGCGCAAAGCAACTCGACGCATGCCTTGCTGCTGCTATAGGGGTCATGTCCACCCAGGGCATCCTGCTCGCGATAAGGCCAAAGCCATTCGCGGTTCTCGTAGCACTTGTCGGTGGTCACCACCAGGACCGCGTGAACCGAGTCACACTGGCGCACGGCTTCTAGCACATTCACCGTGCCCATGACATTGGTGGCGTAGGTTTGCGCGGGCGTGCGATAGGACTCGCGTACCAACGGCTGGGCCGCCAGGTGCAGGACGATCTCAGGGCGGAATGCCACCAGGCTGCTGGCGAGCCTGTCGGCATCGCAGATGTCGGCGAACTCGCCTGAAACCCGTTCGGCCAACCGGGCCTGATCGTGGAGTGCGGGGGTAGTATTGGGCGCCAGCGAATAGCCGTATACCTCGGCGCCCAGCTCGCTGAGCCACAAGGCCAGCCAGCCGCCCTTGAAGCCGCTGTGGCCGGTCAGGAAGACCCTGCGCCCGGCCCAGAAGCTGCGGCTTACGGCCATACTCGCCATTGCGCCTCTCCGGACTTCCAGCGTTCTTCCAGGTAGCTGCGATCGCGCAGTGTGTCCATGGCCTGCCAGAAGCCGCGATGGGTGTGGCTCATCAACTGGCCATTCTGCGCCAGGGAGCGCATCGGATCATATTCCCAGGTGGTCTCGTCGCCGTCGATGTAGTCAAAGATCCCGGGCTCGAGCACGAAGAATCCGCCGTTGATCCAGCCGCCGTCGCCCAGCGGTTTCTCCTGGAAGCCGTGGACCCGCTCGCCACGGATATCCAATGCACCATAGCGTCCCGGGGGCTGAACCGCAGTAACTGTCGCCAGCTTGCCATGACTCTTGTGGAAGTCGATCAACGAAGGGACATTGACGTCAGCCACACCGTCGCCATAGGTCAGGCAGAAGGTCTCGTCGCCAACATAGTCACGTATGCGCTTGATCCGACCGCCCGTGGCGGTGTTTTCACCGGTGTCCACCAACGTTACGCGCCAGGGCTCGGCATTGCGGTTATGGATATGCATGCGGTTTTCCGACATGTCGAAAGTCACATCGGACATGTGCAGGAAGTAGTTGGCGAAGTATTCCTTGATCACGTAGCCCTTGTAGCCCAGGCAGATCACGAAATCGTTGATCCCGTAGTGGGAGTAGATCTTCATGATGTGCCAGATGATCGGCTTGCCACCGATCTCGATCATGGGCTTAGGACGAAGATGCGACTCTTCGCTGATGCGCGTACCCAGGCCGCCGGCCAGGATGACTGTTTTCATTGTCGACTTACCTTGAGAGGCCGATGCCCCATGTCGGGCTGACAAAATACTGACCAATTCAGCAACTTGGTCTTTCAAAGCAAAAAGATTGCCAATATGGCACCGGGCGCATATGGCAAAACAAGAATAATTGAAGGGACCGGGGGGATTTGAATGGCGGCTCCCTGCGAGGCATTGTCGGAAGTCCGCTCGCAGGAAAACCGGATTCGGCATACCGCTCTGGAAACAACGAATACAGCGCAAGGCGTGAAGAGATCGCCCCAACTCGGATTGCCCAAGTTAGGGCCGGAGCCAGAACGCTTCATGGCTGCGGGGCACGATGCCTCGCATCATGCCCCGTCAATAATTTGCCTCGACGCGCTACGCCAACCGATCCAACCACGCCAATGTAGGCGCCGAATCGGCACGCCCAACAAACGCGGACGGCCAACATGCCGCCAGAGACAGCGCCACACCAACGTCTGGAACGACCGCTTCACCGACCTGCAATTGCGCCTGAGGCGTCCAAACCACTAATTGCCCGGCCTTGGCGGCCGCCAGACACAACTCGATATCGCCGCCCTTCTGGTCGTGCAAGCCGCCGCAATGCTCGAACACCGAAGCACTCACCATCAAGCAATCGCCGGAAACGGCAGCACAAGTGCGAACTGCCAATGGCCAACGCACTTGGACTCGAGCCTCAGCCGACAGCCCAAGCCAGGGCGCCGAAACCTCAGGCCCCTGCACGAGGGCATAGCCCGCATGCGCCAAGGCTCCATCGGTGGTCTGCAACAAAGCGCCTACCACACCCACTTCCGGACGCTGCGCTTCATTAAGCAATGCCTCGATCCAGGCCGGAGAAATGACCTGACAACGCTCGGACAGCAACACCAGGTATTCACCCTTTGCCTGACGCGCAGCCTGATTCAACCCGTCGCTACGCGACGCCACGGACTTGCCGACCAGCACACGCACACGCCCCCCCAAACGCTGCAGCGCCGCCTGCTCATGATCAGCGCACGCGACCAACACCTCGTAGCGTGGATAACGGGTACGCTGCAACACACTGGTGAGGCAGGCTTCAAGCTGCGCCTGATCGCCCTCGCTGGCGACGAGGATACTGACCAACGGCGTTGCATCATGACGGAAGTCGATCGAAAACCCCGCGCCCTGCTGCTCCCTGACCTGGGCCCGATAGCCCAGCTGAGTCAGGTGACGGTTGAGCACCTTCAAGGCCTCCTCAGTCGTGGCCTGGGATGCCTGCTCCCCAATGACCAGATAATCATCCAGATGTGCCAGGCTACCCAGGCCCGATGCCTCGACCATACGCAGCAAAAGGTCGAACTCCAGCGCGTGACGATAGGACTCACTGTAACCACCGAGTTCCAGGACCGCCTGACGCCGCACCATCCAGTGCCGCGACATCAGGTCCGGCAGGCTACGCAGCAGATTCACGTCGGCCCCCGGCCGCACCACCGCGTGCAGCCGGCCTTGGTCATCACGCTGGACCTCATTGGCACAGACGGCCTGGCACGCGGGCGACTCGGATAGTTCGACCATCAAGTGCAACAAGCCTGCAGGCAGCAACTCATCGCCTGCCTGCAGCAACAGCAGCCATTCGCTCGGCAACTGGCGCACCAGCTGGTTGAGGTGAGCGACCCAGTTGCTCTCGTTGACCTGGACGAAATGCAGGGTATCGCGCGCTGTGGTGATCAAAGGAGGCTTCCCGCCCTTGAGCACTACCAGCTTGAAATCACCCAGGCCACTCGCCAGCAAGCTGTCGAACGTGGCTTGCAGGCCTGCGTCGTCGTTGGCCAAGTCCAGCACCACGAACGCGACCTGATTGGCAGCGCGGCCAGCCAAGTGCGCCTGGACCCGCTTGCGTGCGCTGGCATCCGGTGCCACGGCCTCGAGTGCCGCAAGCAACCGGCCTGATGCCGTAGCCTGAAGGCGAGGTTGTCGATCAACCCCCGGGATCTGATCCAGGCGGTTAAGCCAGTCAGTCAGCTCACGCGCACGGTCTCCATCGGCAGGACCGGTGAGCATCGTCACGAGCTGCCGGCAGACCTGTGGGTCGAACAATCCCAGGGCAAGCGCCTGCCAATAGCGCAACTGCAGGCTCTCGGCGGTATCGTTGGGATGCACTTGCGCCAGATGCCGCTGACGCACCCACCCCCCCTCCAGCGCCCGATGCTGAGCATTCCCGGCTGGCAGCGCATGGCACAAAAACTCGAGCGCCGACAACTGAGCGAACAATAAATTCGAGTAATAAGGCATTTCGACGTACTGGCGAGGCTCGAACAGACGCTCAGGATCATCGATCACGCTGCTCCAGGTGGACGTGAACAACAGCGGCGCCTCGCCATGATCGTAGGTACGCCGCACGAAGCGATTGAGCACGCCATAACCGCCATCATCGACAGCCAGTCGCAAGTGTTCGCCATCCCATTGACGCAGGCTGCGCAACACCTGGCTCAACTGCTCGCCGCGCCGATGCAGGTTGAGCGCATCAGGCTCATACGCACAGAGCACATCGGTCTGCTCGATTGGGAGAATCTCACCTTGAGCAAGGATCGCGTAGGACAGCCCCAGACGGAACGCAGCGAAGTCGGACCCAGGCGGCATGCCGGCCAATGCCGCTTTCAAGTCGGCCAAACGGATGACGGCACGCCAGGCCTGACGACCGGCCTGGCCGTACTGACGTAGGCGTGCAAGCACCCCGCCCTCCCCCAATGCCGGCAACGCATCACCAAGCTTGTGGTACATCACCTTGGCATTGCCTACCACAAAGCCCAGGGCATAACCCTGAGCAGCCATCGCCCGCGGCTGCTGCTCCAGGCTGGCGGCTGCGCTGTGCAAGGCCGACGGCAACACGAAATCGGCGTCCAGCGTCAGCACCACGAACGCTGTGGTGACGCTCTGCAGCGCGCGCTCCAGATGCGCGCCAAACGCCTGGCTGCTCTGCTCGACCGATGACAGGTCGAGGGCCAGGCAAGGAACGGCGGCCTGATGGTAATAATGCTGCGCACGCGCACGGTAATCGCTCTCGCCCTGCCCCAGCAGAACGACGGTCACCTCATTGCGTGTTGCGATTGCGGTTTCGGCCATAGCGCTCTCTTCAAAATTGTCGGTTCGGGTCACGGCATTGCGGCCGTGGAGATTAGTCCGCCAGCCAGGCATTGGCCCAATGCTGCAGGTGATGTGACGTCAACACGTAGTCACGCAACACCACCTCACGCAGAGCATCCCCCTGACGGTAGCTGGCCTGCGGATCGCTGAGGTGCATGCGAATCGCGTCCAGCCACTGCTCGGTCGTGTTTTCCTGTACACGGGTGCAGGGCAGGTAACCGGCGTACGCCTTGGTATCGGTACAGATCACTGGGAAACCGCAGGCACCGTATTCCAACAAGCGCAAATTACTCTTGCAGTCGTTGAACAGGTTCTGCTCCAGCGGCGCCAATGCCAGATCCAGGTTCAAACTGGCCAGCTTGCGCGGGTAATCAGCAAATGAAATGCCTTGGTGGAACTCTTTCACATAGGGACGCAAGAAATCCGGGCACATGCCGAAGAACACCCAGTCGACCTCATTTGCCAAGGTCCTGACGACATCCAGGAGAAGCTCAAGATCGCCCCGGTGGCTGGTGCCTCCAGCCCAGCCCACACGGGGTCGGACACTGGTCTGGCGCTCGCTCGCAAGCCCTGCCCACAACGACGCAGCCAGCATGTTCGGCACGACACGGATATCGTGATGCATGCTGGACAAGGCATCAGCCAAAGGCTCTGTGGACACCACCACGCGATCACACAGGGAAATGCCCTTGGCGACCAGCTCACGCATATTGCTGGGCATGTTGCGCGCATGATCGTTTTTTTTCGACGGCTCGATGATGTAGTCATCCAGCTCGTAGATCCGCCGCGCACTGGAGAACCGCTTGAACTGAGCCATCTCCTTGAGGTTGCCCGATGAGTAGCGGCACTGCAGGATCACCACGTCGGGCTTTTCCCGCTCAAGCTCTATCAACCCCAAGCTGTTGTAGTTGATTCGCCCCTGAATCCAGCCTGCGCGCTCCAGTTCGGTAAACGGCTGGGCAACACGGTAATGTCCCACAGCGGTGGTATTGGTTGGCAACGCCAGCACCGAGGGCATGACCCGCGCGACGAAAGGATCCCAACCCGCGCGCAGGCCGGGCTCGAAATTAAAGTTCGCCAGCTTGAGGCTCAAGTTGCGGTTGTAGGCTGGGTCGAACGCCACCCAAGGCAGCCACCGCTGGTAGAACGTTTCGCGATCTGCCTCCCGCCCCTGCGCCGTGCCCATCGTTTCCTGCGCCACAGACAGCTTCGCCACCTTCGAAAAAGGCGTCCACACCGCCAGGTAGCCCAACTTGCCCGCTCGCAGGCAAAAGTCTGCGTCGAACAGCGACTCGTTAAAGGCAGCCGCATCCAACCCATCCAGAGCGCTGAACAATTCTCGACGAACCAACAGGCAATCGAGGCTCAAGGCGCTCCAGTTCTGGACCAGACGCAGGCGGTTCATGTAACTGTCCGCCCCCGCAGCGCCACCGACAAATGGGCTCCCGGCGGATTCGCCCATGCCCAGAACCAAGCCTGCCGAGACAACGGCACCATCGCCAGCCAGAATCATCGGACCGACCACCCCCACTTCGGGGCGCTGGGCATGATGCATCAGTTCATGGAGCCACTGCCCATCGAACAGCACACAGTTGGCATTGAGCAGCAGCACATAGTCACCACGGGCCTGCAGGCTCGCCTCGTTCAAGCTTGCCGCACGCCCCTGAGCCGAGGTTTCAACGACACGCAGCTGATCGCTGCCAATGTCGCGCATCGCGCTCAACCAAGACCGCACCTCTGGCGCCTCGTCACCGCTGGCGATCAGCAGCAGTTCGAAATGGCCATGATTGGTATGCCCGAACAGCGACTCGACGCAACGTGTCAGGGCCGGAAAATCCGCCCGAGCATGGACCAGGATCGATACCATGGCCGCAGAGTCATGCGCGTAGGTCACGCGGCTGACCAAACCACCCTGACCGCTGTCCACCTGCGCACTCACGCCCAACCGCTGCAAATGTGCACGCAGGATCCGCGGGGCCTGGCTGTGATTGGTAGGGTCGCTCAGCCACTGTGCATAAGCGTATTGGCATTGCACCAGCACTTCGGGAATGTGCTCCACCACGTGCAGACCGTGAGTCTCAACCAGGCGCCATAGCAAATCATGAGGAGCCAGCGAGCCGAAGTCGGTATCGAATCCGCCAAGAGCGAGAGCAGTTGCACTCTTGAACGCCAACAAGCGCCCTACGTAAGGCACGCTGCGCATCAGATCGAGATTGAAATCGGGTTTGAAGATGGGATTGGACGAAACGAGGCCATCATAGGCGCCTTCGTCGCTGTACAGGCAAGCGCAGTCCGCACGCAAGGCCATGCGCTCAGCCATGATTGCTAAGGCATGCTCATGCAGGACATCTCCCGCGCGTAGCAGGTAGATCCACTCAACCTGGTCATCGCTGGCCAACCACGGGTTGAGCTGCTCAAAACCATCACCTTGCCGAATCCGGAATTCGGCTTCGACAGCCGCTGCATCCTCTAGGCCAGGTGGGCCAAGGACCAGAGCCCGATGAGCCGCATAGGACTGCTTGTTCAAACTATCGAGCGTAGCGTGCAGAGCCGTCGCATCACCCTGCTCAGCGAAAATCACAGGCACGATGCGAGGCTTGCCCGGCCATTGTTCAATGCGCTTGGGCAGCAAACGCAACTGCCCCGCCGATAGGCGGCGACACTCCAGCCATTCGCTGTACAACTCTGCGAAACTCAGGCTATGAGTACCGATTTGCTGACTGAAGTTGGCCATCTGTTTGGCGAAAGCGCGTCGAAGGTCCAGCTCCTCCCAGACCCGCTCCTGATCGCCATCGTAAGATGCCAGAGGCAGATAGCGCACCCATCCCGGCGTGAGCCCATCCTCCACCGCGCGCGCCGCCAGCATCTGCAGCAACCATTCGGTCTCGAGCTTGTACGCTTCCACCATGGAGCTGTGGTGACTGAGCCGGCCTGGATGAACCCGCTCCAGGCTCAAGACCTGTTCCAAGCTGCACAAGTGACCCCGACGCAACAAGCAGGCATAAAGCGCCAGGTCCAGGCGTGCAGCGAAACCCTGCCCTTCCTGTACCAAGGTAGCCAGGCACTCACTGACCTGTGCACGCCGGAACAAGGCATGACTGATACCGCCGAACAAGTTAGGGGCATTATCGGCGATGCTCGCCAACAAATCGCCACCATTGAGGACGGCGCTTTCAGGAGAAATAACGAAGTTGAGCGAGCGCGAGGGCAGCAGGATATCGTCCGCTGAATACAGGAGACGTTGACTGATGACCATGCTGACCTGCGGCCAGTCATTCATCACCTTGGCCTGATGACGCACATGGCTGCCGAACAGCACATCGTCATCACAGAGGAACTTGATCAAATCCCCGCAAGCCTGCTCCAGACACGCCAACAGATTACGGGCAAAGCCCAATCGGCGAGGGTTGCGCACATAACGAAGCGACACCGGAAAGCTGGTGCTTACCTCCTGGCAAGTCGTCTCGATCTGCGTACCTGGGCTTTCATCACAGACCACGATTTCCAGGTGCGGGTAATCCTGAGTCACAGCACTGATCAGCGTACTGCGAAAGAACTCAGGATTGAACGCTGGGATGACGATACTAACGAGGGGTTGGTCGTTCACGAAGCTCACTCACGCGATGGTCAATCTATTTGCGAGAGTCTCCCGATAAACCCCGCATGTCGTTCTGTTGTGAAAACCGATGCCGGAACAACAGGCAAGGCGGCCCGGAACACACGGGCCGCCTTGCAGACGCTTGTACATTGATCAGATGTAGTTGAGCAGCGACAACCCAGCGATCTTCGCGTAGGACTGCAACGATGCCTGCAGCATGTTTTTCTGCATTTCCAAGCGCAGCATCACGTCCGCCGGATCGCTTTCACGGATCGAGCTCTGGGTTTTCTTGTTCTCGGTGCTCAACGCCTCGTTGGTCTCAGCCTGGATGTCGAGCGCCTGCCCCCTCCCACCAATCGCAGAAATCGAGGAGGATACCTGGTTACTGGCACTGGCGATGTTACCAATTGCCGAATCCAACGAGGCCAGGAAGTTCTGTCGCGCCACTGGATCGCTGTCCTGTGGCGTGGTCAGCGCCTCGCGCAGTTGCCCGATGGTATCGAGGATGTTCTGGGTCTGATGGGTATCGACCTTCACCCCAAAGGAGTCGCCGGCACTGGGTGTGCCGGACAGCTCGAAATCCACTCCAGCTGCGGTGGCAGTGGTGCCACTCAGCGTGCCGGTGGACACCGGTCGGCTGTCGGCGCTCATCGGCGCCGCGTATAACTCGAAGTCCGTTGCGCTGGTGAACTTGAGCACCGCGCCACCACCTGGAAATGCTGCCTTGTAGAGCGTCGGGTCGCTGACTGTCGCGCCGGTGACCTGCGCCGACGAGGTGTTGCCCGGGCTACGGGTGCCGGCAATGGAGTCAGCCTTGGAACTCAAGCTGAAGGTATGGCCGGCGATAGCTGCATCCGGGTTGGCTTCGTCACCAGGCTGGAAAGAAACCTTCAGGCGCAGCTCCACACCACGGAAGCTGATGCTGCTGTTCTCGCCCTTGGGATTGAACGTACCACCCTGGCTGGCCTCCAGGGTCACATCGGTGCCATTGGCATCGAGGATCTTGTACTGGGTGCTGCTGGTGAACTCGATGCTGTACGGCTCGCCACTGCGGAAGCGATCGTTGTAGGTCACGCTGCCGGAGACCTGACCATTGGACAGACTGACGCGACCATCATCGACAGCCGGCATAGTCAGGTGGGTCTCGCTGCGGCTGGTGTTCAGGGCTTGCTCGAAGGCGCTATAGCCGGTCTCGTTGGCTGCCAGGCTGAGCATATCGCCCACCTGTAGCATCAGCTGACCCTGATCACCCTGATAGCTATAGGTGCCGTCCGCATTGCGCACGTATGGCGGGGTGTCCCCCTTGGAGCCGGAGAACAGGTACTTGCCATTCTCGTCCTTGCTGTTCATCAGCGTGAACAACTGGTCTTCCAACGATGCCAACTCATCGGCGTTGGCCTTGCGGTCGGCATCGGTAAAGCCACCGTTGCCGGAGCCAACCGCTAGTTCGTTGACACGCTGCAGAATATTGCCAATGGAGTTGAGCGTGCTCTCAGCAGTCCCCAACGCATTGCGCACGTTGACGATGTTGTCGCTGTACTGCTCCAGCATGTTCTGCTGCTGCTCCAACTGCAGCAGGCGCGCGGCGCCCACCGGATCGTCGGCGGCGGTGCGGATGCGCAGGAAGTCGCTGGCCTCCTGGCTCGTCTTGTTGACGTTGGAGAAGGTGCGCTGGTAGTTGGCGCTGCTGGTGTTGTAGAACTGCGAAGTGGAGATGCGCACGGTCTACGGCTCCTTAAAGACTGTTGATCAAGGTGGCAAAGGTTTCCTGGGCCGCCTTGATGATCTGCGACGACGCGGTGTAGTACTGCTGGAACTTGACCAGGTTGCCGACCTCTTCGTCGACCGACACGCCCGACACCGAATTGCGGCCGTCCAGCGCGGACTGCTGCAGGGCGTTGGTGGCATTGCCGTCCATGGTGGCCTGGGCGGTCTTGCCGCCGACGTTGGATACCAGCTTGGCGTAAGCGTCGGTGAAGCTGATGCCCTTGCCGTCGGCGCCAACGCCCACGGTGCCCTTGGTCTGCAGTCCGAGCACCGACTGGGCATTGCGGTTGTCGGCAGAGCCCGCGCCAGTCAGCGACACGGTGAAGTTGTCACCGCTTTTCGGCGCACCGGAGACGCTCATCTCGAAAGTGAAGGTCTTCTGGGTAGCGCCGTCCATGATCGGGTTGCCGCTGCCATCGACCATCGGCACCGAGAGCTGCAGCTTGTTTTCCTGGCCCGGAATGATAGTGCCGCTGCCAATGGCGTTGCCCTTGGCGTCGTACATCGTGTAGGCCTGGGGCGAGGTGCTGTCGTCGCCGAACACCAGCTTGACCGGGGTGGAATACTTCAGGCCTGTCTGCAGGTCGGCGCGCTGGGCTGCATCGTAGATGTCCAGCTCCGAGGTCAGGGTCGGCGGGGTGACCGCACCGGTGCCCTTGTTGCCGGCACCGTTGGTGCTGGTCAGCGGGGCGGCCATGGCCAGGCGATTGGGGTCGGTGAGCACCGACTCCATACCGGCGGCGGCATTGCGCGTCGGGGTGATCTTGAAGCTGTCACCGGCGCTCAACGCACCGCCCTTGAGCGACAAGGTGAAGCCGTCGATCACCGGGGCTGGGTCGTCGGTAAGATCGTACGAACCCATCTCGGTGCCTTCGGGCAGCTTGCGCACGGTATAGGCCGTGGCACTGGTGAAGGTCACCTGGTAGTCGCTGGTGGTGAGCTTGCCGGTGTCCTTGATGTTCACATCCAGGTTGCCGGAGCCTGCGCTGTTGCCCAGCTTGGGCACGCTGCGTTCGCTCATGGCCTTGGCGCTGTTGATGTCGCCGAACAGAATCGCACCGAACTCGCCGTTCTTGTCGATGCCCTGGGCCAGTTGGCTATTGATGGCATCGGCTACCACCAGCGCCACGCGGCCCAGCTCGTTGAGCGCAGGGTCGAGGGTCTCCTTGCGGTAGCGCAGCAGGCCACCGAGCTCCCCGCCGGTGGTGCTGTTGGTGATATCCATCTTGGTGGTGCCGCGATTGAGCACCAGGTTCATGCGGGTCGGATCGGTCTGGCTCGGCTCGACGCCCAGGGTCTGGGTGGTCTTGCCCAGCACCAGCGCCTGGCCGTTCTTCAGATAGATGTCGTAGTTGCCTTCGCGCTCCACCACCTCGGCACCGATCAACGCGGTCAGCTCGCGCACGGCGCCATCGCGCTGGTCGAGCAGGTCGTTGGGTTGGCCTTGCACGGCCGAGATCCGCGAGATCTGGTCGTTGTACTCGGCGATCGTCGCGGTGAGCTTGTTCACCTGGTCGGCGATCGAGGCCATGTTGGTGTTGATATTGGTGTTCTGCTGGTTCAGCTGCGCCGACAGGGTATTGAAGCGCTTGGCCAGGGTCTGGGCGCTGGTCAGCAGCAGCTGGCGCGAGGCGTCCTCGTTGGGCTTGGCCGAGGCGTCCTGCATGGCGCCGAAGAAGCTTTTGAGCGCAGCGGTGATGCCGGTATCGGCGCTCGACAGGGCGGTGTCCAGCGGGGTGATCTGGTTCAGGTAGGAAGCGGCGTCGCTCGACAGCGACGTGGTGGTGCGCAGCTGGTTTTCCAGGAAGGCGTTATACACCCGGCGCACATCGGCCAAGGTAGTGCCACTGCCGATGAAGACCTGGCCATACTGCTGCGAGCCCTTGGTCTTCTGCACGATCTGCTGGCGAGAATAACTGTCGACATCGGCGTTGGCGATGTTGTTACCCAGGGTGTACATCCCCGACTGCGCGGCGCCCAGGCCCGACATGCCAATATTGATCAAACTCGCCATGGTTCCAAACCCTTAAAGTTTCGTTGTGGTACCGAGCATTGCGTAGCTCTCGTACGACTTCATCTGTCTTGCGATCTGCGAGATCTTGCTGGCGTAGTTGGGGTCAGTGGCATACCCGGCCTTCTGCAGCTCTCGCACGAACTGTTCCGGGTTATCGGCCGACTTCACCGCATCTTGATAGCGCGCATTGTTCTGCAGCAGGCTGACCAGGTCATGGAAGCTGTCCTGGTAGGAATCATAGGAACGGAACGCCGCAGTCTCCTTGACGAACTGCCCGCCACGAAACTCGCTGGTGATCGCCCTCGCCTGACCACCCTGCCAACTGCCGGTGGCCTTGATGCCGAACAGGTTATGGCTGCTGCTGCCATCGGCATTGCGCATGACCGACTTGCCCCATCCGGTCTCCAGGGCGGCCTGAGCCACCAGGTAACGGGGGTCGATACCGATACGCTTGGCGGCCTGCTCGGCCATCGGCAGCATGGTGGCGACAAATTGGTCGCTGTCGGTGAAGGCCTTCTTCGGCGCCAGCGGTGGCTGAGCCACAGCGCGGCCGAGAATGCGCGTGCCATCCGGCGCGGCGAAGGCACGGGCGGCACTGGCCACCTGTTGGCCTTCGCGGGCCGGCACGGCAGCGGCATGGGTGGTGGCCGCCGACGGCACGATGCCGGCCAGCAAACGATCGGTCAGCTTGCCCGGCAGGGCCAGGCGCCGCGAATTGAGCGCAGCGACGTCATTGCGGGTGCCGGCCGTCTCACTGAAATGCATGGGCTCGGCCACCTTGCTGCCCCACAGCGCCGGGGCATGCCCTTCGACACGTGGGAACGGGCTGGTGTTGACCGGCGCAGGCTTGTTCTTGGACAGCTGACGCACCAGCACATCCTGCAGACCGATACCGCCGCCCTCGCGGGACATGCTCACGGCCAACTGCTGGTCGTACATGTCGCGGTACTGCTTGACCGTCTCGCTGTTCATCGGGTTGTCGTCGGCCAGCACGTCACTGGCCTTGCGCGAGGCCTTGAGCATCTCACTGATGAACAACGACTCGAACTCCTGGGCCACCTTGCGCACGTTGGCATCGCTGTCGCGGTCACCGTGCTTGAGCGAGCTCAGGCGGTTGAGGTCGGTGTAGGCGCCGCTGTCGGCGTGTCCGGAAACCAGGCTCTTGGAATTCATGGGCTGGCGTCCTCAGATCACGATCAGGTCGGCTTGCAAGGCGCCGGCCTGCTTCAGGGCTTCGAGGATCGCCATCAGGTCGCTTGGCGCCGCGCCCACCTGGTTCACCGCACGCACGATCTCGTCCAGGGTCGTGCCCGGGCCGAACTTGAACATTGGCTTGGCCTCCTGCTGGGCGTTGACCTTCGAACGCGGCACCACAGCGGTCTGGCCATTGGAGAACGGTCCAGGCTGGCTGACGATCGGGTCTTCGGTGATGGTCACGGTCAGGCTGCCGTGGGTGACCGCCGCCGGCGAGACCTTGACGTTCTGGCCGATGACGATGGTGCCGGTACGCGAGTTGATGATGACCTTGGCCACGGCCTGGCCCGGGTCGATCTCCAAGTTCTCCAGTATCGACAGGTAGTCCACGCGTTGGCTCGGGTCCATGGGGGCGGTGACGCGCACCGAGCCGCCATCGATGGCCTGGGCCACGCCTGGGCCAAGCATGTCGTTTATCTTGTCGACAATGTGCTTGGCAGTGGTGAAGTCCGGACGATTGAGGTTCAGCGTCAGGCTGTTGCCTTGGTTGAAACCGCTCGGCACGGCGCGCTCGACGGTGGCACCGCCAGGAATTCGGCCAGCCGACGGAACGTTGACGGTGATCTTGGAGCCGTCGCGGCCTTCGGCATCGAAGCCCCCGACCACCAGGTTGCCCTGGGCAACGGCGTAGACATTGCCGTCGATACCCTTGAGCGGCGTCATCAGCAGGCTGCCGCCGCGCAGGCTCTTGGAGTTACCGATCGAGGAAACAGTGATGTCCACCACCTGGCCAGGCTTGGCAAACGCGGGCAGATCAGCATGCACCGACACTGCAGCGACGTTCTTGAGCTGCACGTTGCCCGACCCTGGCGGGACCTTGATGCCGAACTGCGACAGCATGTTGTTGAAGGTCTGCAGGGTGAACGGCGTCTGGGTGGTCTGGTCACCCGTACCGTTCAATCCCACCACCAGGCCATAGCCGATCAACTGGTTGGTACGCACGCCAGAAATACTGGCGATGTCCTTCAGGCGCTCGGCGTGAGCACCGAACGCGCAGGACAGGAGCAGGGTCGCGGCAATCAGCTGCCTTACGTTGAACATGGTCATTGGACTCAGAAGGGCCAAAGCGGGCTCATGAAGAAGCGGTCCAGCCAACCGGGCTGGCTGGCGTCGGCGAACGAACCTGTGCCCGAATAGGTGATGCGCGCATCGGCCACACGCGTGGACGGCACGGTGTTGTCGGTGGCGATGTCATCGGCGCGGATCAGGCCGGCGATGCGCACCAGTTCCTCACCGGTGTTCAGGGTTAGCCACTTCTCGCCGCGCACGGCGACGATGCCATTGGGCAGCACTTCGGCCACGGTCACGGTGATCGAGCCGGTCAGGGTGTTGCCTTGGGTGGCCTTGCTGTCACCCTTGGTCGCCCGTTCGCCTTTGTAGCCGGCCTCCAGGGACAGGTCGCCGCCACCGAACGGGTTGTCGGTGCTCGGCGTGGTGCCGAACAGCGAGGTCAGGCCGATGTTGGCGTTGCTGTTTTTCTGGATCTGAGACCCTGCGTTCTTGCTCGCCGAGGTGCGCTCATTGAGGGTGATGGTGATGATGTCCCCCACCCGGAACGCCTTGCGGTCGGTGTACAGGTTCTGCTCGAAACCGGCCTGATAAATCGAGCCGTTGGCCGCCGACGCCGGCAACGGGGTACGCGGCAGAACCGGCGCATAGTACGGGTCGTTCGGCTTGGGCGTCGGTGCGACGCAACCGGCCAACAACACCGCGCCCCCCAGGGCGAAGACGGACAACAGACGATTCATGACGCTTACCTCACGTGTAACGGGCTTGGGTCTTACAGCTGCTGGGTGACGAACGACAGCATCTGGTCGGCGGTGGAGATGACCTTGGAGTTCATCTCGTAGGCGCGCTGGGTGGTGATCATGTTCACCAGCTCTTCCACGGTGCTGACGTTGGAGTTTTCCAAGGTCTGTTGCAGGGTGGTACCGAAGCCGTTCAGGCCTGGGGTGCCGACCTGTGGCGCGCCGCTGGCTGCAGTCTCGAGGAACAGGTTGTTGCCGATGGCCTGCAGACCTGCCGGGTTGATGAAGTCGGCGGTCTGGATGTTGCCGATGATCTGCGCGGCCGGGTTGCCGGCAGTGGTGATCGACACGGTGCCGTCCTGGCCAACGGTGAAGGTCTGGGCATCCGGCGGCACGACGATCGCAGGCTCAAGGGCAAAACCGTTGGCGGTGACGATCTGGCCGTCGGAGTTGAGGTGGAAGGTGCCGTCACGGGTGTACGAAACAGTGCCGTCAGGCTGCAGGACCTGGAAGAAACCGCGACCATTGACGGCCATGTCCAGCGGGTTCTCGGTGGTCTGCAGGCTGCCGGTCTGGAAGTTCTTCTGAGTACCGACAATGCGCACACCGGTACCGACCTGCAGGCCCGAAGGCAGCTCGCTGTCCTGAGTCGACTGAGCACCCGGTTGACGCTTGATCTGGTACAGAAGGTCCTGGAACTCGGCGCGGTCACGTTTAAAACCGGTGGTCGAAACGTTCGCCAGGTTGTTGGAGATGACGGTCAGGTTGGTGTCCTGGGCGGACAGGCCGGTCTTAGCGACCCAAAGAGCCGGAAGCATTTAGTGTTCTCCTCGTGCGCCTGTTTTACGGCACCCGTTCAAAAGTGATTAGCCGATTTGCAAAACACGCGCCATGGCTTCATCGCCTTCCTTGGCCGCGCTCATCATCTTGACGTGCAGTTCGAATTGACGGGACAGCGCCAGCACCGAGGTCATTTCCTCGACGGCATTGACGTTGCTCGATTCCAAAAAGCCCGACGCCACCCGTACGTTGACGTCGGCATCGGCGGGCTGGCCGTTCTTGGTGTGGATCATGCCGTCCAGGCCCTTGGTCAGGTTCTTGGTGTCCGGATTGACCAGCTTGATGCGGTCGACCTCGGCCATGACCCGCGGGTCCTCGCCCATGGCGCGAATGCTGATGGTGCCGTCTTCACCGATCTCCACCTTCTGCTCAGGCGGAATCGCGATCGGGCCACCGTTACCCATCACCGGCATGCCGTTGCCGGCACGCAGCACGCCCAGGGCATCGATATTGAGACTGCCGGTGCGCACATAGGCTTCGCTGCCGTCCGGCGCCTGCACGGCGATGAAGCCATCACCGGTGACCGCCACGTCCAGTTCGCGACCGGTCTCGACCATCGCGCCAGCAGTGAAATCCGTGGCCGGGCGTTCGCTCATGGCGAAGGCGCGCGCCGGAAAGCTGTCACCGAACACCGGCATCGAGCGCGCCTGCTCCAGGTCGCGCTGAAAACCGTTGGTGGAAACGTTCGCCAGGTTGTTGGCATGGGCCCGCTGGGCCAGCGCATTCTGGCTGGCACCGGTCATGGCCACGTAAAGCATTTTGTCCACAGTCATTCTCCACTGCACTGACGAGCGATTGCCGCCGACGTTGCTGTGCAGGCACTAAAGCAAGTTCCGAACCAACTTTTGAAAAGTATGAAAAAGCCCGTGAATACGGGCTTTGAGGGAAGCCTTTGGATTGAGCAACGCCGGATATCCGGCGCCATCTTGCCGCTGACGGCAATTGGCTACGGCTCGCGGCAACCGGCGTTGTTGTAGGGCCCGGCGAAACGCCTCCACCCCTCCCCCGGCGACCACTGCGAACACACCAGGCGCCCGTCGGCCTGGCTCTCCCAGCGCCACCAGGGCGCCGCAGCCGCCTGCGCCTGGAGCAGACACAGCGCTGCGGCGAGCGTGACGATCCATTTCTTCATGAGCCTTACCTCGAAAACGACGAACCCCTTTATCGGAAAAGGGGTTCGTGCGCACTCGACCGACCAGCGACCATCAGGTCATCTGGATGATGGTCTGCATGATGGTGCTTTCGGTGGAGATGGTCTTGGCGTTGGCCTGGTAGTTGCTCTGCGCCTTGATCAGCTCGACCAACTCCTGGGTCAGGTTGACGTTGGAGGCTTCCAGCGAGTTGGACTCCACGCTACCCAAGGTACCGGTCTTGGGTGCGTCGATGCCTGGAATGCCGGAGGAGAAGGTTTCGGTCCAGCGGGTGCCACCGATCTGCTGCAGGCCCTGCTCGTTGGCGAAGCTGGCAACGGCCACCTGACCGATCGCACGGGACTGCTGGTTGCTGAAGCTGGCGAACATCACACCGGTGGAATCGATGCTCAGGCTCGACAGAATACCGGTGGCGTAACCGTCCTGGGACTGCGACATACGCGCGGTCTCGGTGTTGTACGAAGTGGTGCTGTTCATCGACAGACGCATGCCACCGGCATTGCCCGCCGCGCCATTGGCTGCCCAGTTACCCGAAGCATCCTTGGACGCCGGAATCCAGCCAGTCATGGTGAAGGTATTGTTGCTCACGGTGAACGACGAACCAGGCGGCAGGCCGGTGTTGTTGGCCGTCATTGCATTGACCGAACCGTCGCTGTTGAAGCTGATGGTGCCGCTCAGCGGCGTGGTGCTGGCCGGGTCGAACGGATTGCGTCCATCGACCAGGGTGTACATGGTCCACTGGTTGGTGCCGGTCTTGCGATAGAACTGCTCCATGGTGTGCTCGTTGCCCTGACTGTCGTACACCTTGGTCGGGAACGACTTGGTGTAGGTGGTTTCGTCAGAGGGATCGAACGGCTTGTTCGGCACCATGGTACCGGTACCGTCGTCGACCATCAGCGGAATGTCGGTGGCCGAGGAATTCAGGTTGATGCCCTGGTCGATCAGGGACGTGGCCTTGGGCGCCAGAGCGGAGGTGTCGATCTTCAGATCGGTCAGCACGCCCTTCTGGATCTTGCCGGTCGAGTCGGCGGCATAGCCTTGCAGGCGCAGGCCGTCCGAGGTGACCACATAGTTGTCTTTGTTGGTCTGGAAGGCACCGGCACGGGTATAGACCATCGAGCCGTTGTCCGACAGCACGAAGAAGCCCTGCCCCTGGATACCCATGTCCAGTACGTTGCCGGTGTTGTTGATGTCACCCTGGCTGAATTGCTGGGAGACGGCCGCCAGACGCACACCGTTGCCCACTTGGTTCTTGCCGACACCCAGGCGGTTGGCACCTGCATAGACGTCCGCGAACTCGGCGCGCGACGACTTGAAACCAACGGTATTGACGTTGGCGATGTTGTTACCGGTGACATCCAGCTGCTTGTTGGCAGCGTACAGACCACTAAGACCGATGTTGAAAGACATGAATTCGCTCCTTGTGCCGCTCTAGCCGGCCTTAGATACCAATGGTTTGCACGCTGGACAGAGAAACTTTCCCGAGCCCTGCAAGGTTGAGCATCATCTCGCCATTGGGGTTGATGCTGACGCTGGTGACCTTGGCTGGCAGCAGGGTGTACATCTGCGTCGACTTGCCATCGACCATGGTGGTGGCCGAGAAGCTATAGGTGCCCGGGTCGACCTTTTCACCCTTGTCATTGGTGCCATCCCAGATGAAGTCGGCGTAACCGGCTTTCTGCTGGCCCAACTCGATGGTCTTGATGGTGTTGCCGTCTTTATCCTTGATGGTGATCTTCGCCTCGCTGATACCTTGCGGGACGATGAACTGGCCATTGAAACTCTGGGTGGTGTCGACCACCGCCTTGTCGTTCTGCACGATCACCGAACGACCCACCAACGACGAAGCCTGCAGGGCCTGGGACGAACCCATGGCACCGGCAATGGAATTGACCGTGCTGTTGAGCGTGGTGATGCCTTCCAGACTGCTGAACTGCGCCAGCTGGGCGACGAACTCGCTGTTGTCCTGAGGATCGAGCGGGTTCTGGTGCTGCATCTGGGTGACCAGCAACTGCAGGAACGCATCCTTGCCTAGGGCGTTCTTGTCGGTGTTCTCGGGTGTGGGCTTCTTGGTGGTGCCAGTGCTGACGCCCGACGCCGCGAGGACGTCGTTGAGGTTCACACCACCGGTGCTGTTGACTGCCATGATCCTGACTCCTTATCACTGACCGAGGGTCAGCACCTTCTGCATCATGGTCTTGGCGGTGTTCATCAGCTCGGCGTTGGTCTGGAACGCACGGCTGGCGGAGATCATGTCAGCCATCTCCTCCACCACATTGACATTGGGGTAGTAGACGTAGCCGTCCTTGTTCGCCGCCGGATGATTGGGCTCGTAGCGCGCCTCAAGGTTGCTCTGATCCTCGACGATGCCCATCACCTGCACCCCCTGCCCCGCTTCGCCCTGATCCTGGAACAGCGACTGGCCAGCGCCGTTCTGGGCTTGCTGGAAGGTAGTGGCGAACACCGGATGACGCGCGCGGTAGGTCTGGTCGATGCTCGAGGAAACAGTCTCGGCGTTGGCGATGTTGGAAGCGACGGTATTGAGGCGGGTGTTCTGCGCGCTCATGCCGCTACCGGCAATATTGAAGACACTGGCAAGGGACATGATCACTCTCCGCGCAGGGCCGAAACCAGCCCTTTGAATTTGCTGTTGAGCAGGGTGAAGCTGGCCTGGAAGCCAATGGCGTTCTCTGCGTAGTTGGACTGCTCGATCTGGGCGTCCACGGTGTTCTGGTCGATCGACGGCTGCATCGGCGTGCGGTACTTGAGGGTATCGTCGCCCATGGCCAGGCCTTCGGCCTCGATGTGGCGGTTATTGGTGCGATCCAGGGCAATGCGCCCCTTCTGCTGCTTGTCGGCTTCAGCGGCGAGCACCGCCGAGAAATCCATGTCACGCGCCTTGTAGTTAGGCGTGTCGGCGTTGGCGATGTTGTTGGCCAGAACCTCGGCGCGCTGGGCGCGGAAGCTCAATGCCTGCTCATGGATGCCGAGCGCCTTGTCGAAGCTGATGCTCATGTCTGGGAAACCTTCGAAGGTTGACCGGAAGAATCGTGAGCAAGCTAGAGCAAGGTTTGTGCCAAGCGATAAAGCCCCAGTAAAACCGGGCACCGAGGCCCTGCTTGCCGGCGGCAATGCCAGAAAAGCGGCAATGGATTACCGCTTGGCGTCAGCAAAGCGGCAATGGGCACCGGCAAAAAAAGGGGCCGCGATGCGGCCCCTGTCTGGGTTTATTTTGCCTGGTAGATGATCCCCGGGCTGCACTGGACCATCTGATAGTGATCCGGCAACCCGTTGAGCGCCTCGGACGCCCCCAGGAACAGATACCCGCCCGGCTTGAGCGTGCTATGGATGCGCATGAGGATGTCCTTCTTGACTTGGGCCGAGAAGTAGATCAGCACGTTGCGGCAGAACACGATGTCGAACTTGCCCAGCGCCGCATAGCTGTCGAGCAGGTTGAAGGAACGGAACTCGACCCGGCTGCGGATCGGCGCTTTGACTGCCCAACGACCCGGCCCCTTGGTGTCGAAGTAGCGCTGCAGGCGCTCCTGGGACAAGCCGCGACCAATGGCCAGGCTGTCGTATTCACCGGTCTTGCAGTTGGTCAGCATCGCCCCGGACAAGTCGGTGGCAACGATCTGCGCCCCCATCTTCAGTTGCCCCAGGTTGCTGCGCTCGAACTCGTCGATGGCCATGGAGATGGAATACGGCTCTTGCCCCGAGGAGCATGCCGCCGACCAGATCCGCAGGCGCTGGCCCGGGTTGTTCTTGATGAACTCCGGAATCACCTTGTTCTTGAGCACCTCGAACGGATAGGTGTCGCGGAACCACAGGGTTTCATTGGTCGTCATCGCATCGACTACCTGCTCACGCAACCCGCTGCGCGGCTGGCTCTGAATTCGCTGCACCAGCTCACCGAGCGACTTGATGCCCTGCTGCTCCATTAGCTTGTTGAGACGGCTGGAGACCAGGTATTGCTTATTCTCGCCCAGCAAGATGCCACAGGCTTTCTCCAGGAAGACCCGGAACTGTTCAAAATCCAAATTACCCGTAGACAATGCTGCCGCCTCTTTCAAATCCCTGGTGCCAAGGGTTGCCCCCCGGCCGTTTCAATGCGTCGCCTTGATCCGATCGACCACCCGCTGGGCGAGGTCGTCCGGCTTGAACTTGGCCAGGAAGTCGTCGGCGCCGACCTTCTTGACCATGGCCTGGTTGAAGACCCCGGACAGCGAAGTATGCAGGAGGATGTGCAGCTTTTGCATGCGCGGATCGCTGCGAATCTCCGCCGTCAGGGTGTAGCCATCCATCTCCGGCATTTCGATGTCGGAGATCATCATCAGGAATTCTTCCTCCGGACGCTTGCCCTCTTCCACCAACTTGTTCAGGTAGTCCAA
Source organism: Pseudomonas sp. HMSC08G10 (assembly GCF_001808425.1). Classification (NCBI taxonomy): domain Bacteria; kingdom Pseudomonadati; phylum Pseudomonadota; class Gammaproteobacteria; order Pseudomonadales; family Pseudomonadaceae; genus Pseudomonas; species Pseudomonas sp. HMSC08G10. Next base: position 136,787 of record NZ_KV793291.1, on the reverse strand, counting down.
GGCCTGGCGACCATCATTGAGGGCTACCACCTCCACCCCTACCGACTGCAGGCAACGGCTGACCTGCTTGCGCGCCACCGACGAATCATCGACGGTCAGCACGCGCAGCATCATCGCCTTGTCCTGCACCTCGGCATCGACCACACCCACGGACACGTCCTCGGACGATGGCGACACTTCGGCAAGAACTTTCTCTACGTCGATGACCTCCACCATCCGCCCGTCCACACGGGTGACAGCGGTCAGGTAGTGATCACGTCCGGTCCCCTTGGGTGGCGGATGGATCTCCTCCCAGTTCATGTTGACGATGCGCTCGACCGAATGCACCAGGAAACCTTGGGTCTTGGTGTTGTACTCGGTGATGATCACGAAACTGTTGCGCGTCTCTTCCTGCAGACCCGGCAAGCCGGTCGCCATCGACAGGTCGAGGATGGGGATGGTCGCGCCGCGAATGTTGGCCACCCCACGCACCACCGGGTGGGACTTAGGCAACAACGTCAGCTCCGGGCACTGCAGCACCTCCCGGACCTTGAACACGTTAATGCCATAGAGCTGCTCGCCATTGAGGCGGAACAGCAACAGCTCCAGACGATTCTGCCCCACCAGTTGCGTGCGCTGGTTGACCGAATCCATGACTCCAGCCATGCCAGACTCCTCTAGTTTTCGCCCATTTACCGACTCGGCACGGGCTTTGCTTTTTTGAGCGCCATGTACACGAAAACGACATTTTACCGACGCCTGACGCGCCTGATGACCGGCTTGATAATGGCGCTATGCCTGCTGGCACCCGGCACACGCGCGCTGGCCGATGCGGTTACCTTGCCTGAACAACTTATCGGCGTCACCCAGGGGTTTCTTGAATTCACCGTGGAGGATTATCTGGCCACCACCCAGACCACTGGTCGCTACGAGATCCAGGTCAACCCGCTCGACCCGCGCCTACGCATGCCGCTGTGCAGTCAGCAACTGGACGCTTCGCTTGAAAGTCCAGCACAGCCGCTGGGCAGGGTCACGGTGCGGGTACGCTGCAACGGCAGCGCCCCCTGGACCGTGTTCGTCCCGGCCCAGGTGAAGCTGTTTCGCGAGGTGGTGGTGATGACCCGCCCGCTCAGGCGCGAGAGCGTGATTGGCGAAGGCGATGTCAGCCTGCGTGAGCGCGACGTGGGCACGCTCAATCAAGGCTTTCTCACAAGCCTGGAACAGGCCGTGGGCATGAAGCTGCTGCGCCCGACGGTGCTCGACCAGGTCCTGACGCCCCAGCATCTGGAGCAGGCGGAGGTGGTACGCAAGGGCGATCATGTGGTGATCACGGCCCGCAGCGGCAGCCTTAGCGTGCGCATGCCTGGCGAGGCCTTGAGCAAAGGCGGGCTGTCTGAGCAGATTCGCGTGCGCAACCTGAACTCCAAGCGCGTGGTCAAGGCACGGGTGATTGGGCCTGGACAGGTAGAAGTGGCCATGTAAGGCATTTGCGGCGCCCGCGAGGCGGGACAGGATAAAAACTAGCGACGGGGAACGGGTTTTCCTAAACTGTGTCAGAAAACGGGTCATGCGCGGTTGCCGACAGGTGGCGATACATTCGTGCCTAAAGTTTTTTTCGGGTTGGCCGAAAACAGGGCAAGCGTCCAAATTCCCAGAGGTTTCTGATCATGGTCATCGACTTCAGTCGTTTGAATAATTCTCCGGCCGTCACGGGCGGGGTTCGCAGCAATACCGCGACCGGTAGCGCCCCGAAAGCCGGCGAAACCAGCGAAGCGCCACAGACTGCCAGCGGAGAAGCGGTACACCTCAGCCAAGAGGCCCAGCAGTTGCAGAAGATCAGCGACAAGCTGCGCGACCAGCCTGAAGTCAACAGCGCCCGCGTGGCCCAGTTGAAACAGGCGATCGCCGACGGCAGCTATCAGGTCGATGCCGGCCGGGTCGCCAGCAAACTGCTTGATTTCGAAGCCCAGCGCTAACCCTCCGGGGCGCTGACTTCAGGGACGCAAAAGCCAAGAGCCAGCCATGCACGACACCACTTTGCTGCAACTGATCGAAGACGACATCGCGCCAACGCAGGAACTGCTCGAACTGCTTCAGAAAGAAGCCGTCGCCCTGCATGGCCGGGACATGCAGGTGCTGGAGAACATCCTGGCACGCAAGCAGTCCCTGATCGTCCTGCTCGAGCAGCAAGGCATGCGGCGCAACCAACTGCTGGTCGGCCTGGGCTTATCCGCCGACCGGGCCGGTGTGCAGGCCCTGGCCGCGCAATCCTCCCTGGGCGAGGTCATGCTGCAACAACTCGACGTACTCACCCAGTTGATGGATGCCTGCCAAAAGGTCAACGAGACCAACGGCCGGATCATCCAGCTGCAGCAACACGCCACGGCCAATCAGATCAGAATCCTCATGGGTGGCGATTCTCCGTCGCTCTATGACAGCCGCGGCGCCACCTCGCCCATGGCTAAGGCCCGCGCCATCAGCCAAGTGTGATTATTTCTATCAAGGCACGGAACATACTGGCAAAATGCCGTTACTTGCGTGTGTCGTTTTTGCCTGGAGATTGATTACCCGTGTTCAATGCATCCGATGCTCCCCAGCCGCCCAAGGTGCTCACCACACCCTTGGAAATCGCAGCCAACCTGCGTCAATTGCTGGATAGCCACGATCCGCTGATCATCACCTTCCCTGAGCGCAGCCAGCGGTTCCAAAGTTACGTCGTGCATGTGGACCGTGACGCCAATACCCTGGCGCTGGACGAAATGATCCCTCGCGACGGTGAAAAGTACATCGAGAATGGCGAACCCTTCCGCATCGAAGGTTTCCATGATGGCGTGCGCATCGCCTGGGAATGCAACACCGCGACCACCATCACCGAGATCGATGGCCATCGCTGCTACCGTGCCCCCCTGCCGACCGAGATGACCTATCACCAGCGCCGCAACGCCTTCCGCGCCGCGCTCAAGCTGTCGCAGCTGGTCGATATCGTGCTCGACGGTGAACGACTCAAGGGCAAGGGCGCCCTGCGTGGCAAGTTGCTGGATATCTCCGCCACAGGCTGCAAGCTACGCTTTGAAGGCAACATCGAAGAGCGCCTGCAACTGGGTGAGGTGTACGAGCGCTTCGCCGCCAGCAATCCGCTGGGCATGGCGCAGGCGATGGTAGAGCTGCGTCACCTGCACTTCGAAGAGCGCCTGAACACCACCTTCGCTGGCGTGCGCTTTCACAACCTCAATGGCCAGATGCAGCGCAAGATCGAGAGTTTCGTCTACCAGTTGCAGCGCGAGGCACGACGCTTCGACAAAGACGACTATTGAGTGTCGAATGTCCAATGAAAAACGCCACCCATCGGGTGGCGTTTTTCATTGCTTTGCAGCCTGCCTGAAGACCGGCTCACACCGACTTGTCGACCTCGGCCTGGGGTGCACCCACCTCTTCCCGGGGCTTTTGCTCCTCGGCTTCGGTGTCTTCGGCCGCCACCGGCGCTTGCATCACGTCCTGCACGGTCTGCTCATCGACCCGAGGGTCCAGCGCTGCCGACAAGGGTGAGCCCGCCGCTGGCATGGCCACGTGGCCCAGCGGCGCGTCCTGCACCTGATGCAGGCCGGTGACGGCCTTCGGCCGGATCCGCCACACCAGCACCAAGGCGAAGAACAGGAAGAAGGCATAGAGCATTTGCGGCCCCAGGACCTTCATCAGCACACCCGCCGCCAGCGGACCGATACAGGCCCCCACGCCGTAGGTCACCAGCAACATGGCCGTCAGCGAGACACGGCGCTCGCTTTCGACATGGTCGTTGGAAAACGCGACCGCCAGCGGATATAGGCAGAATTGCAACAGCGAAATCACGAAGCCGACGGCGAACAGCAACTCCAGCGGCACGCTGGGCAGCACCGCCAGCGGCAATGCAGCCAGCGCCAGACCGATCGAGACGCTACGGATCAGCACCGCACGGTCATAGCGGTCCGACAGCCAACCCAGCGGCCACTGCACCACCAAGCCCGCGAAGATGCAGCTACCCATGAACAGACCGATCTGCTCGGTGGTAAGCCCCTGCTTGGCCGCATACAGCGGCGCCAGACCATAGAAGGAACCTACGATCAGGCCCGAACCCAGCACCGTCGACAACGACTGCGGTACCCGTTTGAGGAAGAACTTCGGCTCCATCGGCGCCGGGCGCAACGGTGCCGGGTGGATGCGCCGGGTCATCGCCACCGGCACCAGGCACAGGGCAAAGCACATGGCGACCAGCATCAGCAGTTCAGGGCCGAGCTCCGGATGCACCACCAGGATCAATTGGCCGAGTACCAAACCCAGGTAGGAGGCGATCATGTACCCACTGAACACCGCCCCGCGGTGCTTCACATCGGCCTGCTCGTTGAGCCAGCTTTCGATGACCATGTACTGGCACATCATCCCCAGGCCCACGATCATCCGCAGCCCTACCCACACCGGGAGCCAATTGGTCATGCCATGGCCGAGCACCGCCGCGCAGACGATGCCCGCGCACGTGGCGTAGGCGCGGATGTGCCCGACCCGGCCGATCAGCCGGTGGCCGACCTTGCCGCCCACGGCCAGGCCAAAATAGTTGGCTGCCATCAGGGCACCGACCCAAAGGCTGTCCACATGGTCGGCGGCCAGGCGCAAGGCCAGGTAGGTACTGAGCAGGCCCGAGCCGATCAGCATCATCAAGGCAGCGAAATACAGCGACTGAAACGGCTTCCAGATGTTTCGCATACGTCCCGTCGGGCTCCCTGGTCAGGTGGCGTTAGCTTGCAGGCAAGCATAAAAGCAAATTCGCCGCAGCGCAGGCCCCCATCGGCTAAATAGCCAGCCAGGGGGCGTGTCCAGTGTCGGTTGTGTCGCGATCAGGCCTGTGCGGCTAGCACCCGCCGCTCCCAAGGGGTGATTTCGTCGAGGAAATCCGTCAGCTCCAAGGTCTTGGTTGCGACATACCCATCGATGAATTCGTTCCCGAACATCTGACGCGCCAATGCGCTGCGCTTGAGGCGTTCCAATGCGCCATGCAGGGTGCAAGGCAGGTTCAGGTGCTCCGGCACTTCGAACTCGCCCTGGATCGCGGCCGTAGGTTGCAGGCGCTGCTCGATGCCGTGCAGACCAGCGGCCAAGCTCGCAGCGATGGCCAGGTACGGGTTGGCGTCGGCCCCAGGTAGCCGGTTCTCGACCCGTCGAGCCACAGGCGAACTGGCCGGGATGCGCAAGCCGGCGGCTCGGTTGTCATGGGACCAACAGGCATTGTTGGGCGAGGCGTACGGGTGGCACAGGCGTTGGTAGGAGTTGACGTTGGGCGCGAACAGCGCGGTGAAGTCAGCCATGCAGGCCTGCAGGCCGCCGATGAAGTGATGGAAGGTATCGGTCGGCTGCCCGCCCTCATCGCTGAAGACGTTGCGGCCACTGTCGATGCGCACCAGGCTCTGGTGGATATGCATCGAGCTACCCGGTGTTCTGGCCAAGGGCTTGGCCATGCACACAACGGTCAGGCCATGCTTGAGTGCGACTTCCTTGAGCAGGTGCTTGAACAGGAAAGTCTGGTCGGCCAGCAGCAACGGATCGCCGTGAAGCAAATTGATCTCGAACTGGCTGACGCCCATCTCGTGCATGAAGGTGTCACGGGGCAAGCCTAGGGCGGCCATGCACTGATACACCTCGCTGAAAAATGGCCGCAGGCCATTGTTGGAACTGACGCTGAACGCCGAGTGCCCAAGCTCGCGACGGCCATCCTTGCCCACCGGCGGCAAGAACGGCTGGTGCGGATCGGTATTCGGTGCAAAGACGAAGAACTCCAGCTCCGTGGCCACCACCGGCGCAAGGCCAAGCGCGGCATAGCGCGCGATCACGGCCTTGAGCTGGCCCCGGGTGGAAAGTCCGGACGCCACACCGTCGAGCTCGACTGCATCGCAGACGGCCAGCGCCCGCGGCTCGTCGCTCCAGGGCAGGCGATGGATCTGGGCAGGTTCGGCCACCAGGGCCAGGTCGCCATCATCGCTGCCGTAGAAACGGGCTGGCGGGTAACCGCCCATGATGCATTGCAGCAATACACCCCGAGCCATCTGCAAGCGGCGCCCTTCCAGAAAGCCCTCGGCAGTCATCACCTTGCCGCGGGGTACACCATTGAGGTCGGGGGTGACGCATTCGATCTCGTCGATGCCGGTCAGACGTTCGCTGAGGGAACGCGGGGCTTCGGTCGTCATGACGCTGTCCTTCTTGTTGTTTTGCAGGCCGGAAATGGCGTTAGGCACAACATAGGCGTCCGCTGTTGAAAATATCAAGCGAGGATGGGCAGCAGTGTGGAAATTTATTAACACCTGCGGACGCGCCGCTGTATTCGCCATCAGATTGGCGCAACCTCGGACTCCCATCAGCCCAATACGAAGCTATTCGCGCAAGGTCATACCATTGGCCGGCAACGGCAGCGCGGTCTTGTAGCGCACCTGCTTGAGGGCAAAACTCGAACGGATGTTAGCCACTCCGGGCAAGCGAGTCAGGTAGTCGAGAAAGCGCTCCAGCGCCTGGATGCTGGGCAACAGTACGCGCAGCAGGTAGTCCGGATCGCCGGTCATCAAATAGCACTCCATCACCTCAGGCCGCTCGGCGATTTCCTCCTCGAAGCGGTGCAACGCCTGCTCCACCTGCTTCTCCAGGCTGACGTGGATGAACACGTTGACGTCCAGCCCCAGCACCTCGGGTGCGAGCAAAGTCACCTGCTGACGGATAACGCCCAGCTCTTCCATTGCCTTGACCCGGTTGAAACAGGGCGTAGGCGACAGGTTCACCGAGCGGGCCAGCTCTGCGTTGGTGATGCGGGCATTTTCCTGAAGGCTGTTGAGAATGCCGATATCGGTGCGATCGAGTTTGCGCATGAGACAAATTCACCGGTTTTTTGTGTTTATGCGGAATGTTTATCTGCGCCGTCAGGCAAAGGCAATCAACTTGAGAGAAAAATTCTTCAGCGGTCCCCCTATGATGTAGTTAGCGCTGACCTACCGGTCACAAGCCGGTACTCAGCGGCGACCGCTTCAAAGCTCACAAAAACAACATTCGAGCGAGCGTAAAAAGCATGAACGAGTACGCCCCCCTGCGTCTGCATGTGCCCGAGCCTACCGGCCGGCCAGGCTGCCAGACCGATTTCTCCTACCTGCGTCTGAACGACGCCGGTCTAGTCCGTAAACCCCCGATCGATGTAGAACCCGCCGACACTGCGGATCTGTCCTACAGCCTCATCCGTGTGCTGGACGAACAAGGCAATGCCGTCGGTCCATGGGCCGAGGACATCGACCCGCAGGTCCTGCGACAGGGCATGCGCGCCATGCTCAAGACGCGGATCTTCGACAACCGCATGGTCGTTGCCCAGCGCCAGAAGAAGATGTCCTTCTACATGCAGAGCCTGGGCGAGGAAGCCATCGGCAGCGCCCAGGCGTTGGCCTTGCAATACACCGACATGTGCTTCCCGACCTACCGCCAGCAGAGCATTCTGATGGCCCGGGACGTGTCCCTGGTCGAGATGATCTGCCAGTTGCTGTCCAACGAGCGCGATCCGCTCAAGGGGCGCCAACTGCCGATCATGTACTCGGTGCGCGAGGCAGGCTTCTTCACCATCAGCGGCAACCTGGCCACCCAATTCGTCCAGGCCGTCGGCTGGGCCATGGCCTCGGCCATCAAGGGCGATACCAAGATCGCTTCGGCCTGGATCGGCGACGGCGCCACGGCCGAGTCGGACTTCCACACCGCCTTGACCTTCGCCCACGTCTACCGCGCCCCGGTAATCCTCAATGTGGTCAACAACCAGTGGGCGATCTCGACCTTCCAGGCCATCGCTGGCGGTGAGTCCACCACCTTCGCAGGCCGTGGCGTGGGCTGCGGCATCGCCTCCCTGCGGGTCGACGGCAACGACTTCATCGCGGTCTACGCCGCCTCGCGCTGGGCCGCCGAACGTGCCCGCCGCGGCATGGGCCCGACCTTGATCGAATGGGTCACCTACCGCGCAGGCCCACACTCCACCTCGGACGATCCATCCAAGTACCGCCCGGCCGATGACTGGAGCCACTTCCCGCTGGGCGATCCGATCGCTCGCCTCAAGCAGCACCTGATCGCTACCGGCCACTGGTCCGAAGAAGAACACCAGGCCATCACCGCCGAGCTCGAGGCCGAGATCATCAAGGCGCAGAAAGAAGCCGAGCAGTACGGCACCCTGGGCAATGGCCACATTCCTAGCGCCGCCTCGATGTTCGAGGACGTGTACAAGGAAATGCCCGACCACCTGCGCCGCCAGCGCCAGGAACTGGGGGTCTGAGATGAACGATCACAACAACAGCATCCATCTGGAATCCGCCATGTCCACCACCACCATGACCATGATCCAGGCCCTGCGCTCGGCCATGGACATCATGCTCGAGCGCGACGACAACGTGGTGATCTACGGCCAGGACGTCGGTTACTTCGGCGGCGTGTTCCGTTGCACCGAAGGCCTGCAGAACAAATACGGCAAGTCCCGCGTGTTCGACGCACCGATCTCCGAAAGCGGCATCGTCGGCACTGCCGTGGGCATGGGCGCCTATGGTCTGCGTCCGGTGGTGGAGATCCAGTTCGCCGACTACTTCTACCCCGCCTCCGACCAGATCGTCTCGGAAATGGCCCGCCTGCGCTATCGCTCGGCCGGCCAGTTCATCTCTCCACTGACCCTGCGTATGCCGTGCGGCGGTGGCATCTATGGCGGCCAGACCCACAGCCAGAGCCCCGAGGCGATGTTTACCCAGGTGTGCGGCCTGCGCACCGTGATGCCCTCGAACCCCTATGATGCCAAAGGCCTGCTGATCGCCTCGATCGAGTGCGACGACCCAGTGATCTTCCTCGAGCCCAAGCGCCTGTACAACGGCCCGTTCGACGGCCACCACGACCGCCCGGTAACGCCGTGGTCCAAGCATCCGCAAAGTGCAGTGCCCGATGGTTACTACCAGGTACCGCTGGACAAAGCCGCCATCGTCCGCCCAGGTAACGATGTCACCGTACTGACCTATGGCACCACGGTGTATGTGTCCCAAGTGGCCGCCGAAGAGACCGGCGTCGATGCCGAAGTCATCGACCTACGCAGCCTGTGGCCATTGGACCTGGAGACCATCGTCGAATCGGTGAAGAAGACCGGCCGCTGCGTGGTGGTCCACGAGGCGACCCGTACCTGCGGCTTCGGTGCCGAGCTGGTGTCGCTGGTGCAGGAGCACTGCTTCCATCACCTCGAAGCGCCGATCGAGCGCGTCACCGGTTGGGACACCCCCTATCCCCATGCACAGGAATGGGCCTACTTCCCAGGGCCTTCGCGGGTAGGTGCGGCATTGAAACGGGTCATGGAGGTCTGAATGGGCACGCACGTCATCAAGATGCCGGACATCGGCGAAGGCATCGCACAGGTCGAGTTGGTGGAGTGGTTCGTCAAGGTCGGCGATGTGATCGCCGAAGACCAGGTGGTGGCCGATGTCATGACCGACAAGGCCACCGTGGAGATCCCCTCGCCGGTCAGCGGCAAGGTATTGGCCCTGGGCGGCCAGCCCGGTGAGGTGATGGCGGTCGGCAGCGAGCTGATCCGCATCGAAGTCGAAGGCAGCGGCAACCACGTGGACGAACCCCACGCCAAGCCGGTCGAGGCCGTCGCGCCAGCCGCACCCGCCCCGGTCGCTGCCGAGCCCCGATTCGAACCGCAGCCGGCCGCAAGCCCCGTGTCCAGCGTCAGCGTCACCGCGCCGATCGTGCCACGCCAGGCGGGCGACAAGCCCCTGGCCTCCCCGGCGGTGCGCAAGCGCGCGCTGGATGCCGGTATCGAGCTGCGCTACGTGCATGGCAGCGGCCCGGCCGGGCGCATCCTGCATGAAGACCTCGACGCCTTCATCAGCAAACCGCACAGCGCGGCCGGCCAGGTGCCGAGTGGCTACGGCAAGCGCACCGACAGCGAGCAGATTCCGGTGATCGGTCTGCGTCGCAAGATCGCCCAGCGCATGCAGGACGCCAAGCGTCGCGTCGCACACTTCAGCTATGTCGAGGAAATCGACGTCACGGCCCTCGAGGCCCTGCGCCAGCAACTGAACGCCAAGCACGGCCAAGACCGCGGCAAGTTGACCTTGCTGCCGTTCATCGTGCGCGCCATGGTCGTGGCCCTGCGCGACTTCCCGCAGATCAACGCCACCTATGACGACGAAGCCCAGGTCATCACCCGCCACGGCGCGGTGCACGTGGGTATCGCCACCCAAGGCGACAACGGCCTGATGGTGCCGGTGTTGCGCCATGCCGAAGCCGGCAGCCTGTGGAGCAACGCCAGCGAGATCGCTCGCCTGGCCAATGCCGCGCGCAGCAACAAGGCCAGCCGCGAGGAACTCTCCGGCTCGACCATCACCTTGACCAGCCTCGGCGCATTGGGCGGCATCGCCAGCACGCCGGTGGTCAACACACCGGAAGTGGCCATCGTGGGCGTCAACCGCATGGTCGAACGGCCGGTCGTGGTCGATGGCCAGATCGTCGTGCGCAAGATGATGAACCTGTCCAGCTCCTTCGACCACCGGGTGGTCGATGGCATGGATGCCGCCTTGTTCATTCAGGCCGTGCGCGGCCTGCTGGAGCAACCCGCCTGCCTGTTCGTGGAGTAAGCATGCAACCGATCCTCAACACGACCCTGCTGATCATCGGTGGCGGCCCTGGCGGGTACATCGCCGCCATTCGCGCCGGCCAACTGGGCATCCCTACGGTACTGGTCGAAGGCCAGGCCCTTGGCGGCACTTGCCTGAACATCGGCTGCATTCCGTCCAAAGCACTGATCCATGTGGCCGAGCAGTTCCACCAGACCTGCCACCACGATGAGCAATCGGCGCTGGGCATCAGCGTGTCTTCGCCGCGCCTGGACATCACCCGCAGCATCGCCTGGAAGGACGGCATCGTCGATCGCCTGACCTCCGGCGTTGCCGCCTTGCTCAAGAAGAACGGGGTCAAGGTGATCCATGGCTGGGCGAAGATCCTCGACGGCAAGAGCGTCGAGGTCGACGGCCAGAAAATCCAATGCGAGCACCTGCTGCTGGCAACCGGCTCCACCAGCGTGGAATTGCCCATGCTGCCGCTGGGCGGCGCGGTGATTTCCTCCACCGAGGCCCTAGCCCCCAAAGCCCTGCCCCGTCATCTGGTGGTGGTCGGCGGTGGCTACATTGGCCTGGAGCTCGGCATTGCTTACCGCAAACTGGGCGTTCAGGTCAGCGTGGTGGAAGCGCGCGAGCGCATCCTGCCGACCTATGACGCCGAACTGACCCAGCCGGTGGCCGACTCGGTGAAGAAACTGGGCATCGCCCTGTACCTGGGCCACAGCGTCGAAGGTTACGAAAACGGCTGTTTGCTGGCCAAGGACGGTCAAGGTGGGCAATTGCGTCTGGAAGCCGACCAGGTGCTGGTCGCTGTAGGACGGCGCCCACGCACCCAAGGCTTCAACCTCGAATCCCTGGACCTGAAGATGAACGGCGCGGCCGTGGCCATCGACGAGCGCTGCCAGACCAGCATGCGCAACGTCTGGGCCATCGGCGATGTGGCGGGCGAACCGATGCTGGCCCACCGGGCCATGGCCCAGGGCGAGATGGTCGCGGAAATCATCGCGGGCAAGTCACGGCGCTTCGAGCCTAGCGCCATCGCGGCGGTGTGCTTCACCGACCCGGAAGTGGTGGTGGTCGGCAAGACGCCCGAGCAAGCCAGCCAGCAAGGCCTGGATTGCATCGTCGCGCAGTTCCCCTTCGCCGCCAACGGCCGGGCCATGACCCTGGAATCGAAAAGTGGCTTCGTGCGGGTGGTCGCCCACCGTGACAACCACCTGATCCTCGGTTGGCAGGCCGTAGGGGTGGCGGTCTCGGAACTGTCCACCGCCTTTGCCCAATCCCTGGAAATGGGTGCCCGCCTGGAAGACATCGCCGGCACCATCCACGCCCACCCGACCCTGGGCGAGACGGTCCAGGAAGCGGCATTGCGGGCCCTGGGCCACGCACTGCATATCTGACACTGAAGCGGCGACAGCCGATTTGGCCCGCTGCGCCCCAGGCGCGGCGGGCATTTTTTTGTCCTCATTACCCGGATTTCGCCGATGTCTGTAGAAGCGGGTTTACCCGCGACTAGGGCAGCGCACTCACCGACGCATTCGCGGGTAATCCCGCTCCCACAAGGTGCGCACGACGCTCAAGAACAGGGGGGTGGCCCTCACTCGAAGATGGTGTTCTTGCCCGCAGCCTTGGCCCGGTACAGCGCTTGGTCTGCCCGCGCCAACAGACCATGCTGGTCCTCATCGTCCTGCCAGCGCACCACGCCAAAACTCATGGACAGGCGACAATCGCCGATCGGCTCCATGCCGTCCAGCGCCTGGCGGATCTGCGTGGCCAGCTCCACCGCCTGCTCCACCGGGGTCTGGGGCAAGACGGCGACAAATTCGTCGCCTCCCCAGCGCGCCAGCAGGTCCTGCTTGCGCAAACACGCCCGGACGCGCTCCACCGCCTCGACCAGCGCTGCATCGCCTCGGGCATGGCCGTAGCGGTCGTTGATCGGCTTGAAATCGTCCACATCCATGACGATTAGCGACAACGGCTGGCGGAAGCGCCGGGCACGCTCGCACTCCTGGCGTAGGGTCTTTTCCAGCCGATAACGATTGGCGGTGCGGGTCAGGGCGTCGCGCTCGGCCAGCTCGAGATTCTCGTCAAGCTGGCGCTGCAGTTGCTGATTGACCCAGGACAGCTCGCGGGTACGCTCGGCTACCTGGGTTTCCAGCGACTCGTTCCTCTGCTGCAGTTCGATCACCAAGCGCTTGCCCGCGTCGATGTTGCGGTGGGCGCCGAGCATGCGCGCCACCGAGCCATCTTCGTTGCGGGCGATAATGTGGCCGCTGTCTTCGATCCACAGATAGCTGCCATCCTGGCAGCGGCAGCGGTATTCGATGCGGTAGCGCTCGTTGCGCTGGTTGATGTAAGCCTCGAAGTGGGCCATCACCCGTGGGTAGTCCTCGGGGTGGATCACGCTCTCCCAGGTCAGCACGGTGTTGGCCATCGAGTGGCTCTCGTAGCCGAGCATGGCGTACCAGCCAGGGTTGCGGTACACGTACCCGGAGTTGGCATCCCAATCCCAGATGCCGTCGCTGATCAGGTCGAACAAGGTATGCAGTTGCTGCTCGCTGAAGCCGGCAGGCATCGGCCTGGACTGCTGACTCATGGACGCTCTCTCCTGGTGTCCAGCAACTGCGCCTTTCTGGGCTGCTGATGGTCGTGGTGATTGCCGCCGAGCGGCAAACCTGTGCCTCTGAATGGCAAGCTTAGCGCCAAACTCGATTGGATCCAGATAGCCGATGCGGCCGCTTTCATGCCTTTTCAAGCCGCTGGCACAGGTTTTGCCCCTTCGGTGGCGTCATTGATTCGCAAGGAGCAAACCTGATGATCACCCTTAATGGCCTGGGCTGGCAGACTGCCGTTCAGCAGTACAACCGCACCGGCGCCGAGCAGCCGTTGGCCGCAGTGCTGCCGATGCGCCTGCCCGTCGCCCCTGCCACCGCCACGCCACAGCAGAACGGCCAGAGCAGCACCTCCGGGCAGAACGCCGAGGATGCACGCAAGGAAGCCTTCGCCAAACTCATGGTGATGCTGCAGAACCCGGACGTCGCCGCGCGCCAGCAGGCCAGCGTCAACGAGCAGGACACCAGCGGTGCCCTGGAGGCGTTCCGCGACTACATGGCCAAATCACCGGAAGAGAAGATCAAGGAGAAGTACCTCGCCGAGCTGGGCCTGAGCGAGGAGGAATACAACGCCTTGCCGCCTGAGCAGAAGGAAAAGATCGACCAGCAGATCGCCCAGCGAATGCAAGAAGACGTAGAGCTCAAGACCCAGGCGAAGATGGCCGGGCGCCAGGACGTGGAGCTGTAAGCGCGCAGCCAGCTCCCACAAGGCTAGCGCTGCGCTTGTGGGAGCTGGCCACGCCTGGGATGGGCCGCGACGCGGCCCACTGTCACCTCACGGCTCCTTCACTCCTGTGGTATCACCGATCAGCGACTGCGCCTTCAGTGCAGGCCGAGGCGCGGTGCGCAAGTCAGCCACCTGGCTGGCCGTCACCGACGCTGCCTGATTACCCCAACTGCTGCGAATGAAGTTGACCACATCGGCTACCTCCTGGTCCGTCATGCGCCAGGCGAAACCCGGCATGGTGAACGTCGATGGCGCAGTTGCTGTGGCCGGCAGGGTATAGCCGTCGAGCACGATGTGGATCAACGAGGTGGCATCAGCGCTCTGCAACACCGGGTTGCCCGCCAACGCCGGGAACACCCGCGCATAGCCCTTGCCATCGGTGCGATGACAGGCAGCGCAGTTGTCCACGTAGAGAGCCGCGCCGGGCTTGGTATCGTCCCCTTTCCACAATGCCTCGGCGACCTGGCGATCTTCCTGGAATGGCTTGTCGTCCGGATTCACCGGCGGCAAGGACTTCAGGTAGCGGGCAATGGCAGTCAGGTCGGCCTCGGTCATGTACTGCATACTGTGCTCGACCACATCGCTCATGCCACCGAACACCGCGGTACGCTCGTTTCGCCCGGTCTTGAGGAAGGCGACGATTTGCGCCTCGCTCCAACTGCCCAGGCCATCCTTGTGATCCCCTCGCAGGTTCTTGGCGATCCAGCCTTCCAGCGGCGCGCTGCCCGAGAGGTAGGCATCCCCACCGGCAGCATCCAGGGCTTTTTCCTGCATGGTCAAAGCTCGGGGCGTATGGCAGGCGCCGCAGTGGCCAAGGCCTTCGACCAGGTAGGCGCCACGGGCCAGTACCGGGTCACGTCCTGCTGCGTCGAACGGTTTGACCTCAGGCGCGAACAAACCACGCCAGAACGCCAGCGGCCAGCGCATGCTCAGCGGCCAGGGGATATCGCTCTCTTTGTTTGCCTGCTCAACCGGCTGCACGCCGTGCATGAAATAGGCATACAAGGCCTTGATGTCGTCATCGCTGACCCGCGCATAGGACGGATAGGGCATGGCCGGATACAACGTGCTGCCGTTCAACCCGATGCCCTGGCGCACGGCACGCTCGAAGTCTTCGAGGCTGTAGTCGCCAATGCCGGTCGGATCCGGGGTGATGTTGGTCGAATAGATCGTGCCGATGGGCGTCTGCATGGGCAGCCCACCGGCGAAGGGTTTGCCACCCTTGGCGGTGTGGCAGGCCACGCAATCCCCAGCCCGGGCGAGGTATTCGCCCTGCTTGATCAAGGTCGGGTCGCTCATCTGGGCTGCGTGCAACAGGGTGCTGGCGCCCAGGCTCAGGGCGGCGATCAGAATACGTTTCATGGTCGGCCTCCTATGCCTGCACCAGCGGGCCGGGTTTTTTCAGGTACTGCTCGCGAATGGCCCGCGCCGACCAGTACGTCAGCGCCGCTACCAGACCGGTGGGGTTGTAGCCCAGCCCTTGTGGGAAGGCCGAAGCGCCTGGCACAAACACGTTGTGGACATCCCAGCTTTGCAGGTACCGATTGATCGCGCTGGTCTTCGGATCGGTGCCCATGATCGCCCCGCCATTCAAATGAGTGGTCTGGTACACCGTGGCGTCGAAATGCTGACCGAACGCCTTCATCGACGCGGTGATCGCCTTGGGCCCCATGGCCTCGGCGATCTTGCGCATGCGCTCGACCATGAAGCGGTTCATCTTCACGTCGTTGTCCTTCCAGTCGAAGGTCATGCGCAACAGCGGCTGGCCGTAGGCGTCCTTGTACACCGGGTCCAGATCCAGGTAGTTGTCGCGGTAAGACTGATGCGCACCATGGGCATCCATCGACAGCATGTGGCTGTAGCTATCGGCCACTGCGGCTTTCCAGGCGCTGCCCCATTTGGGCGTGCCCGATGGCACCTTGGTACCGGAGATGGGCTTGGTCCCGGCCTGGTTGACCCAGAACGGCGAGCCGCCCACGAACCCTTCAGGGCCGTGGTCGAAGTTGTCGGCATTGAAATCGTCCACCGCCACGCCATTGCCCCCGGCGCCGATGAACGGGTTGGTGTGGTGGCTGTTCTTGTCGAAGAACGCCGTCACGGTGGAGAGGTTCTGGAAGGCGAAGTTGCGCCCCACGACGCCTTCATTGCTGATCGGATCGTACGGCTTGCCGATGCCCGAGAGCAGCATCAGGCGCACATTGTTGAACTGGAACGCACCGAGGATCACCAGGTCCGCCGGTTGCTCCACTTCCCGGCCCTGGGCATCGACGTAGGTCACGCCGGTGGCGAGGTTCTTCTCGGCATTGAGATTCACCCGCAGCACATGGGCATTGTTGCGCAGCTCGAAGTTCGGCACCTGGCGCAGGGCCGGCAGAATGTTCACGTTGGGCGATGCCTTGGAGTACATGTAGCAGGCGTAGCCACTGCAGAATCCGCAGAAGTTGCACGGCCCCATCTGCGCGCCGTAAGGGTTGGTGTAAGGCCCGGAGGTGTTGGCCGAGGGCAGGTTGTAAGGGTGGTAGCCCACTTCACGGGCAGCCGTTTCGAACAGCTGCGCCGACACGGTGTTCTTCTGCGCCGGCAGCGGGAAGTCATCGGAGCGGTCCGCAGCGAACGGGTTGCCGCCTTTGTCGCGGCCCACCACCTGGCCCTTGATCGACCAGGCGGTACCGGAGGTGCCGAAGACCTTTTCGGCGAAATCGAAGTACGGCTCAAGCTCTTCGTAGCTGACGCCAAAGTCCTGGATGGTCATGCCCTCAGGGATGAAGGCCTTGCCATAGCGCTCCTCGTAGTGGCTGCGCATGCGCAGTTCCATCGGGTCGACCCGAAAGTGCACGCCCGACCAGTGCAGCCCTGCCCCACCAGTGCCTGTGCCAGGCAGGAAAGCGCCGAACTGGCGGTACGGCACGGCAAGGTCGTTCACGCTGTGGCGCAAGGTCACGGTTTCGCGAGAGATGTCCATGAACAGCTTCTTGCGCGAGTTATAGGTCAGCTCGTCCATGGTCTGCGGATAGACCCCGTCCGGGTAGGTGTCACGGGCAGGGCCTCGCTCCAGCGCCACCACCTGCAGGCCTGCCTCGGTCAGCTCCTTGGCCATGATCGCGCCGGTCCAGCCGAACCCGACGATGACTGCATCGACTTTCTTCATCACTTGGGCCATCTCAACCTCGCTCGCCACTGATCGATACCGGCGGGAAGGGGTAACGCTCATCGCGCTCCACCCAATCCATGAAATCGGCGCGCGCGCCAGGGAAGCCGATCAGTTTCCAGCCGGCCAGCCCTTGGTTGCCACCGTGCAGTGGGTCACTGAAGAAGCCTTCACGGGTATTGAGCCAGAGCATGGCGAAGAAGGTCACTGCCGGTACCGACGCAAGGGCTGCCTTGCCGCTGTCCAACGCCTCGAGGGCTTGCTGCTGTTGGGCCGGGCCCAGCTCGGCGAACGGTTTGCCCCATTGCGCCTGGCACCAGGCATCGGTCTCCTGGATGCCCAGGCGGTAGATCTCCTGTGGGCTGAGCTTGAGCTGGTAGCCCAGTTCGGCCGGGGCATCCGGGCGGAACGGCCCCTGCATGTACCACAGGCCGCCGCTGCCATAGCGCGTATTGAGCTGACGGTCGATGAACTCCGGCACGCCGGCTTCGGCGGCGCCCGGGCCGAGTGCGTCGGATGGAATCAGCACGGCCACGGCGGCGCTGATGAAGGCCCACTCCTCGGCAGTGAAGAAGGTCGGCTGATAGGCACGCGCCCTGCCCTGTTCAGGAGCAGCGGCAGGTGAGGGATCGGTAGGTTTGGCGGGTTCAGCGAGCACCACGCTACCCATGCCGGTGCTGGCGAGGGTCGCCACCGGGATGAGCGTCAGGGATTTTCGCAAGAACTCGCGCCGCGCCGGTTGTGCGAAGGCAGGTTCGTCGTTGGACATGGCTCAGGTCTCTTCTTCAATAGGTCAATCAGGTCGTGCACGGCATACGCTCCGTTGGTCGGGGCTGTTGTTTTGGGTAAAGCATAGACATCGGGGTTGTACCGACGCCCTCGCAGGCGAGCCTGCGAAGGGGCACCGCGTGATTACCCTGCCCGGCGCTCCCAGGCCTGGGGGTTGACCAGGTTCGCCGGACGCTCGCCTGCCAATGCCGCGAGCAGGTTGTCCACCGCACAGCGCGCCATGGCTTCACGGGTCTCTTCGGTGGCCGAGCCGATGTGCGGGGTCACCACCAGGTTGTCCAGTTGCAACAGCGGCGAGTTCGCCGGCAACGGCTCCTGCACGAAGACATCCAGCCCGGCACCGCGAATGCGCCGCTCACGCAAGGCCTGCAACACGGCAGGCTCGTCCAGCACGCGACCACGGGAGATGTTCACCAGGATCGCCGAAGGCTTCATCAAGGCCAGTTCAGGGGCACCGATGAGGTTCTCGGTTTGCGCGCTCAGGGGCACGCACAGGCAGACGAAATCCGACTCGGCCAACAAGGCCTGAAGACTGCGATGGCGTGCCCCGTAACGCGCCTCCACCTCGGGGCGCGGCTGGCGGGTGTGATACAGCACCTGCATGCCAAAACCAGCGTTGGCCCTGCGCGCCAAAGCCTCACCGATACGGCCCATGCCGACGATACCGAGGGTCTTGCCATGCACGTCGCAACCAAACTGCGCAGGGCCTATCCCGGCGCGCCAGTGGCCGTCGCGGATCCAGCCGTCCAGCTCCACCACCCGCCTTGCGCAGGCCAGCAGCAGGGCGAACCCGGTGTCGGCAGTGGTCTCGGTGAGCACGTCGGGGGTGTTGGTCAGCAAGACACCGCGCCGGTCCAGCTCAGCGATGTCGTAGTTGTCCACCCCCACCGAAACGCTGGAGACCACCTCCAGTTCCGGCGCCAGGTCGAGTAGTTCGCCGCCCAGGCGCAGGCTCGCACCCAGCAGGCCGTGGGCGCTTGGCAGCGCTGCGCGCAGGCGGGCCAGACCGTCGGCCGCGGGCGCCTCGACCAGCGTCACTTCGGTGTGGGCATGCAAACGCTGCATGAGCTGATCGGACAGGCGTTTGTAGAGGACGATGCGTTTCTTCATGGTCGGATCCTATTGACTGGGCGCCAGGCGCGGGCGCTGCACCTGTTGCGAAGGGTTGAGAACGGCGGTCAGGGCCACAGCCACCAACAGCGCGCCGCACATGAACAGGTAGGAGGCACCAGGGCCACCCGTGGCGCCATTGAGGTAGCCCACCAACCACGAGCCGGAAAACGAGCCCAAGGCCCCCATGCTGTTGATCAGGGCCATGGCACCGCCGGCGACATTGCTCGGCAGCAGCTCCGGGACGATGGCGAAGAACGGGCCATAGGGGGCGTACATGCAGGCACCGGCAATCACCAGCAACGTGTAGGACCACCAGAAGTGCTCGGTGCCCAGAACATAGGAGCCATAGAACGCCAATGCGGCGATCAGCAATGGCGGCCAGACGAAGCGTTTGCGTTTTTGCATCCGGTCCGAGGCCCAGGACACGCCCAGCATGGCCAGCACCGCCCCCAGGTAGGGGACCGCCGACAGCCAGCCAGCGGTAACAATGTCCAGCGCGGCAGCCTGCTTGAGAATCGACGGCAGCCAGAGCACGAAGCCGTAGACCCCAATGCTCCAGCAGAAGTATTGCAACGACAGGATGATCACCTTGGGCGAGCGGAAGGCTTCGCGGTAGTTCTTCACCGGCTTGATGCCCTGCTGCTCTGCGGCCAGAGCCTCGCGCAGCGCTGCCTTGTCTTGCGCGGCCAGCCACTTGGCCTGTTCTGGGCGGTCATCCACCAGGCGCCACCAGATGAAGGCCCAGAGCACGGCAGGCAACCCTTCGATGATGAACATCCAGCGCCAGTCGAAGTGCTTGACCAGGTAGCCGGAAACCACCGACATCCAGAGGATGGTCACCGGGTTGCCGAGGATCAGGAAGGTATTGGCCCGCGAGCGCTCGGCCCGGGTGAACCAGTGGCACAGGTAGATCAGCATGGCCGGCATCACCGCCGCCTCGACCACACCCAACAAAAAGCGGATGCCGATCAATAGGTAGACGTCCTGGACCATGCCCGTGAGTGTCGCCAGCCCACCCCAAAGGATCAGGCTGACGAAGATGAGTTTCTTCACGCTGCGCTTTTCGGCATAGATGGCGCCGGGGACTTGGAAGAAGAAATAACCGAGAAAGAACAGCGCCCCCAGCAGCGACGACAGGGCCGGGGTGATGTGCAAGTCATCGGCCATGCCTGAGGCCGCCGCGAAACCGTAGTTGGCGCGGTCGAGGTAAGCGAGGCTGTAGGTGATGAAGACGATCGGCATGATGTACCACCAACGCCGTGGAGCAATTCGGTCGATCTGCATGGTGTGTCTCCTGAGCTTTTTGTTCTTGTTGCAACAGGTGCCGGCCAGGCCGGCAGGTGAGGTCGTCATGCGCTCGCGCGCATCTCGAAATGGTCCAGCTCAAAGCGTTGCGGCAGCCCTTCCATGTCTCCGCGCGATTGCACAGCCCGGCTGCCACACCAGTTGCCGCGCGTCACGGCGCGACGCAGGTCGTGGCCTTCGAACAAGGCGCTGATCACGCCGACGGCAAAGGCATCGCCCGCCCCCACCGTATCCACCACCTGGGCCACCGGCTGCGGCGCTACCATGCCCTCTGCGCCCGCGGTATTGCGGTAGTACGCGCCTTGTGCCCCAAGCTTGATTGCCACCTGCTGCACACCACGCTCCAAGTAGAAGCCGGCGATGGCCTCGGGTGACTGCCTGCCGGTCAGCAGACGCCCCTCCTCCAGGCCCGGTAGCACCCAGTCGGCCTTGATCGCCAGAGCATTGATCTCCTGCACCATGGTCTGCAGGTTCGGCCACAGCGACGGGCGTAGGTTCGGGTCGAAGGACACACTCCGCCCACAGGCACGCATGGCATCCAGCAAGCTGTGGGAAAGTTCACGGCAAGATGCCGACAAGGCTGGTGGGATACCCGTGGCATGGAGGTGTCGCGCTTTGAGCAGGCTTGGCCGTAGCACAGCGGATGACAGGTGACTGGCCGCAGAGCCACGACGAAAATACTCGACCTGCGGATCTCGCCCGTCGTCGCAGCGGGCCTTGAGTTGAAAACCTGTTGGATGTTCAGGGTCGATTTCGACGTCGTCACAGCTCAGCCCCTCACGGCGCAGGCTAGCGAGCACGAAGGCGCCGAGAGAGTCGGCGCCCACCCGGCTCAGCCAGTTCACTTTCAGACCCAGGCGGGCCAGGCCAATGGCCACATTGCTGTCGGCTCCGGCGATGCGCTTGGTGAATCCCTCGACCTGGGCCAGATCGCCACACTGCTCGGCCACGAACATGGCCATGGTTTCGCCGAAGCAGAGCACGTCCCAGTCAGCCATGGCACACCTCCGCCTCGAGCGCGGCCAACTGCACAACCTGCTCACGCGTGAACGTCAATAGATCGTCACTCACCAGGGGGTACTCGATTGCCCGCGGCACGCCTGGGGCAAAACAGGCCATCAGCTCACGCCAATCGGCCAGATCGCTCGCTTGCGGCGGGATCGCCGCCCTGCGGCCATCGGTGCGGCGCTCGACGGCCTTGCAGTGCACGTAGCGCACCCAGGGTCCCAAGGCCCGCGCGGCCTGTAGGGGAGACTCGTCCTGCCAGTACCAGTTACCGATATCGAAGGTCATGCCCGGTGCTAGGCCTAGGTTCGCAGAACGCTGGAAGAAGCTCAGCAACGGCTGTAGACGCCCGCCTTGAACGGTCTGGTCGTTCTCCACGTATAGGGCTGTCCCCTGCCCCAGCAATGGGCGCAAGGCCTGAAGGTCGCAACTCTCGCGATAGTGGCCGAGGGAGACCTTCAAGGCTACAGCGCCAACCTCGTTGGCCAATTGCAGCCGTCCCGCCACGTGCGGCTCCAAACTGCCATCCTCGCGCCACAGTTCCAGCGGTGTGGAGAACAGGCTCTCCAGGCCCAGCGCCGCACTGGCACTGGCAAGTTCGGCGGCGTCAGGCCATGCCTCGAACAACTCCTCGCGCCACTCCACGCGACACGCACCGGCCGCAGCCAGCAGAGGCAGGTAAGCGAGCTGACCATGGTGGCGTACGGTATCGGCGCCGAAGCTCGACAGGCTGATGGAAACAGGGGTCGCGTGCATCGTTGTAGTCCTTGTTCTTGTCGAATGAAACCGGTTTCATTTCCAGGGAAAAAACAGCGCGACACGCAGGCCGCGCTGTTTTTCAGTCAATGGGTCGGCTGGAACCTCGAACGATGAGTTCAGCACGAAGGTCCAGGCGCCGGGCGGGCAATCGACTGCCTTGCATACGCTCCAGCAGACACTGGAACGCGGCCGCGCCGATGCGCTCAGTGGGTTGTGCCAGGGCAGTGATGCCGCCCCCGACCAACGGGTACCAATCCAGATCATCGAGGGCGACCAGGCCCAGATTAAGGAACGGATGCTCGGCACGTCGGTGCAGATGCCGCATGACTTCAAGGGTAGCCACACCGTTGCAGCTGAACAGCGCCTGCGGACCATGGCCAGCGCCCGCCAAAAATCCTGCCAACTGCTCCGGCAGGCGACTGCTCACTTCCAGGACCTGACCGCGCATGCCGGGCCTGCGTGCGATGGACGCCTGGAACGCAGACACCCGCTCCTGGCGCGAACTGGTGCCATCGAGGGGCTCGGTGACCGCCAGGATGTCGCGATAACCTTGTCGCTGCAGGTGCTCCAATGCTTGTTCGACGGCGTCGGTGTTGTCTAGCCCCACCAGGTCGGTCTGCAGCTCGGCCAGTTGTCGGTCCACCAACACCATCGGCAACTCGCGGCCCAAGCTAGCCAACTCACCCGCATGGTGGCCAAGGGTGTTCACGATCAGACCATCGACGTTGTACGACTGCAGCGCCTGCAAGTGCAGGCACTCCTGTTCGTCATCGCAGTCGGTGTTGCACACCACCAAGCTGTAGCCATGCTGGCGGCAAGCCAGCTCGACGCCATGCATCACCGCCACGGAATAAGGGTTGCTGATATCGGCCAGCAGCATGCCGATCAGGCCGGTACGGCCTCGCTTGAGCGCGCTGGCCATGCGATTGGGGCGATAACCGAGCCGTTCGATCACCGCCTCGATACGTTGGGCAGTGGCATCGGCGAGCAATTGCCGGTCGCCGCCGATGTAGCGCGAAACCGTAGCCTTGGAAACGCCGGCAGCCTGGGCTACCTCGCTGATGGTGACCCGCCCGCGGGCAGGCGCATGCATCTTGTTCACCCTATGACCTTCTTGTCTGTACTTATGGGCAGGGTTATGAAAACGGTTTCAATAAATCAGGGATACGGAATTCCGTCAATCGAAAATCCCAAGGGGGACTGATGGCTTGATGATCGGTGATGGGGGATGGAGGACGAAAAGGTAATGCAGCATTACCGAAAGATGGCGTCCCCGGCAGGAATCGAACCTGCATCAAGGCCTTAGGAGGGCCCCGTTCTATCCATTAAACTACGAGGACGGATAGCTGGACTCCCACACGGGGGAGCTCCATTCAAGATGCTTCGCAGCAGCCAGACTGGTGTGCGAAGGCGGCGAGCATCTTAACCAGCGTTCAACCGTTTGTCATGCCTGAATCGGCTTTTTAGCCGTAGCCCTTTTCGGCAGAGCAAGACTACTCAGGCCCGCAGGACCGGCACCTCCAAGCGGGTCACGCCTAGACAGCCGGCTGCGCGATCACGCCCTCCTCGACCAGCAAGCGCAGCAAGGCCTTGACGGTATCGGCCAGGGAAGTCGAGTTGTCCAGCACGTGCACGTCAGGGTCATCTCCGGCCTGCAACAGGGCGCTGCGCGCCAGGCGCTGCTCGACCTGCTCCACTGACTCCCGCCCCCTGGCCAGCAGACGCTCACGAAGCACCTGGGGCGCCACTTCCAGGCGAATGGCCAGCAGGTTTAGGTACCGCCGGCGCGCTTCTGGCAAATAACCCCGAGACCCATTGACCAAGACATGGCGACCACTGGACAGCCATTCATTCACCTGCACCGGAATCCCATACTGCAGGCCGTTGGCCTGCCAGTGCATGGCAAATTCCCCGTCCTCGCACATCTGCTCGAACACCTCGGGGCTGACGCTAAGGGCAGCCTCCCCCTTGGACTCGGCCGATCGGGTAATGACGCGCCTGGCGACTTGGACGCCGTTTTCGAGTAATTGCACGCGCGCAGCATCAATAAGGGAATCTTTTCCCGATCCAGACGGTCCTATCAGGAATATCAGGCGACCTCCCAGCCGGGACGTCCCGCTTGCGTCATGTCGCATAGCCACTACGCTCAAATGAGGGAACCTGCGTATTTTAAGGATTTTCTATAGCCATTGCTGATTTTTGACAGATTTTGGCGGCAATAAACTGACAGCCTTACGACTCGAAAAAAGCAAAACTTTTCAAACCAGTACTCATTTCTGATAATTGGTACTGGCAAAAAGCCTTTATTCGGATCACTATTTGTCACAGAATTGACGCCAATGAAACGGCGGCCATAGGGCAAGATGAGCACCCAGATTTGAGAACACGGTTGAACATTTTGTCACCGCCACGGTCGTAGCCACCACCGTGCGGCCAATTTGAGAACCGCCTCCCCTGAACCAGAAAAACCGGTCAATGTATATGCGCCCAATGAAACAGGCTATCTATTCAAGCCGCACCGCTGACAAGTTCGTCGTCCGCCTGCCAGACGGAATGCGTGAGCGCATTGCCGAGGTAGCGCGCAACCACCACCGCAGCATGAACTCCGAGATCATCGCACGCCTGGAACAAAGCCTTATCCAGGAAGGTGCGCTGGGCGACGAGCTGAGCATGCGCCTGGACAGTCCCGAGCTGAGCCTGCATGAGCGCGAGCTGCTGCAGCGCTTCCGCCAACTCTCCCACCGCCAGCAGAACGCGCTGGTTGCCCTCATCGCTCACGACGTGGAAATGGCTGCAGACGCTTCCTGAGTTTTTGCACCACCCATAAAAAAAGCCAGCTCAACGCTGGCTTTTTTTATTGCAGATCTGGCCCGGGTGCTCAGAGCAGGAACAAGGTGGCCAACCCTAAAAAGATGAAGAAACCACCACTGTCGGTCACGGCAGTGATCATGACACTCGACCCCATCGCCGGGTCGCGCCCCAGACGGGTCAGGGTCATCGGAATGAGTACCCCCATCAACGCAGCCAGCAACAGGTTCAGCGTCATCGCGCCGGTCATCACCAGCCCCAGCGACCAACTGCCATAAAGCCAGAAGGCCACTGCACCTATCACCCCACCCCAGATCAGGCCATTGAGCAGCGAAACCGCCAGCTCCTTGCGCATCAGACGACCCGTATTACCCGGCGAGACTTGGTCCAGCGCCATGGCACGTACGATCATGGTGATCGTCTGGTTACCAGAGTTGCCACCAATACCCGCCACGATCGGCATCAAGGCGGCCAGGGCGACCAGCTTCTCGATGGAGCCTTCGAACAAGCCAATGACCCGCGAAGCCACGAAGGCGGTGATCAGGTTAATGGCCAGCCATGCCCAGCGGTTACGCAGCGAACGCCAGACCGAAGCGAAGATGTCTTCTTCTTCGCGCAGACCCGCCATGTTGAGCACTTCGCTCTCACTCTCCTCGCGGATGAGGTCGACCATTTCATCGATGGTCAGACGACCGATCAAGCGGTCACTTTTGTCCACGACTGGCGCGGAAATCAAATCGTACCGTTCGAAGGCCTGGGCGGCATCATAGGCATCTTCCTCGGGATGGAAGGTCACCGGGTCATTGGCCATGACCTCCGCGACTTTCTTTTCCGGGTCGTTGACCAGCAGACGCTTGATCGGCAGCACGCCTTTGAGGATGCCGTCGTAGTCGACCACGAACAGTTTGTCGGTATGGCCAGGCAGCTCCTTGAGCCGGCGCAAGTAACGCAACACCACTTCCAGGCTGACGTCTTCGCGGATGGTCACCATCTCGAAGTCCATCAGCGCACCGACCTGCTCCTCGTCGTAGCTCAGGGCCGAGCGTACGCGCTCACGCTGCTGCGCATCGAGGCTTTCCATCAGCTCATGGACAACATCTCGCGGCAATTCCGGCGCCAAGTCGGCCAGTTCGTCCGCATCCATCTCCTTGGCGGCCGCGAGCAACTCGTGATCGTCCATGTCGGCGATCAAGGTCTGGCGTACGGCATCGGAGACTTCGAGCAAGATGTCGCCGTCACGCTCGGAGCGCACCAGCTGCCATACCGTCAGACGGTCTTCCAGCGGTAGAGCTTCAAGAATATAGGCGATGTCGGCGGGGTGCAGGTCGTCGAGCTTACGCTGCAGCTCGACCAGGTTCTGGCGGTGGACAAGGTTTTCCACCAGATCGTGGTGGTGACCTTCCTGACGGTGCGTCAGGTCCTCGACCACCCGCTGGCGCTGCAACAGTTCGATCACCTGGGCCAGGCGATCCTGCAGGCTCTCTTGGGCTTTCTTTACTTCTACTTCGGTCATAGGCGAACTCCACTCCCAGCAGCGGAGCACGCCGGGAGAATCAATCGGTCAGATCTAGCTTGGTAAATCGTGTTATCGAGTAACTACTGGGTAAGTCCATGGTGGTATTCCACTAGCCCCGGCGGGGCTGACGGGCGCAATCATACACTGCATCAGCTGTCAGATCGCTTAAAATTTTGGCCAGAACAATCGTTTGCGCGATAAAGCTACGACAACGCTCGAAACCAACAGTGCGACGGCGGCAAAAAAGAAAAAAGCACATACGACAGAATGTGTCAGACCTGTGCAACACCTGTTCTTGAGGACATCGCACCTGGAATGAGCTTAGTTCGACATTGCTGACAATTCAGCGACACGGAAAAACAAAAAGCCCGCTCTAATCGAGCGGGCTTCTTGATGTATGGCGGACTCAGGAGGATTCGAACCTCCGACCGCTCGGTTCGTAGCCGAGTACTCTATCCAGCTGAGCTATGAGTCCGTAGGGTGGTATTTTTAGACCAGATTACCACTGGTTGCTGAAGCTGCCTTGACTGGCAAAACCGCCTCAAAAGTGGCGGACTCAGGAGGATTCGAACCTCCGACCGCTCGGTTCGTAGCCGAGTACTCTATCCAGCTGAGCTATGAGTCCGTAGGTGGTATTTTTTAGACCAGGTTACCACTGGTGAATGAACTGCTTTGACTTAACAAAACCGCCCATTAAATGGCGGACTCAGGAGGATTCGAACCTCCGACCGCTCGGTTCGTAGCCGAGTACTCTATCCAGCTGAGCTATGAGTCCGTGTCTTGCCGTGCATTATAGTTCGCTGAATCGCTTTGCCAAGCACTTTTTCGTTTAATTTCAACGACTTAAGTGATCCGCCAATTACAGCGCCCTACACGAAAAATGGCGGTGAAGGGGGGATTCGAACCCCCGATACCCTTATGAGGTATACTCCCTTAGCAGGGGAGCGCCTTCGGCCACTCGGCCACCTCACCGCAACACGGGGCGTATAATAACCAGACCCTTCCCCGTTTGCAAACCCTTTTTTGAAAAAAAATCGATAAAAATTAAAGGGTTGGTTCTTCGTCCTTCTCTTTCTTGATCCGCAGGTAGATTTCTTCGCGGTGAACGGCCACTTCTTTAGGGGCGCTCACACCAATACGCACCTGGTTGCCTTTCACACCCAGGACCGTCACGGTAATCTCACCGTCTCCAATGATCAGGCTCTCGGCGCACCGACGAGTCAGAATCAACATAACTTTCTCCTCACGCAATTCAATCAGGGACAACAGTCTGTAATGGGCAGGGCCTAGGCCGGGAAAGCAGCAGGCCCAGGTGAGCCATCGCGCGAGGCAGGACAGGTACCTGCGCAACAGCCAGAAACGCGAAGGGCGCGGCAAGCCGCGCCCCTCCAGGCAGCGTCTTACTCGCCCTGTCGGGCAGGAGCGTCAAGTTCGAACGCGGTGTGCAGCGCGCGAACAGCCAGCTCCAGATACTTCTCTTCGATGACGACCGAGACTTTGATCTCGGAGGTGGAGATCATCTGGATGTTGATGCTCTCCTTGGCCAGGGCTTCGAACATGCGGCTGGCGACACCCGCGTGGGAGCGCATGCCGACGCCGACGATGGAAACCTTGGCGATGTTGGTGTCGCCGATCACTTCACGGGCGCCGATTTCACGGGCGGTGTTCTCCAGCACACTATGTGCCTTCTCGTACTCGTTGCGGTGCACGGTGAAGGTGAAGTCGGTGGTGTTATCGTGCGAGACGTTCTGTACGATCATGTCGACTTCGATGTTCGCCGCACTGATCGGACCGAGGATCTTGAAGGCAACGCCGGGGGTATCCGGCACGCCGCGAATGGTCAGCTTGGCTTCATCACGGTTGAAGGCGATACCGGAAATGATCGGCTGTTCCATGGATTCCTCTTCATCAATGGTAATGAGGGTACCCGGACCCTCCTTGAAGCTGTGCAGCACGCGCAGCGGAACGTTGTACTTGCCTGCGAACTCGACAGAGCGGATCTGCAGCACCTTGGAGCCGAGGCTGGCCATTTCCAGCATCTCCTCGAAGGTGATCTTCTCCAGGCGCTGTGCCTGTGGCACCACGCGCGGGTCGGTGGTGTAGACACCATCGACATCGGTGTAGATCTGGCACTCATCAGCCTTGAGCGCTGCTGCCAGGGCCACGCCGGTGGTGTCGGAGCCGCCACGACCGAGGGTAGTGATGTTGCCGTGCTCGTCGACCCCCTGGAAACCTGCCACCACGACAACGCGACCGGCCTTGAGGTCGGCGCGAATCTTCTGGTCGTCAATCTGCAGGATGCGCGCCTTGTTGTGCGCACTATCGGTGAGGATTCGCACCTGGTTGCCGGTGTAGGACACTGCCGGCACGCCACGCTTGATCAGGGCCATGGTCAACAGGGCAATAGTCACCTGTTCGCCAGTCGATACGATCACATCCAGCTCACGCGGGACGGGATGATCGGTAATCTGCTTGGCCAGGTCGATCAGGCGATTGGTTTCTCCGCTCATGGCCGAAAGCACTACCACCAGGTCGGTGCCTTGGTCGCGGAATTTCTTGACCTTGTCGGCAACCTGCTCGATCCGCTCGATGGAACCGACAGAGGTGCCGCCAAATTTCTGTACGATCAACGCCATTTCAAAGCTGCCTCAGCCCACGATGGGCACCCAATAAACAATCCATCACGCCAAGGCCCACTACTAGACAGTGGGCCTCGGTCATCTCAAAGCCCCTGCTCGGCGAACGGCACGGCCAGGGCCAGGGCATCGTCCAGCGCGGCGACGTCGACGCCACCACCCTGGGCCATGTCCGGACGGCCACCGCCCTTGCCACCGACTTTCGCAGCGGCCTGTTTCATCAGGTCACCAGCCTTGAGTTGGCTGGAGAGGTCCTTGGTCACGCCGGCCACCAGCACGACCTTGCCCTCATGCTCGCTGCCCAGCAGGATCACTGCGTGGCCGAGCTTGTTCTTCAGCTGATCGACCAGGGCCAACAGAGCCTTGCCGTCCTGCCCATCCAGGCGAGCGGCGAGAACCTTGGCGCCCTTGACCTCAACGGCCGCATTGGAGAGATCGTCCCCGGCGGCGCTGGCGGCCTTGGCCTGCAGCTGCTCGAGCTGCTTTTCCAGCTGACGGTTGCGCTCGAGCACAGCCGACAGCTTGTCGATCAGGTTGTCACGATTGCCCTTGACCAGCTGCGCGGCTTCCTTGACCTGCTCTTCGGCAGCGTTCAGGTAGGCCAGCGCGGCGGCGCCGGTGATCGCTTCGATACGGCGTACGCCAGAGGCCACGCCGCCCTCGCTGATGATCTTGAACAGGCTGATATCACCGGTACGCTTGGCATGGATACCGCCGCACAGCTCCACCGAGAAGTCGCCACCCATGGTCAGCACGCGCACGGTATCGCCGTACTTCTCGCCGAACAGGGCCATGGCGCCCTTGCGCTTGGCGGTTTCGATGTCGGTGATCTCGGTTTCCACCGCAGTATTCTTGCGCACTTCGCGGTTGACGATGTCTTCCAGCGCCTTGATCTGCTCAGGCTTCACCGCCTCGAAGTGGCTGAAGTCGAAACGCAGGCGCTGGCTGTCGACCAACGAACCCTTCTGCTGGACATGCTCGCCCAGTACTTGGCGCAGCGCTTCGTGCAGCAGGTGAGTGGCGGAGTGGTTCAGCGAGGTGGCGTGCTGCACGTCGGCATCGACCTGCGCCGCGACCTCGGCACCCACGCTCAGCGCGCCACTGGCGACAACGCCGTGGTGCAGGAAGGCGCCACCGGTCTTGGTGGTGTCACGCACATCGAAACGCATGTCGCCGGCCTGCAGGTAACCGGTGTCACCTACCTGGCCGCCGGACTCGGCGTAGAACGGGGTGCGATCCAGGATCACGACGCCCTGCTCGCCTTCGCCCAGTCGCTCGACGGACTGACCATCCTTGTACAGGGCAACGACCTTGCCCTTGCCTTCGGTGGTGCTGTAGCCGAGGAAGTCAGTGGCTACATCGACCTTCACCAGGCTGTTGTAGTCCATGCCGAAGGCGCTGGCGGAGCGGGCACGCTCGCGCTGGGCCTCCATCTCGCGCTCGAAGCCGGCTTCGTCGATGGTCAGCTCGCGCTCGCGGGCGATGTCGGCGGTGAGGTCCATGGGGAAACCGTAGGTGTCGTACAGTTTGAACACTACGTCACCTGGCACTACGTCACCCTTGAGCTGGGCCAGGTCCTGCTCCAGGATGCGCAGGCCTTGTTCCAGGGTCTTGGCGAACTGCTCTTCCTCGGTCTTGAGAACGCGCTCGATGTGTGCCTGCTGGGCTTTGAGCTCAGGGAAGGCGTCGCCCATTTCGGCCACCAAGGCCGCGACGATCTGGTAGAAGAAGCTGCCCTTGGCGCCGAGCTTGTTACCGTGACGGCATGCACGACGGATGATGCGGCGCAGCACATAGCCGCGGCCCTCGTTGGACGGCAGTACACCATCGGCGATTAGGAAGCCGCAGGAACGGATGTGGTCGGCGACAACTTTCAGCGAAGGTTGATCGTCGTTGCTGCAACCGATGGCCTTGGCCGCGGCGGCCAGCAGACTGCGGAACAGGTCGATCTCGTAGTTCGAGTGCACGTGCTGCATGACCGCACTGATGCGCTCCAGGCCCATCCCAGTGTCCACCGACGGGGCCGGCAGCGGGTGCAGGACGCCATCGGCGGTGCGGTTGAACTGCATGAAGACGTTGTTCCAGATCTCGATGTAGCGGTCGCCGTCCTCTTCTGGCGAGCCGGGTGGGCCGCCCCAGATGTCCGGGCCGTGATCGTAGAAGATCTCGGTGCATGGACCGCATGGGCCGGTGTCGCCCATGGTCCAGAAGTTGTCGGAAGCGTACGGCGCCCCCTTGTTGTCACCGATGCGCACCATGCGCTCGGCCGGTACGCCGACCTCCTTGGTCCAGATGTCGTAGGCTTCGTCGTCGCTGGCGTAGACGGTGACCCAGAGCTTTTCCTTCGGCAGGTTCAGCCACTTATCGGAGGTCAGGAAGGTCCAGGCGAAGGTAATGGCATCGCGCTTGAAGTAGTCGCCGAAGCTGAAGTTGCCCAGCATTTCGAAGAACGTGTGGTGACGAGCGGTATAACCGACGTTTTCCAGGTCGTTGTGCTTGCCGCCGGCGCGTACGCACTTCTGGCTGCTCACGGCACGGGTGTAGGCGCGCTTCTCCGCACCCAGGAAGCAGTCCTTGAACTGGTTCATGCCTGCGTTGGTGAACAGCAGGGTCGGGTCGTTGTTCGGGATCAGCGAACTGGAGGCGACTCGGGTATGTCCCTGCTCTTCGAAGAAGCGAAGGAAGGCTTCACGGATTTCGGCGCTTTTCATAGGTTCTTCCACGGAAACGGCGGCCCTAAGGGGCAAACACGTCGACGAAACGACGGCAAAGGGCCGCATTATATCGGTCCTGCAAGCAAGGTGCAGTGTGTTTATGCGATAGAAAGCGTCGTTTCGACGGCTTTTAAGGCGCTTGCAAATTAAAAAGACATGGCCGGATGCTAAATGCAGCCTTTCGCCACTGGCAAGCCCATTACCGCCCAAGGGAATGGAAAATGGAACAGGCGGTGAATGAAAAGGTTTTTATCAGAGATTGGCGGCCAGAATCGGACTGTCCCCTCCATTAGCACAGGGGCCACCCTTTCGGCCCTACATGTATAGCGACGCGTCTGCCCTCTACCGGCTTAGCCTGCCCTCCCCATTCAAAGGAGGTCACGCTGATGACAACCCAAGCAGCAAACGCACAGATCATCGATGGCAACGGCAAAGTTCAGGAAGTCGCTATCGGCGAGATGGACGAGGCCATCGCTTACGACAATCCGACCGAGTCACAGCTCACCGCAGCACGGGTCTATTTCAACTACGAGCTGTTTGATCTCTACAAGGCAAGCAATGTCCATGTTCAGCGCAGGCTCATCGAAGCGATCGACGCCGGGACTGTGGTCGGCACACTCGACGAAATCCTGGTCTGGCTCACCACCACCGACGTGACACTGCGCCAGGAGGGCGCCTTCACCCTGCAAGCCGATGGCCAGCCTTTGACCATCCAACAAGCCTCGCCGAAGCAGCGCATTCATCTGCTGTTCATGGGCACGGAAGCCCCGGCGCATCTCACCGAGGGCATCACCCTTCCTCTGCGCGTGGACGGCAACGCAGGCGCGCAGGCGCAATTCGAGGTCACGGCGATCGACCATCTGTATCTCTACGGCACACCGCAGTTCCAGGAAAGGGTATTTGAGCAGTTGGCCTTGCTGCCAGGCTATCCGCAGCTCAGCCGGCTATTGGATACGGCGCGCAAGCAGTACGCCACGGTGCCTGACATCGTATTGATGCAATGCCATGCAGGCCCGCCCCAACAGGGCCCCGGCTTCGACCTGCACAGGGCGATGCCGGACAAGTACGCCCATCTGTTGAGCGGAAACTACACGGTCGTGCTCTATGATCCCTACGATGCAGAAGGCCTCGACGGGCTCACCACGCTCCTGCGGATGCTGCAACATGCATACGACACCCTGGCGTCCAGCATGTTATTCCCAGCCCCAACGCAGGGCGACTGACCACCTCAAGGCCGGCTGATACCGGCGCCGGACACAATGAAAACCCCTGCCCTGAGGCCGCTTTTGGCCTTGGGGCAAGGTTCAGGATCTGGGTATGAGCTGGGCCAAAGAAAGGCGCGGACGCGCCAGGCCTGGAAGTACGAGAGTCTGCGAACGCGTCAGCCAAGCTCACCGGCCAACGCAGGCACGATCAAGATGCCAGCGCGCAGCCCATTCCTGACCTTGGGGTTGGGGAAAATGATGCGCGCGCCCTCCTCCTCGACGACCCAGCGCATTTCAGCCAGGTCTTCAGCCAGCAGGTAGCCCTTGCTGAGCTCAGAGAAGTTTTCGATGTCAGCGGGCAGGTGCAGGTGGAAGTTATCGCTGTGCTTGATGATCTCGCGGGCGACGCTGAACAGCTGCAATCCATCGAGGCTCTCTTCGCCCTCAGGCTCGTTGCCCTCGATGATCTGCAACAGGCGAGCCTGCAAGCGGTCCAGGTTGACTTGCTGGTTATGACCAAACGGCCGCGCCTTGCCCAGCTCCAGCGTGAAAGCCTCGGCTTCCAGTTGCTCGTAGGTGAAAGCACTGAAGGTGATCGATGACTTGTTCTGCAGCAACACCGCTTCCATCCCCGCGGCGTTCAGGCGAGCCAGCTCACGACGGGAGTGGCGACGCCCTTCCTTGTACGGATACAGCGCGAACTGCTCGATCTTCGAACCCCGGATCGCCGTGTGCAGGTCGTAATGCAGGCGGGTACGCCCCGGCAGGCTGAAGAACACCCGGGCGAACTGCTCCAGCTCTGCCGCGCGCAAGGCCTCGGGGCCACTGGAGAGTTCATGCCGACCGTTGAACAGGCGGTTGATGTCTTGCTCGACGTAACGCTCGCCCTTGCGGATCGCCTCGGGATTGCCGAACAGGAACAATACACGCGCCCGTGGCTTGATCTCGCCACGGGCCACGCCGTGGAGGAGCTCGTCGAGCAGCTCAATGGGTGCGGTTTCATTGCCGTGGATGCCGGCCGACAGCAGCAGGTCCAGGCCATTGTCCTTGCCTTCGGGCGGACGTACCTCAAGGGCGCCCTCCCCCAGCCAGCGCAAGCGCACGCCCTCGACCGTCACTTGCGTTTTCTCGGCCGGTTCATGATCGGCCAGGGTCAGGTCAAGCAGTTTTCCGAGGGCGAGCATAGAGCGTTTCCTTAGTGATGGTGACCGCAATCCGGGCCATGCACGTGGTCGTCGTCACCGACTTCAGCCGGCTCCATTTCCAGTTGCAGGCTGACCAGGTTGGTCGCCATGGGGCGCAGCAGCAGGTTGGCGTATTCGGTATCGCCTTCCTCCACGTCGACGCCGATCAGCAGCTGGCCGCGGCCATCCTGCTGGATCCAGACTTCCTTGCCCTGCCAGACCACAGCAAAGCGAGTGCAGGAGGTTTCCAGCTGGGTACCATCGTTGTCTTCAAGGATCAGCCGCAGGGCATCGGACATTACAAGTTCTCTCTCAAGGTTGGCGTTGGAACGGATAGACCGAACCCAGTTTCAGGATCTGGGTCAGCTCATCCAGTGCCGTACGGCATTCGTCCAGCAGTTGCGGGTCGGCCAGGTCCGCTTCGCTCAGGCGATCGCGGTAGTGCTTGTCGACCCACTGGACCAAGGTATCGTACAGCGGCGCGGTCATGATAACGCCTGAATTGACCGCCGCCAGTTCGTTGTCCTTCAAAGCGACCCGCAGACGCAGGCAAGCCGGGCCACCGCCGTTCTGCATGCTCTGCTTGAGGTCGAACACCTTGACCTCCTTCACCGGGCCACCCTGGCTGGTCAACTGCCCCAGGTAGGACCATACCCGCTCGTTGTTACGGCACTCCTCCGGCACCACCAACAACATGGAGCCATCATCCCGGCTGAGCAGCTGGCTATTGAACAGGTAGGAGCGCACCGCGTCCTCCACCGTCACCGCGGCCCGCGGCACACGGATCGCCTGGAAGTTGCCGCCCTTGCTGGCCAGTTTAGCCTGCAACTGGCCAAGCACCGTGTCGGTCTCGAGGAAGGCATCCTCGTGATAGAACAGCACTTCGCCATTGCCCACCGAAATCACGTCGTTGTGGAACACACCCTGATCGATCACCGCCGGGTTCTGTTGAGCGTAGACCACACCGTCATCGGCGAGCCCGTGCAGCCGCGCCACAGCCTGGGACGCTTCCAGGGTCTGGCGCGCCGGGTACTTCTGCGGCGCCGGGTACCGGCTGTCGAAGGCGCTGCGCCCGTAGACGAAGAACTCAACGCCCGGCTCGCCATAGGTACGGCAGAAGCGCGTGTGGTTGGCCGCACCTTCGTCACCGAATTGGGCGACTGCCGGCAGGGCCTGGTGGTGGGCGAAGTGCTTTTCGTCCGCGAACATGGCGCCCAGCACACGGCTGGTGGTGGGATGCTCGATACTGCGGTGGTACTTGCAGTTCAGGTTGGCAGCGGTGAAATGCACGCGGCCATCGGCGGTGTCGGCGCTGGGGCTGACGGTCGCGGCGTTGGCCACCCACATGCTCGAGGCCGAGCAGCTTGCCACCAGCAGAGGCATGGCCTCTTTCGCCGCGCGGCGGATCACCTCGGCGTCGCTGCCGCTGAAGCCCAGGCGACGCAAGGCTGCAACGTCCGGACGCTCCTGCGGGGCCAGCACGCCTTGCTTGAAGCCCATGTCGGCCAGAGCCTTCATCTTCGCCAAGCCTTGGCGCGCCGCTTCACGCGGGTTGGACTGCTGCTGGCTGTTGCTCTGCGAAGCCACGTTGCCGTAGGACAGACCACCATAGTTGTGGGTAGGCCCCACCAGGCCATCAAAATTCACTTCGTAGGATTTCATCGGCTAGGCTCCGAGACCTGTTGTTATAGGGTGACGCCCGGCGTCAGGGTCGCCGGCAGAGTGAGGCTCGCGGTCTCCAACGAAGCCACTGGGTAGGCGCAATAATCAGCCGCGTAATAGGCGCTGGCGCGGTGGTTGCCGCTGGCCCCGACGCCACCGAACGGCGCGCTGCTGGCGGCGCCGGTCAGTTGTTTGTTCCAGTTGACGATGCCGGCGCGACTGCGCAGCCAAAAGTACTGGTAGCGCGCCCGGGAGTCCGACAGCAGTCCTGCGGCCAGGCCGTACTGGGTGTTGTTGGCCTCGTCGATCGCGGCATCGAAGTCGCTGTAGCGGATCACTTGCAGCAGCGGGCCGAAGAATTCTTCGTCCGGGCGACCGGTCACAGCGGTGACGTCGATAATGCCGGGTGTCAGCAAGGCAGCGCCGGCCTGTGGCTGGGTCATCTCCAGCAGCGCCACGGCCCCTTTACCCAGCAACTCAGCCTGGGCATCCAGCAGTGCGCGGGCGGCCTGCAGCGAAATCACCGACCCCATGAACGGCGCTGGTTGCTGGTCGAACGCGCCGACACTGATGGCACGGCTGACTTCGACCAGACGCGCCAGCAGCGCGTCACCCCAGGCGCCTTGAGGCACCAGCAGGCGGCGAGCGCAGGTGCAGCGCTGGCCGGCGGAAATGAAGGCAGACTGGATGATGGTATAGACGGCAGCGTCCAGGTCCTGAACCTCGTCCACCACCAATGGGTTGTTGCCGCCCATCTCCAGGGCGAGGATCTTGTCCGGACGACCAGCGAACTGCTGGTGCAACAGGTTGCCGGTACGGCTGGAGCCGGTGAAGAACAGACCATCGATACCGGGATTGGCGGCCAGCGCGACACCGGTCTCACGGGCGCCTTGCACCAGGTTGAGCACGCCTGCCGGCAGCCCCGCCTCGATCCAACACTTGACGGTCAGCTCGGCCACCTTGGGGGTCAGCTCACTGGGTTTGAACACCACGCAATTGCCCGCCAGCAAGGCCGGGACGATGTGGCCATTGGGCAGGTGCCCAGGGAAGTTGTAAGGGCCGAACACCGCCACCACGCCGTGGGGTTTGTGTCGCAGCACGGCAGTGGCGTCGGCCAGTGGCCCACTCTTCTCGCCCGTACGCTCACGGTAGCTCTGCACCGAGATGGCCACTTTGTTGACCATGCTGGTGACTTCGGTGGCCGATTCCCACAGGGGCTTGCCGGTTTCCTCGCCGATGCAGCGGGCCAGGGCGTCACCATTGGCCTTGAGCTTTTCGGCAAAGGCTTCCAACACACCGATGCGCGCATCCAGGCTCAACTGCGCCCAGGCTGGAAAGGCCTGGCGTGCCGCCTGCACGGCTGCCTGCACCTGCGCCTCGTCGGCCCCCTGCCCTTCCCAGACTACGGCCTGGGTCACCGGGTTGAGCGATTGCAGGGCCTGGCCCTGCCCGGCCCGCCATTGGCCGGCGATGTAATGGGTCGTCATTTAATTGGCCTCCCGGCTAGCGGACAGCGTCACAGCGCGCACACTGTCGCCGGCCCCCAGGCGCAGGCGCTTGGCGGTCTGTGGATCGACCACCAAAGTGCCAGCCGCCAGGCGTGCCGGCGCCGCGGTGATGCGGCAGTCCTCGCGCTTGCGGTTATGAATCAGATAAGGGGTCGCATCGTCGCCTGGCGTCCCGACCGCCAGCACCAGGGTCTGGCTTTCGCGCACGGCACGGATCTTCGAGGTTTCGCATTCGATGGCCGGGCCGGCGTCGAAGATGTCGACATAGCCCTGGTAACTGAAGCCTTCGCGCTTGAGCATGGCCAGCGCAGGCTCGGTGTCGGGGTGCACACGACCGATGATGTTGCGCGCAGCCTCCGACAGGAAGCAGGTATACAGCGGGAACTTGGGCATCAGTTCTGCGATGAAGGACTTGTTGCCTACACCGGTGAGGTAGTCGGCCTGGCTGAACTCCATCTTGAAGAAGTGCCGCCCCAGGCTCTCCCAGAATGGCGAACGACCGTTCTCGTCGGACATGCCACGCATTTCGGCGATGATCTTGTTGCCGAACAGTTCCGGGAATTCGGCGATGAACAGCATGCGCGCCTTGGACAACAGGCGGCCATTGAGGCCGCTGCGGTAGTCGCCCCGCAGGAACAGAGAGCACAGCTCGGAGTTGCCCGTCAGGTCGTTGGCCAGGAACAGGGTCGGGATCTCGCGATAGATCTTCAGTTCCTGAGAGGCGCTGACGGTCAGGCCGACGCGGTAGTTGTACCAAGGCTCGCGCAGTCCCACGGCGCCGGCGATGGCGCAGATGCCGACCACAAGGCCTTCGTCGTTCTCCAGCACGAACAGGTAGTCGGTATCAGCGCGCTCGGCCTCGCCACGGAAGCTCTTCTCGGCCCAGCCGACACGGTGTCCGAGGCGACCTTCGTTGGCCGGCAAGGTGGTCAGGCCGGTGCCGGTGCTGCGTGCCAATTCGATCAGCGCGGGTAAGTCGCTGCTGCGTACGGGACGAACGATCATGCTATCTCCTTGTGCGGCGGCTCGTGCCTACCGCGAATCTCTCTGAACCGGCGCCCCGACACGGGCGGGCCGGGCGCAGGCTTAGACGGCGACCAGGCGGACACTGCCGCCCTCACCGACCCCCAGGGCATCAGCGGCTTCGTGGCTGAGGCTGACCGGTTTACCCGGCACCCAGTCCAGCTCCAGCAGCACGGCGCGGTAATCCTGCAACTGGCCGTTGCAGACCAGATAGGCGCGCCCGCCCTTGATCGGGCTATCGTCGAGTTTTACCGGCACCACCCGGCTCTGGGCGATCGAGCGGATGCCCGAGGTGCGCGCGTGCAACGTCGGGCCACCGTCGAAGATGTCGATGTAGTGCTCGGTCTCGAAGCCTTCGCGCATGAGGATGTCGAAGGTGATCTGCGCTCGCGGATGGACCTGGCCCATGGCCTCCTGGGCCTCATCGGCCAGCAGCGGCACGTAGATCGGGTAGTGCGGCATCAGTTCGGCGAGGAAGGTGCGGCTCTTCAGGCCACACAGGCGCTCGGCGTCGGCGTAGTTAAGGTCGAAGAAGTTGCGGCCGATGGCGTCCCAGAACGGCGACTCCCCCTGCTCGTCGCTGTAGCCGACGATCTCGGTGACCACCGAATCGGCAAAGCGCTCCGGATGCGAAGCCATGAACAGCAGACGACCGCGGGAGTTGAGTTCGGCGAAGGCGCTGTTCACCAACTCCGGCAGCACGTAGAAGCTGGTCAGCAGGCTGTTGCCGGTCAGGTCGTGGCACAACGACAGGACGTGGATCTTGTTGTGGATCTTCAGCTCGCGCGAGGCGTGCACGAAGGTCTCGTTACGAAAACTGTAGAACGGCTCGGAGTAGCCCGCCGAGGCGACGATCGCCGAGCAACCGACGAGCTTGCCGGTTTCGTTGTCTTCAAGGACGAAGAAGTAGCTTTCTTCGCCGTTGAAGCTCACTTCGGCGGCAAAGGACGTTTCCGAGGCGGCGATCTTGTCGCCCAGGCGACCGGCGTCGTCGGGCAGCGAGGTGACACCAATGGGGCTGTCGGCAGCCATGCGCTGCACTTCGTTCAGATCCGCCATTTGCGCGGGGCGCATCACCAGCATGGTGTCACTCCTTTGGGAAAACAGGCCGACGCATCGGCACGGAAAAACAACGGGCGCGCTACTTCGTTGGAAAGCGGGCGCCCGCGCAGAAATTCGGGTATCGCCAGCCCCGACCGCAGTCAGGGCCGGCGAGGGTGACTGCGGGCTATCAGCCCTGGGTCAGCTTGGCCACGGCACGCTCGAAGCGCGCCAGACCTTCGTCGATGTCAGCATCTTCCACCACCAGGCTCGGAGCGAAGCGCACCACGTCCGGGCCGGCCTGCAGGACCATCACGCCTTCTTTCTCGGCGGCATTGAGGATGTCCTTGGCCTTGCCTTTCCAGGCTTCGCTGAGCACGCAACCGATCAGCAGACCGACGCCACGCACCTGGGTGAACAGGCCGGACTGCTGGCCGATCTTCTCCAGGCGAGACTTGAAGCGCTCGTGCTTGGCCTTGATGCCGGCCAGCGTCTCAGGCGTGTTGACCACGTCGAGCACGGCGCAGGCCACGGCGCAAGCCAGCGGGTTACCGCCATAGGTGGTGCCGTGGGTGCCGACGGCCAGGTGCTTGGCAAGGTCGGTGGTGGTCAGCATGGCGCCAATCGGGAAACCGCCGCCCAGGCTCTTGGCGCTGGTGAGGATATCCGGGGTCACGCCATAGTGCTGGTAGGCATACAGCGAGCCGGTACGGCCCACGCCGGTCTGCACTTCGTCGAAAATCAGCAGCGCGTTGTGTTCGTCGCACAGCTTGCGCGCGCCTTCCAGGTAGGCCTTGTCAGCCGGAACCACACCACTCTCGCCCTGGATCGGCTCGATCACCACAGCGCAGGTCTTGTCGGAAATCTGGGCTTTCAGCGCTTCGAGGTCGTTGTATGGCACATGGCTGATACCGGTGATCTTCGGACCGAAGCCATCGGAGTACTTGGGCTGGCCACCGACACTGACGGTGAACAGGGTGCGACCGTGGAAGCTGTTCACGGTGGCGATGATCTCGTGCTTCTCCGGGCCGAAGCGGTCATGGGCCACGCGACGGGCCAGCTTGAAAGCGGCCTCGTTGGACTCGGCGCCAGAGTTGCAGAAGAAGGCACGCTCGGCGAAGGTCGCGTCCACCAGCTTGTGGGCCAGGCGCAGGGCCGGCTCGTTGGTGAAGACGTTGGACACATGCCACAGGGTATTGGCCTGCTCGGTGAGGGCCTTGACCAGCGCCGGATGGCAATGACCCAAGGCGTTCACGGCGATACCACCGGCGAAGTCGATCAGTTCGCGACCCGACTGGTCCCAGACTCGGGAGCCCTCGCCTCGCACAGGAATGAAGGCCGCCGGAGAATAGTTGGGAACCATGACCTGGTCGAAATCGGCACGTTGCACCGGGGCTTGCTCAACGGACATCTGAGTCTCCTGAAGAGGAACGCTGGCCTGGAAGTGGCGAGCGATGGGGGGATTGTAAGGACTGATCGGCGCCTGTCCTTGCTGCCAGGCGACAACTTGTTACAGCGCAAAACCCTGTTTCAGGCAGGTTTTCGGCAATGCGACAAACACTGTCGCAATCGCGCAGTGTACGGGAGAGAAAGGGATGGGTGAACGGGTGTTCACATAAGAAGAGCGGTGGCCTTTTCGCAGGTGAACCCGCCCCACAGGCCACGCCGGACACCAACGCCGACGAGGACCTGCAGACGCAGGTTCACCTGTGAAAAAGGCCGACTCGAACGATCAGGACTCAGCCCTTTTCGGCAGGCGCCGAACTGAGCTCGAACGGGCTGGCGCTGCGCCGCTGATTGCGGTCTTCGCGCGGCGTGGCCCCAAAGAAGTTGCGGTAGGCACTGGAGAAATGCGGCCCGGAGGAAAACCCGCACGACAACCCGATCTGGATGATCGACTTGCTGGTCTGCATCAGCATCTGCCGCGCCTTGTTCAGGCGCAGCTCCAGGTAATACTGGCTGGGTACGCGATTGAGGTACTGCTTGAAGATTCGCTCGAGTTGCCGACGGGACACGCACACGTGCTGGGCGATTTCGTCGGTGGTCAGCGGCTCTTCGATGTTGGCCTCCATCAGCAGCACCGCCTGGGTG
Organism: Pseudomonas sp. HMSC08G10; assembly: GCF_001808425.1. Lineage (NCBI taxonomy): Bacteria > Pseudomonadati > Pseudomonadota > Gammaproteobacteria > Pseudomonadales > Pseudomonadaceae > Pseudomonas > Pseudomonas sp. HMSC08G10. The sequence continues at coordinate 95,334 of NZ_KV793291.1, read as the reverse complement.
AGCTTCGGATGGCTGGAGCCGAGCCGATTCTGCAGCGGAATACGCTGGCGCTCGCCCCCTTCACGAATGCGCTCGACCACCAGCTCCTCAGACACCGCTCCGGCAAGCTCGGCGCCGTGATCACGCGCCAGCACCGCCAGCAGCAGGTCGGTGACAGCCATGCCACCACATGCGGTCAGGCGATCACGGTCCCAGTCGAATAGGTGACTGGTGGCGATGACCTTGGGAAAGCGCTCGGCAAAGTCATCCTGCCAACGCCAGTGCACTGCGGCGCGATAACCATCGAGCAGACCCAGCGCCGCCAGCGGGTACACACCAGCCGACAGACCACCAATCAGGCAACCGCTGCGCGCCAGTTGCTTGAGCGCGGACGACAGGGCCGAGCCCACCGCCACTGGTGGCTCATCCGCCAGAAGAAAGAGCTTCTGACAGCCCTCCAGACGACCGCTCCAAGGCTCGCCCGGCAAGCGCCAGGCCCCGTCGGGCGCTACTTCAGCCTGGAGAAACACCAACTCGTAAGACACATCCGGATGCACCCGCTGGGCGACCTGCAGCACTTCCTCGGCCAGCGCCAGGGTCAGCGGCCGGGTACTGGGCCAGATGAGAAATCCGATTCGCTGGGTGGTCATAGGGCGTGGTCCGAAACCTGGGATCGTTCGTGTCTGTGGCGCCGGGTCAAGCTGCGCTTCGCTGCGCAGCATGCCCTATTCTGGTGCAAGGTGCAGCCTTTACTTCAGGCTGCCGGAAAGAAACTGCTTGAGTCGCTCCGACTGCGGATTGACCAGCACTTCACGCGGGTTGCCGCGCTCTTCCACCAACCCCTTGTGCAGGAACACCAATTGGTTGGACACCTCACGGGCGAAGCCCATTTCGTGAGTCACCACGACCATGGTGCGGCCTTCCTGAGCCAGCGATTGCATGACCTTGAGCACATCGCCCACCAGCTCCGGGTCAAGGGCCGAGGTTGGCTCGTCGAACAGCATCACCTCAGGCTCCATGGCCAAGGCCCGGGCGATCGCGACCCGCTGCTGCTCACCACCGGACATGTGCCCGGGGAAGGCATCCTTGCGATGGGCCACGCCCACCTTGTTCAGGTAGTGCTCGGCTTTTTCCAGCGCTTGCTTGCGGCTCACGCCCAGCACATGCACCGGGGCCTCGATCACGTTCTCCAGCGCCGTCATGTGCGACCAGAGGTTGAAGTGCTGGAACACCATCGACAGGCGCGAACGCATGCGCTGCAACTGTTTGGGGTCGGCGGCCTTGAGCGCGCCATCCTTGCCGGGGACCAGCTTGAGCTCTTCATTGTTGAGCAGGATCTTCCCGGCGTGCGGCTGCTCGAGCAGGTTGATGCAGCGCAGGAAGGTCGACTTACCCGAACCACTGGAGCCGATGATGCTGATCACGTCGCCCGCCTTGGCTTCGAGCGAAATGCCCTTGAGCACTTCGTGGCTGCCGTAGCGCTTATGCAGGTCTTGGACTTGAAGTTTGTACATGCTGTCGGTTCTCACAGAGCGATCAGTGCTTGCGTGGCGCCAGGTAGCTGAGCCAGCGGCGTTCGGCCATCTTGAACAGGCGCACCAGAATGAAGGTCAGGCACAGGTAGAACACGCCCGCCGTGATGTAGGCCTCGAAAGGCAGGTAGTACTGGGCATTGACGGTACGTGCCGCGCCCGTGATGTCGATCAGGGTGACGATCGAGGCCAGACTGGTGGTCTGCAGCATCATGATCACCTCGTTGCTGTACTGCGGCAGCGCCCGGCGCAAGGCCGACGGCAGCAGGATGCGGCGGTACATCATCATGCGCGACATGCCCATGGCCTTGGCCGCTTCGATCTCACCGTGCGGGGTGGCCCGCAGACTGCCGGCGATGATCTCGGCCGTGTAGGCGCTGGTATTGATCGCAAAGGCCAGGCACGCGCAGAAGGTCGCGCTCGACAGCCAGGGCCAGAGGAAGCTTTCGCGCACGGCTTCGAACTGCGCCAGACCGTAGTAGATCAGGAACAGCTGCACGAGCATCGGCGTGCCACGGATCACATAGGTATAGAGCCAGGCGACCAGGCTCACCAGCGGCTGCTTGGAGACACGCATCAGGCCCAGGGGAATGGCCGTCAGCAAGCCGAAGAACAGCGACAGCGCCAGCAGCTTCAAGGTGGTCAGCAGGCCGCCCAGGTAAAGGGGCATGGCCTCCCAGATGACGTTGTAGTCGAAGATCATAGTTCAGCCACCTTTACGCCCACCGAATAGCGTCGCTCGAGGTACTTCAGGGCCAGCAGCGAGATGCTGGTGAGCACCAGGTACAGTGCCGCTACTGCCAGGAAGAAGGTAAAAGGCTCGCGCGTGGCGTCGGCCGCCTGCTTGGCCTTGAACATCATGTCCTGCAGGCCGACCACCGAGATCAGCGCCGTGGCCTTGGTCAGCACCAACCAGTTGTTGGTGAAGCCTGGGATCGCCAGACGGATCATTTGCGGCACCATGATGCGGAAGAAAACCTGCATGCCGCTCATGCCATAAGCCATGCCCGCCTCGGCCTGCCCCTTGGGAATACCCAGGAAGGCACCGCGGAATGTTTCGGAAAGGTATGCACCGAAAATGAAGCCCAAGGTGCCCACACCGGCCACTAACGGATTGAGGTCAATGTAGTCTTCATAGCCGACCAGCGGCGCAATGCGGTTGATCAGATCCTGACCGCCATAGAAGATCAGCAGGATCAGCACAAGGTCTGGAATGCCACGGATCACCGTGGCGTACATATCACCCAGCCAGGCCAACCAGCGTACTGGCGACAAACGCAGCGCCACGCCGATCAGGCCAAGCACGATAGCCAGGGCCATCGACGACAGGGCGAGCTGCAGCGTCAGCCATGCCCCATCGAGGATGACTGCCCCGTAGCCTTTCAACATGATTGGGATTCCTCGGGACTTGGAATGAAAAATGGTGCAAACCTCAGAGCCTCTGCTGTTTGCACCATTGCACAGGTGAAACCCGACGTCTTACTGAGCTTCAGGCCCATAGATGTCGAAGTTGAAGTACTTGGCTTCGATGGCCTTGTACTTACCGTTCTTGCGGATCGCGTCGATCGCGGCATTGATGCGCTCACGATTGGCGTTGTCGCCCTTGCGCACGGCGATGCCGACGCCGTCACCGAAGTACTTCACGTCGGTGAACGATGGACCGACGAAGGCAAAGCCCTTGCCGGCGTCAGTCTTGAGGAAGCCGTCCTCGAGCAGGGTGGCGTCGGCAACGGTGCCGTCCAGGCGACCGGCTGCGACGTCGAGATAGATTTCGTTCTGAGTGCCGTAAGGCACGACGGTGGCCCCTTTGGGCGCCAGGACTTCCTTGGCGAAGCGGTCATGGATCGAACCGCGCTGCACGCCGATCTTCTTGCCGCTGAGTTCATGCAGGTCTTCGCTGACCTGAGTGCCATCCTTCATGACCAGGCGAGCCGGGGTCAGGTAGTAGCGCTTGGTGAAGTCGACCGACTTCTTGCGGTCTTCGGTGATGGACATGGACGAGAGAATGGCGTCGATCTTGCGCACTTTCAGCGCCGGAATCAGGCCGTCGAACTCTTGCTCGACCCAAGTGCACTTGGCTTTCATCTCTTCGCACAGGGCGTTGCCGATGTCGTAGTCGAAACCGGCGATGCTGCCGTCGGGTTGCTTGAAGGCGAAGGGTGGGTAGGCAGCCTCGATACCGATCTTCAACGGTTTCTCATCGGCCTGCGATACCAGGGACAACACGGACAGCGCCAGGGCGCCAAGCAGTGCGAGCTTCTTCATCAGGTAACTCCATCGGTACAGGGCAATACAAGGCAGGTGTAACGACTGCCCGACATGCGAATGGGTACAACGCGAGCCGCGGGGGTATCGACCAAGGTCGCAGACCACGAGCGAGTGAGTGGCATTTTAACGACAGCCCGGTGGCCGATATTTCTTCAAAGCGACAACTACTTACAGAAGCGCCTTGAACCGCGGCGGGCGATATTGACAGCTCCCGCGCAATATGCAAGAGCAAAAGAAAAATAACCTATAAGCCAAGCAATAAGCGGGCCTATTATTGGCAAAGCCTTGTACTCCGGCAAGTCCAGCGTGCCAGCTTGCAAGAAAAGCCCGCGCGCAGCACCACAAAGGTATCTAACTGTTTCGACTCGCCCCGCTTTTGTGCGAATCCGGTGACAGGAAAGGTTACCGATGAATGTCGGGTAACATCCCTCCAGTAAAGCAAAAACCCCGCCGGTTGCCCGAGCGGGGTTTCGTTGTTTCGAAAAACGCGAGCGAAAGGGGCGCGAAGCGCCCCACAACCATCACGCCGACACCAACGCCATCGACTTGTGGGTGTCGATCAGATGCTGCACCACCCCAGGGTCGGCCAGCGTCGAGATGTCCCCCAACGCATCGTATTCACCCGTGGCGATCTTGCGCAGGATGCGCCGCATGATCTTGCCCGAGCGAGTCTTGGGCAGCCCCGGCGCCCACTGGATCACGTCCGGCGAAGCGATCGGGCCGATCTCCTTGCGCACCCAGTTCTTAAGCTCCAGACGCAGCGCCTCACTCGGCTGCTCGCCAGCATTGAGCGTCACGTACACATAGATGCCCTGCCCCTTGATGTCGTGCGGCACGCCCACCACCGCAGCTTCGGCGACCTTGGCATGCGCCACCATGGCGCTTTCGATCTCGGCCGTGCCCATGCGGTGACCGGAGACGTTGAGCACGTCATCGACCCGGCCGGTGATCCAGTAGTAGCCATCCTCGTCACGGCGAGCACCGTCACCGGTGAAATACATGCCGCGGAAGGTCTTGAAGTAGGTATCGACGAAGCGGTCGTGGTCGCCGTACAACGAACGCGACTGGCCCGGCCAGGAGTCGAGGATCACCAGGTTGCCCTCGGCAGCGCCCTCGATCAGATTGCCCAGGTTGTCCACCAACGCCGGCACTACGCCGAAGAACGGACGGGTCGCCGAGCCAGGCTTCAGGCCCGTGGCGCCTGGCAGCGGGCTGATCAGGATGCCGCCCGTCTCGGTTTGCCACCAAGTGTCGACGATCGGGCAACGCTCCTTGCCCACAGTCTGGTAGTACCAGTTCCAGGCTTCAGGGTTGATCGGCTCGCCCACCGAACCCAGCAGGCGCAGGCTGGAGCCGTCGGCACCGGCCACTGCGGCCTGCCCTTCGGCCATCATGGCGCGAATGGCGGTCGGTGCGGTGTAGAGAATGTTGACCTTGTGCTTGTCGATGATCTTCGACACGCGGGTGATGTCCGGGTAGTTCGGCACGCCTTCGAACAACAGCGTGGTCGCGCCGTTGGCCAGAGGGCCGTAGACGATATAGCTGTGACCGGTGACCCAACCCACGTCGGCGGTGCACCAGTAGACTTCGCCCGGACGGTAGTCGAACACCCGCTCGTGGGTCAGTGCGGCGTACACCAGGTAGCCACCGGTGGTGTGCAGCACACCCTTGGGCTTGCCGGTCGAGCCGGAGGTATAAAGGATGAACAGCGGCTCCTCGGCACCCATTTCCTTCGGGGCGCAGTGGCTGGAGGCGACCTTCATCAAGTCCTCGTACCAGATGTCACGGTGCTGGTGCCAGGCAATGTCACCGCCAGTGCGCTTGCACACGATGATCTTCTGCACGCTGCTGGTTTCAGGGTTGGTCAGGGCCAGGTCGACATTGGCCTTGAGTGGGGTACGACGTCCACCGCGCACACCTTCGTCGGCGGTGATGACGACCTTCGAGCGGCAATCGATGATGCGCCCAGCCAACGCCTCGGGCGAGAAGCCACCGAATACCACCGAGTGGATCGCGCCGATGCGTGCGCAGGCCAGCATGGCCACCACGGCCTCAGGGATCATCGGCATATAGATAGTCACCACGTCACCGCGGTGCACGTCCTGGCCACGCAGGGCGTTGGCGAACTTGCAGACCTGCTCGTGCAACTCGCGATAGGTGATGTTACGGCTGTCAGCCGGGTCGTCGCCTTCCCAAATGATGGCGACCTGATCGCCACGCTCGGCCAGATGACGGTCGAGGCAGTTGTAGGAAACGTTCAGAGTGCCATCAGCGAACCACTTGATGTCGACATGGTGATCGTCGAAGGAGGTCTGCTTGACCTTGGTGAAGGGCTTGATCCAGTCCAGGCGCTGGGCCTGCTCGCGCCAGAAGCCGTCCGGGTTGATCACCGACTGCTGGTACATGGCCTTGTAGGTGGCCTCGTCGGTCAGGGTATTGGCCGCAACCTCGGGACGAACGGGATACAGGGGAGCCGCACTCATCTGTTTTACCTCGGTGTAATAGTTGTTTTTGTATGGAATCGTTTGTAACTGTACCAGAGCGCGAAAAGCCATTCGACGTTGGTAGTAGCGAAACGCTGAATTCCCTACAAAAACTTACACAACCGCTCTAACCCAGCACTCACAGGGCGGTGAAGAAAAAAAACGAGGAGCCGATCCTGGGGATTGTTACAGATTCTGTCAAAAGGCAAAAAAACTTTATCAAAAGTCCATCTGTTTCAGTGCACTGCCCCGCCATAAAATTCATCTCGCCAACAACGGCAAGGCGATTAACTCAAGTAACAGCCCCCACGAAGGCAAGTTGATCCCTCTCTTGATCCGATAGTTAAGACCTGGCTGTACTCGCGGCGCCAAAAGCGCCGCGTGCCCCCTCACGACCTAAAATAGGTAAATTGAAAATGAAAGCGTTACTGGCATTGGTACTTGGCGGTCTTTGCAGCGCGGCGATGGCCGACGAAGTTGCAAAGGATGTCGAGCAGATTCCGGTTGAGCAGTACAGTTACTCGCAGCACCTGGACATCGCCCGCGTACTCTCGATGAGCGAAGTCCCGAACGTCTGTGAAGTGGTTCCAGCCCGCATGACCTATGAGGATTCCCAAGGCCAGAAGCACATCCTCGAGTACCGCGTGATGGGCAACGGCTGCTCCAACGGCTGATATTGGCAGTAACGCCTGCTGCGCCTCGAACATCCCGAGGCGCGCGGCGCCAAAAGTTGTGTTTACTCAATGTCGAGTAATTCATATCTCTTACTTCATTCCGCCGATTTGTTGAGCGAGTAATCGCGCAACTTATTGGCTATTGTCGTATGTGAAACACCCAGACGTTTGCCCAGCGCTCGACTACTGGAATATTCCGTCATCAAGGATTCCAGCACAGCCTTTTCAAATCGTCCGACAATTTGCGCAAGATCCCCTTCCAGCGAAAACTCACCCAATGGTTGCCGCGCACCATAGTCCGGCAGGCGAATATGCTCGCCCTTCACTACCCCGCCCTCGCACAACGACACCGCCTGGAACAGCACGTTCTCCAACTGGCGCACATTGCCTGGCCAGTGGTACTGGCTGAGCTTGTCCATCGCCGCTGGCGCCAGACGCGGCATCGGGCAACCAATCTGCCGACTGGCCTGGTCGAGAAAATGCTGCACCAGCCCGTCCAGCCCGTCCATGCACTCGCGCAGCGGCGGGATATGCAGCGACAACACATTGAGGCGGTGATACAGGTCCTGGCGGAACTCGCCCCGGGCGCACAACTCGGAGAGATCGACCTGGGTGGCGCAAATGACCCGCACATCGAGATACACCTCCTCGTCACTGCCCACCCGGCGGAAGCAGCCATCCTGCAGGAACCGCAGCAGCTTGACCTGCAGGCGCGGGCTCATCTCTCCCACACCGTCGAGGAACAACGTGCCACCGGCGGTCAGCTCCAGCAGGCCCAGCTTGCCTTCGGCCCGGGCGCCTTCGAAAGCGCCCGGGCCATAGCCGAACAGCTCAGTCTCAGCCATCGATTCCGGAAGGCCCGCGCAGTTGAGTGCCATCAACGGCGCCTGGCCGCGTGGGCTGGCCAGGTGACAGGCACGCGCCAACAGCTCCTTGCCGGTACCCGTTTCGCCTTCGATCAGCAGCGGTGCATCCAGAGGTGCCATGCGCCGCGCCTCACGTACCACCGCAGCCATCACCCGAGAGCTCTGGAAAATGCTGTCGAAGCCGCGCAGCTCCTGCTTGCGCACGTTGTAGATGCGCTCACCAATACGATCTGCCCGGTGTAGCGTCAGCACCGCACCCGCCAGCGCCTCGCTATCGTCGTGTTCCGATTGCAGCGGCGCGATATCGGCAAGAAACACATCGCCCTTGACCTTGATGCGCAAGCCGTTGATCCGCGACTTGTTGGCCCGTACCAGTTCCGGCAGGTCGAAGTCCTCGACATAGCGCGCCAGCGGAAGCCCCGGCACTTCGTCGACCCGCACCCCCAGCAACTGAGCGGCGCTGCGGTTGGCCGCGACGATGCTGCCACCCATGTCGACCGACAACACCGGGAAATCCAGCGCACCGAGTAAGGCGTTGAGTTCCATGTGCCGGCGTTCGCTGGGCATCAAGCCTACGCGCTTGACCCCGAACACACCGGCGATCGACTCGAACTTGGGCCGCAGCGCCTGGAACTGCAGGTTGATCAGGTTCGGGCAGTGCAGGTAAATGGCATTGCCGTGATCGCCGCCAACCTCCCCACGCAACACGTTGATGCCGTATTCCACCAACAGGTTGAGGATGTCCCGCAGGATGCCGATGCGGTTCTGACAATGCACTTTGATACGCATGGAAAAGCCCCGAGGCGCGCAGAAATTTCAGCGACGCGTGGAAAAGTCGTAAAGATAAGCTGACAAAAACCCAGCTAAGGCCAGCTCGATGCCTGTGATTTTCCGGCATCCCGGCCTTTTTGTAAAATTATCGTTACAGAAACAACGTACCGACTCGGCCCACCCTCGCGCCATACCCCGTGCAAAGGCTCAGGCAAGGGGATATTCCTTAAGGCATGTCCTGCACATAACAAGAAAGCCCTCACCAGGAGAGCCACATGAAACAGACGCAATACGTGGCACGCGAGCCCGATGCGCATGGTTTTATCGACTACCCGCAACAGGAACACGCGGTGTGGAACACCCTGATCACCCGACAGATGAAAGTGATCGAAGGCCGCGCCTGCCAGGAATACCTCGACGGCATCGAGCAGCTCAAGCTGCCCTACGACCGCATCCCGCAACTGGGCGAAATCAACAAGGTCCTGGGCGCCACCACCGGCTGGCAAGTCGCCCGCGTCCCTGCGTTGATCCCTTTCCAGACCTTCTTCGAGCTGCTGGCCAGCAAACGCTTCCCGGTGGCCACGTTCATCCGTACCCCCGAAGAGCTGGACTACCTGCAGGAACCGGACATCTTCCATGAGATCTTCGGCCATTGCCCGCTGCTGACCAACCCCTGGTTCGCCGAGTTCACCCACACCTACGGCAAGCTGGGCCTGGCGGCGACCAAGGAAGAACGCGTCTACCTGGCCCGCCTGTACTGGATGACCATCGAGTTCGGCCTGATGGAGACTGCCCAAGGTCGCAAGATCTACGGCGGCGGCATCCTCTCCTCGCCCAAGGAAACCGTCTACAGCCTGTCCGACGAGCCAGAGCACCAGGCGTTCGATCCGATCGAGGCCATGCGCACGCCCTATCGGATCGATATCCTGCAGCCTCTGTACTTTGTCCTGCCTAACCTCAAGCGTTTGTTCGACCTGGCCCACGAAGACATCATGGGCATGGTCCACCAGGCCATGAAACTGGGCCTGCACGCGCCGAAGTTTCCACCCAAGGCGGCTGCCTGAGCTGCCTTGTCGATAACAACTCAAATCGGAAAAACACCCATGAATGCCTTGAACCAAGCCCATTGCGAAGCCTGCCGCGCCGACGCCCCTAAAGTCACCGACGAAGAACTGGCCGAACTGATCCGTGAGATCCCGGACTGGAACATTGAAGTGCGCGACGGCCACATGGAGCTGGAGCGTGTCTTCCTGTTCAAGAACTTCAAGCATGCCCTGGCCTTTACCAACGCCATCGGTGAAATCGCCGAAGCCGAAGGCCACCACCCTGGTCTGCTGACCGAGTGGGGCAAGGTCACCGTTACCTGGTGGAGCCACTCGATCAAGGGCCTGCACCGCAACGACTTCATCATGTGCGCCCGCACCGACGAAGTCGCCAAGACCGCCGAAGGGCGCAAGTGATGCATTTCGCGGCCATTGGCCGGGTCCCAGGCGACCCGATCCTCGGGCTGATGGAAGCCTACGCCCGCGACACCAACCCGGCCAAGTTCGACCTGGGCGTGGGCGTGTTCAAGGACGCCCAGGGCTTGACCCCGATTCCCGCAGCGGTCAAGCAGGCCGAGCAGCGCCTGGTGGAGCATCAAGCCACCAAGAGCTACGTGAGCGGCCATGGCGATGCTGAATTCGGCCGCCTGGTCAGCGAACTGGTCTTGGGCAGCGCCTCGCCGCTGCTCGACAGCCACCGTGCCGGCGCCACCCAGACCCCTGGTGGCACCGGCGCCCTGCGCCTGGCGGCAGAGTTCATCGCCCATTGCCTGCCGGGGCGTGGCATCTGGCTCAGCGACCCCACCTGGCCGATCCACGAGACCATCTTTGCTGGCGCCAAGCTTAAGGTGTCCCATTATCCCTACGTGGGTGCGGACAACCGCCTGGATGTCGCCGGCATGCTGGCCGCTTTGGAACAGGCCCCGGAAGGCGACGTCGTGCTGCTGCATGCATGCTGCCACAACCCCACCGGTTTCGACCTGAGCCAGGACGATTGGCGCGCCGTGCTCGAAGTCGTGCGCAAGCGCAACCTGCTGCCGCTGATCGACTTTGCCTACCAAGGTTTCGGTGATGGTCTGGAAGAAGACGCCTGGGCGGTTCGCCTGTTCGCTGCGCAACTGCCGGAACTGTTGATCACCAGTAGCTGCTCGAAAAACTTTGGCTTGTACCGCGACCGGACCGGCGCACTGCTGGTCTGCAGCCATGACGCCGAAAAGCTCCTGGATGTACGTAGCCAACTGGCGCTGCTGGCCCGCAACCTGTGGTCCACACCACCGGACCATGGCGCCGCGGTGGTCGCGCAGATCCTCGGCGATCCGGACCTCAAAGCCCTATGGGTCGAAGAGGTCAACGCCATGCGCCAGCGCATCGCCGAACTGCGCGAGGGACTGGTCAAGGCCTTGGCCCCCCATGGTCTGGCCGAGCGCTTCGCCCATATCGCCGCGCAACGCGGGATGTTCTCCTACACAGGGCTGAACCCGGAGCAGGTCCGCCTGCTGCGTGAAAAGCACAGTGTGTACATGGTCGGCACAGGTCGGGCGAATATCGCCGGGGCCGATGCGCAGCGACTGGAGCAACTGGCAGCGGCCATCGCCGACGTCTGCCGGTAAGTGCCTATTCGCGGGTAAACCGCTCTGCCAAGGCTTGCACGAGGCCTTTGCCGGAGCGGGCTTACCCCGCGAAAAAGCTTCCCCGATTGTCCGATAGCCGCCCGCAAAACCGCGCCGCAGGGCGGAAAAAACTCAAACTGTCATCCGGACTCCTGTATCCTGCCCCAGCTTTTCGAAGCCACACACGCGCCTGGCGCAGTCTTTTCACTCACACTTGCGAGGAACGACGAGATGCATGAAATCCCGAATCTTCCCTTCCCAAGCCTGAACCCCGAAGAGCAAACCGTTGCCGCCCACACCGAACCGACGCCTGCCGTCGAACAGGATGGCGACGATCAATCCAGCGCTGACCAGGAATAAATCGCGCATCCCCCCGACTGTGTGAAAACGGCTGACTCGCGGGAACTTGCCCGTCATCGCGTTTTCACACCGTCCAGAACCCTTTACCCGCCAAAGACCTCCATGCCCGACTCACCGCGTCCCCTTGCGGTCACCCTGCAAGTTGTCTCCATCGTCCTTTTCACCTTTATCGGCTACCTGAACATCGGCATTCCCTTGGCCGTGCTGCCGAGTTATGTGCACAACGACCTGGGTTTCAGCGCAATTGTTGCGGGGTTGGTGATCAGCGTGCAGTACCTGGCCACCCTGCTCAGCCGCCCCCATGCCGGGCGCATCATCGACAATCTCGGCAGCAAGAAGGCCGTGATGTACGGCCTGCTCGGCTGCAGCCTGAGCGGCGTGCTGATGCTGGCCAGCAGCTTCTTCACCCACCTGCCCTGGCTGAGCCTGGCGTGCCTGCTCATTGGCCGTCTGGTGCTGGGCAGCGCTGAAAGCCTGGTCGGCTCAGGCGCCATCGGCTGGGGCATCGGCCGGGTCGGTGCCGAGCACACCGCCAAGGTGATTTCCTGGAACGGCATCGCCAGCTACGGCGCGCTGGCCGTCGGCGCACCGCTCGGGGTGCTGATGGTGAAAAGCCTGGGGCTGTGGAGCATGGGCGTGAGCATCATGCTGCTGGGAGGCATCGGCCTGCTGCTGGCCTGGCCCAAGCGCGCCGCGCCGATCGTCGCAGGTGTGCGGCTGCCGTTCCTGCGGGTCCTGGGCAAGGTCTTCCCACATGGGTCGGGGCTCGCCCTGGGCTCGATCGGTTTCGGCACCATCGCCACCTTCATCACGCTCTACTACGCCAGCCGCGACTGGAACAACGCAGCGCTGTGCCTGACTGTGTTCGGGGCCTGCTTCATCGGTGCCCGCTTGTTGTTCGGCCACTTGATCAATCGTATCGGCGGGTTCCGCGTGGCCATTGCCTGCCTGACCGTCGAAGCCCTTGGCCTGTTGATGCTATGGCAGGCGACCAGCACGGAGCTGGCCCTGGCAGGCGCCGCCCTCAGTGGTTTCGGTTTTTCGCTGGTGTTTCCGGCGCTGGGCGTGGAGGCGGTCAATCAAGTGTCAGCTGCCAACCGCGGGGCTGCGGTGGGCGCCTATTCGCTATTCATCGATCTATCGCTGGGCATCACCGGGCCCTTGGTGGGCGCGGTGGCGTCGGGCTTCGGCTTTGCTTCGATCTTTCTGTTCGCCGCCGGCGCGGCGGCTTGCGGGCTGGTGTTGAGTCTCTATCTGTACCGCCAGGCACGACGCCTGCGCCAGCACGTCGACGAAACCTGAAAGCCCTGCGCTGCCTGATCCGCTTCTTCGCGGGTAAGCCCGCTTCCACAAGGGTTGGCGATGATCCTTGTGGAGGCGGGTTTACCTGCGAAGAGGCCAGAACGACTAACGCTGCGCGTACTGCAGCACCACTTCCAATGGATGGCGCATCTGACGCTCGGTCATGCGCTTGACCTGGCTGCGGCACGAATACCCTGTGGCCAATGGCTCTCCCTCCTTGTCCAGCTTGGTGGCCCAGGACTGCTCGAAGATGGTCCGCGAGGTCTGCTGGTTGCGCGCCTCGTGGCCATAGGTGCCGGACATGCCGCAGCAACCGGTAGCCTCAGTGACCAGCTTCAGGCCCAGGCGCGCGAACACCTGTTCCCACTGCCGGGTGCTGGCCGGCACATTGGTCTTCTCGGTGCAGTGGGCCATCAGACGGAAGCTGCCAGCGTCGACGGCAGCCTGCTCCGGCAGCACGTCCATCAGCCACTCCTGGGGCAGTAGTACCTTCGGGCAGCCGTCCAAGCCATCGACCTTCTGGTACTCCTGGCGATACACCAGGGTCATGGCCGGGTCCAGGCCTACCAGCGGTACACCGCATTCGGCCAGCGCCTTGAGCTGGGTGGCATTGCGGATCGCTGCCTTGGCGAAGGCCCCCAAGAAGCCCTGCACGTGCAGCGGCTTGCCATTGGCGCTGTAAGGCGCCAGGAACACCCGATGGCCCAGACGGTGCGCCAGCTCGATGAAGGCCGCCAACAATGGCGTCTCGAAGTAACGGGTAAAGGCATCCTGAACCAGCACGATGGCGCGCTCGCGCTGGGCTGGGGTCAGCTCGCGCAGAGCCGGCACGCTCGCCACACCGACGCGGCAGCGGGTCAAGGTCGACTGGAAGTTGAAGCGACTGATCAATGGGCTGTCGACCATGCCGACCTTGTCGGCCAATAACTTGCTCACCCATTTGGAGCCCATCACGGCGTTGTACAGGCCAGGCGCGTGAGCCAGATACGGGATGGTGAACTCCAGCGAACCGATCAGGTAGTCGCGCAGCGGGCGCTGGTAACGGCCGTGGTACAGCTCGAGGAAGCGCGAGCGGAAGTCCGGCACGTTGACTTTGATCGGGCACTGTCCCGCACAGGATTTACACGCCAGGCAGCCAGCCATGGCGTCATAGACCTCGTGGGAGAAATCCTCCTGCCCCTGCTGACGGGCGCGGGCATTGCGCAGGCGTGCCGGCAAACCCTTGAGCCAGGACACCTTGCCACGTGCGGCAGCGAGCACATCGATATCCGCCTCGCCCTGCAAACGCAGCCATTCGCGAATCAGCGAAGCGCGGCCCTTGGGCGAATGCTGACGCTCCCGGGTGGCCTTCCAGGAAGGGCACATGGCGTCGTTGGGGTCGTAGTTGTAGCAGGCGCCGTTACCGTTGCAGTGCACCGCGCTGCCAAAGCTCTGCCAGACACGCTCGTCGATGGTACGGTCCAGGTCGCCGCGCAGGGTCACGCCATCGACCGGGGTCAGACCTTCGCTGCTGTCCGGTGGGGTGCAGATCTTGCCCGGGTTGAGCTGGTTGTGCGGGTCGAAAGCGCCCTTGAGGCGTTGCAGCGCCGGGTACAGCTCGCCGAAGTATTCGGGCACGTATTCCGAGCGCAGGCCCTTGCCGTGCTCGCCCCACAACAGGCCGCCATAGCGTTGGGTCAATACGGCGACGGCATCGGAGATCGGCTTGACCAGCGCAGCCTGGGCCGGATCCTTCATGTCCAGGGCTGGGCGCACGTGCAGCACACCGGCATCGACGTGACCGAACATGCCGTAGGCCAGGCCATGGCTGTCGAGCAATGCACGGAAATCAGCGATGTAATCGGCCAGCCGCTCCGGCGGTACCGCAGTGTCTTCGACGAACGGCTGCGGACGAACCTCGCCCTCGACATTGCCCAGCAAGCCCACCGAGCGCTTACGCATGGTGTAGACCTTGATCACCGCCTCGGCGCCTTCGGCCAAGGTGTGGCCCAGGCGCTCGACGCTGGTATCGGCCTTCAAGTGAGCGATGAATGCCTCGACCCGAGCGTTGACCTCGGCCGGCTCGTCACCGCAGAACTCGACCAGGTTGATGCCCAGGGTCGGACGCTCGGGGTCGGCCGGGAAGTATTCAGCGACGCTGTGCCAGACGATGTCCTGCATCGCCAGCATCAGCACCTTGGAATCGACGGTCTCGATCGACAATGGCTTGTGCGCCATCAGCGCGTTGGCATCGCGCAGGGCATCCATGAAGCTGGTGTAGCGCACGTTCACCAGCACAGCGTACTTCGGAATCGGCAGCACGTTGAGCTTGGCCTCGACCACATAGCCCAGCGAGCCCTCAGCGCCGCACAGCACGCTGTTGAGGTTGAAACGGCCCTGTTCGTCGCGCAGGTGCGCCAAGTCGTAGCCGGTCAGGCAGCGGTTTAGCTTGGGGAAAGTGCTCTCGATCAGCTCGCCCTGGGTTTGCTGGATCTCCCGGGCCATGCGGTACACCTCACCGACCCGGCCGGGCGCAGCGCAGGCCTGCTCCAGCGTGGCATCGTCAATCGGCAGGCTGTGCAGACGCTCACCGCCGAGCAAGATGCTATGCAGTTCGAGCACGTGGTCGCGGGTCTTGCCGTAGGTGCAGCTACCTTGACCGCTGGCGTCGGTGTTGATCATGCCACCGACGGTGGCACGGTTGGAGGTGGACAGCTCCGGGGCGAAGAACAGCCCATGGGGTTTGAGCGCGGCGTTGAGCTGGTCCTTGACGGTGCCGGCCTGGACCCGGACCCAACGCTCCTCGACGTTGATCTCAAGGATCTTGTTCATGTGCCGCGACAGGTCGACAACGATGCCGTCGGTAAGCGACTGGCCGTTGGTGCCGGTGCCGCCACCACGCGGGGTCAGCTTGATCTGGCAGAACCGTGGCTCGGCCATCAAGGTGGCAACCCGGGCGACATCGTCGGCGTCCATCGGGAACACCGCCGCCTGGGGCAGGCGCTGATAGATGGAGTTGTCCGTGGCGAGCACGGTACGGGTGCCGTAGTCGGCGCTGATCTGGCCACGGAAGCCGCTGTTGCGCAGCGCTTCGAGGAACTCTGGGTAGTGGGCGGCAGGCGCACGGGTCGACAGCTGGGCGATCATCGAAGGATGGCCTCTATATAGGCAAATTCACGGAAATACTGTCACTCCGGCATGGATGGACTGCGCAGGGATGACGAATGCGCCAATGTTCCTGTAGTTTCCAGCCAAGGGCAAACGGATATTCCTGCCGCTATCGATGAGTTTTGCGAATGAATTACCGCCACCTGACCCCATCGATGTCGTTACTGCTGGCCTTCGAGGCCGCCGCCCGACATGAGAGCTACACCCGCGCTGCTGCCGAACTGTCCCTGACCCAGAGCGCGGTCAGCCGACAGGTGCAGGCGCTGGAGCAGCAGCTGGGTTTGACGCTGTTTCGCCGTGAAGGGCGCCAGGTCCAGCTGACCGACGTAGGCCGCCTGTATCAGCGCGAGCTCAGCGAAGCCCTGGGGCGCATCCGCAGCGCCACCTTGCAGGCCCTGGCTTACCAGTCGGGCGTCGGTACCTTGCGCCTGGCCACCTTGCCGACCTTCGGCTCCAAATGGCTGCTGCCACGCCTGCATGCGTTCTATACCGCGCACCCCGGGATGCTGGTGCACATCCATTCACGGATCGAAGCGATCAACTTCGACACCAGCGAAATCGACGCCGCCATCGGTGTCGCCACCCATGACCTGCCGGGACTGATCTGCCATCGGCTGCATGCCGAAGAGCTGGTGGTCATCCTGCCGCCAACGGCTGCAGACGATGTCCGGGGCTGGGACCCGGTGCGCATCAGCGAACAGGTGCTGCTCAACGTCGCCAACAACCCGCATGCGTGGGGCGAGTGGTTCTCCCACCATAGCCTGCCCCATCGCAGCATGCGCCTGGGGCCAAGCTTCGAGCTGACATCGCATCTGATCCAGGCCGTACGGGCGGGAATCGGCATCGGCCTGGTACCGCGAATCCTGGTGGAAGAAGAATTGGCCAGCGGTGAGCTGGTCAGCGCCGGGGGCGCCTTTGCCAGCCAGCGCAGCTATTACCTGATCTATCCACCGCGCAACGAGGCGCTGCCCTCGCTGCGGGCGTTCCGGGGGTGGTTGCTGGAACAGATCTGATCGCCGCCTAGCCGTGATTGCGCTCGAACGTCTCCCGCCCCATGGCCTTGATCTGCCCTTCGATCAAGGCATCGAAAGGCCGGCACAGCGCATCGAAACGCCCAGCGCCCTCCAGGGCATTCAGGGCTTCGACCACGGCCTCGATGGTCGACAAGGCGCCCGGCTCCGGCGCCTTGCGCAACCGGTAGCGTGAGGGCGGTACCTGACCCAGCGTCACCCGTGGCAACGCGTCGAGCAGCGGATTGAGATAGAGCAGCTTGCGTGCCTTGCGCCAGGTACCATCGGGCACGATCAACAGCAGCGGCATCTCGTCTCCGACCTCGTAACCCGACAGCACCTGCGCCTGCTCCCCTGGGAACAACAGCACCGGCCGGTACCCGGGTGTGGCGAGCAGCGCCTGCAGGTCATCGAATACCTCGCCCACCCGCAGTTCGGCGTTCACCAGGCCAAGCGCGGCCAGGCGTGCGGTGTTCAAAGCATGGGACACTTCACTGGGATGCTGCAGCAGGACCACGCGGGTCCTGCTGTCGAGGCTGGGAATCAATGGGCAAAGGCAGTGATCGAGCGGACGCTGGCAGCGTTCGCAGCGGGGTCTGGACATCGGCTTCTCCTTACCCGGCGCAGTGTGCCACAGCCGCTCGGAAAAGCCCCACATCCCTGTGGGAGAGGTGAATTTTCAGCGATTGAATCGTTCGGCCAGGCTGTGCAGGTACTCGGCCATGCGTTCGAGGTCCTGGCTGATCTGCGCGCCCTGCTTGGCCTGCCCAGCGCTCTCGTCGCACAGGTGGGCGATCCGCACGATCTGCTGATTGATGTCCTCGGCGACATGGCTCTGCTGCTCCGAGGCCGTTGCCATCTGCTGGCTCATGCCAGTGATACGGCTGACCGCCTGGACGATACCGGACAACGCCTCCTGGACCGCTTCGACGCTGTGCACGCTGTCTCGGGAAATCTGCTCGCCGCGGTTGGCGGTAGTGACCGCCCGCTCGGCGCCCGAACGCAGCGAGGCGATGATGTGATGGATTTCGTCGGTGGAAGCACGGGTGCGCTGGGCCAGGGAACGTACTTCATCGGCCACCACCGCGAACCCACGCCCCTGCTCGCCCGCCCGCGCGGCCTCGATCGCTGCGTTGAGCGCCAGCAGGTTGGTCTGCTCGGCAATGGAAGTGATCACATCCACCACGCTGCCGATCGACTGGGTCTGTTCGGCCAGCGCATTGACCGCCTGCCCGATGTCGTTGACCGCATCGCTCATGCTGCCCATGGCCTTCAGGCTCTGTTGCGCCAGCTCACTGCCTTGCTGGGCCAGATGATCGGCATCGCTGGCGGCGTGAGCGGTGCTTTGCACGTTGTGGGTAACCTGCTGGATGGTTGCGGCCATCTGGGCGATGGCGGTGGCCGACTGGTCGGTCTCGCTGCGCTGGCGGTCGAGCATCTGCGCCTGGGCATCGGACAAACCGGCCGACTCCGCCGCCCGCGACTTGACCCCGACGCCGGCATCCACCAGACGGGTCAGGGCTGTTTGCAGGCGAGCCTCTTCACTGATGATGGCCAGGTCCAACTGCCCTTGCAGACCAGGGTTGTCGCTGTAGGTCAGGGCCACCAACGGGCTGGTGAACGCCTTGGGGTGCTCGGCCAAGGTCCGGCGAATGGCTTGGTTCTGCCGGTGTTCGATCCAGTACCAGGCCCCCAGCATGCTGGCCATCAGCACGCCCAGCGCCGCGTACTGCGGTAACCAGAGATAAGCGGCAGCCGACGCGAGGCCTGCGCCAATCAGCGGCAAACCATGTTGCAGCCCGGACCCGAGGCGTGCGGCCCAAGGCACTGCCGAACGTCCGCCACGCAAACGCGCATAAAGCGCCTCGGCACGGCGAATCTGGTCTCGGGTCGGGACCGAACGTACCGACTCGTAGCCGCTGATCCGGCCATTTTCATAGATGGCCGTGACGTAGGCGCTGACCCAATAGAAATCACCGTTCTTGGCGCGGTTCTTGACCACTCCCATCCAAGGTTTGCCCTGCTTGATGGTTTCCCACATGTGGCCAAACACCGACGGTGGCATGTCGGGGTGTCGCACCAGGTTGTGCGGCTGCCCCACCAGTTCGTCGTAGGTAAAACCGCTGATGGCCACGAACGCGTCATTGCAATAGGTAATGCGGCTGTTCAGGTCGGTGGTGGAAATGAGCCGCTGGTCGGACGGGAAGGTTCTTTCTTGCTCTGTGACGGGCAAATTCATGCGCATCTGGGCAGTCCTTGCTTTGTTAGATGATGGGAAATTTCATCAAAGCAAATAGATATTTAGCAGAACGCCATCACTCCAGTCGCATGCCTCCCAGGAAATTTACACAGCCTGACGCAATGTTCTAAAAGCGACGTTTTTTAACTGACATTCAGTTGCGACTTGAGCAGGTCACGGAAGGTCTGGATCAAGGGCTCGCGGCTACGCCCACGGCGGATGATCAACGAAAACGGCGCCTGATAGCCAAAGGTGGCCGGCGACAGGACGCGCAGGTCTCCCTTATCGACCCAGGCCTGGGCATAGTGTTCGGGCAGATAACCGATATAGGCGCCGGAGAGGATGAGAATCAACTGGGCCTCCATGCTCTCAACCGTCGCCGCGCTGTGCTTGAAACCGTGGCGCGCCAGCTCCGCCTGGCTCCAGTAGCCCCGCCCCACCATGCGTTGTTGGGTGATCACTTCTTCCGGTACCCGCCGCTCGCCGAACAACGGGTGCCGGCTGCTGCAGTACAGCCAGTGCTGCTCGCGGTACAACGGCTGATACACCAGACCGCTCATGCGCGAGGAGAAGGCGCCGATGGCCAGGTCCAGGCGGTTGTCCTGTACCCCCAGTTGCAACTCATAGGGGCTGGAGACCGACAGGTGCAGATGCACCGCTGGATGCTCCTGGCTATAGGCCCCGATGGCCTCGGCCAGCGGCAGGGCGCGGTCGCCCACGGTGGAGTCGATCACCCCGAGATTGAGGGTACCGCGCAGCTCGCCCTTGAGCGCCGCGGCGTATTGCTCGAAGCCATCGAGTTCGGCCAGCAGGCGCAAGGTCTCCTGGTGGAATAGCTCGCCTTTGCTGGTCAGGCTGAAACCGCCACGGCCACGGTGACACAGGACGATGCCCAAGGCGCTTTCCAACTGGCTCATGTAAGTGCTGATGGCCGATGTAGAGAGGTTCAGTTCGCGCTGGGCATTGGCGAAGCCCTGGTGGCGTACCACGCTGACGAAGATACGCAGCAGTTTCAGGTCGGGCAGTGAAGAAGCCATGGTGCAACGGTTCCGCAGGGTGGAAATCACCAGAGTCTAACCCGCTGTGAACGGATAGTTTAGAAAATCCTGAAGTAAGTATTTGTCTGTAGCGATTCCTCCTGCCCACTACCTTGCGCAGACTGGCTCCCAATGTCCCTGCCCGCCGGCGTCTCCTTGCCTGCCTGGCACGCTGCGGCACAGGTTCGAACAAACAAAACAATCGACCGACTGATGAGGCCCACCGTGGAAAAGATTCTCCACCAACCACTGGGCGGCAACGAAATGCCGCGTTTCGGCGGCATCGCCACCATGCTCCGTCTCCCCCACCTGCAAAGCGCCGAAGGCCTGGACGCCGCGTTCATTGGCGTACCGCTGGACATCGGCACTTCGCTGCGCTCGGGCACTCGTTTCGGTCCGCGTCAGATCCGCGCCGAGTCGGTGATGATCCGTCCGTACAACATGGCGACCGGAGCCGCTCCGTTCGATTCGCTGTCGGTTGCCGACATCGGTGACGTGGCGATCAACACCTTCAACCTGCTCGACGCCGTGCGCATCATCGAAGAGGCCTACGACGAGATCCTCGAGCACAACATCATCCCCCTGACCCTCGGCGGCGACCACACCATCACGCTGCCGATCCTGCGTGCGCTGCACAAAAAGCACGGCAAGATCGGCCTGGTGCATATCGACGCCCACGCCGACGTCAACGATCATATGTTCGGTGAGAAGATCGCCCACGGCACCACCTTCCGCCGCGCTGTAGAAGAAGGCCTGCTCGACTGCGACCGCGTGGTGCAGATCGGCCTGCGCGCCCAGGGCTATACCGCCGATGACTTCAACTGGAGCCGTCGCCAAGGTTTCCGCGTCGTGCAGGCCGAAGAGTGCTGGCACAAGTCGCTGGAGCCGCTGATGGCCGAAGTACGTGAAAAGGTCGGTGGCGGTCCGGTGTACCTGTCGTTCGACATCGACGGCATCGACCCAGCCTGGGCTCCTGGCACCGGCACCCCGGAAATCGGTGGCCTGACCACCATCCAGGCGATGGAGATCATCCGTGGCTGCCACGGCCTGGACCTGATCGGCTGCGACCTGGTCGAAGTCTCGCCGCCCTACGACACCACCGGTAACACCTCGCTGCTCGGCGCGAACCTGCTGTTCGAGATGCTCTGCGTTCTGCCGGGCGTGGTACGCCGCTGAGCGAGTAGTCACACACCTTTGTAGGCGCAGGCTGCCTTGCGATGACGATGGCATGACCGGCCATGCAGTCCCCGCGACCGTGACCGCCGGGCCAGCCCGCACCGACGAAGGACGTGAACGCAATACCTGCGGCAGGAGCCATTAGGAAGGGCCATAGAGGCCCGTCAACACAAGACAAGACCGCTGGGCGCCATAAACCGCCCGGACGGTCGATCTCGCCATAATAAAGATAATCGGGAGACCCCCAATGGCCTTGGACATCTTCGTTGTACTGATCTATGCCGCAGGCATGCTCGGCCTCGGCTGGTATGGCATGCGACGCGCGAAAACCCATGAAGACTACCTGGTGGCAGGGCGCAACCTCGGCCCTACCTTGTACATGGGTACCATGGCCACCACCGTGCTGGGCGGCGCTTCCACTGTCGGCACCGTGCGCCTGGGCTACGTCCATGGCATTTCCGGTTTCTGGCTGTGTGCGGCCCTGGGTCTGGGGATCATCGCCCTGAACCTGTTCCTCGCCAAACCGCTGCTGCGCCTGAAGATCTTCACCGTCACCCAGGTTCTGGAGCGCCGCTACAATCCGATGGCCCGTCAGGCCAGCGCAGCGATCATGCTCGCCTATGCCTTGATGATCGCGGTCACTTCGACCCTGGCCATGGGCACCGTGCTGCAAGTGCTGCTGGATGTACCGTTCTGGATGGCCCTGCTGTTCGGCGGTGGCGTAGTGGTGGTGTACTCGACCATCGGCGGCATGTGGTCGCTGACGTTGACCGACATCGTCCAGTTCATCATCAAGACCGTGGGCCTGATGTTCATTCTGCTGCCGATCTGCCTGTACAAGGCCGGTGGCTGGGACACCCTGGTAGCCAAGCTGCCGGCGGCCAGCTTCAGCTGGACCACCATCGGCTGGGACACCATCATCACTTACTTCCTGATCTACTTCTTCGGCATCCTGATCGGCCAGGACATCTGGCAACGTGTGTTCACCGCCCGTGACGAGAAGGTCTGCCAGCGCGCCGGTACCGTCGCCGGTATCTACTGCGTCCTGTACGGCCTGGCCTGCGCCCTGATCGGCATGGCCGCCCACGTGTTGCTGCCTGACCTGGCCAACCCGAACAATGCCTTCGCTGAAATGATCAAGGGCCAACTGCCCGAAGGCGTCCGTGGCCTGCTGATGGCTGCCGCCCTCGCAGCGATGATGTCCACCGCCAGCGCAGGCCTGTTGGCGGCCTCGACCACCCTGACCGAAGACCTGCTGCCTAAACTGCGTGGCGGCAAGCAATCGAGCCTGGGCGTCAACCGCCTGTTCACCCTCCTCACCGGTCTGGTGGTACTGGGCATCGCCCTGGCGGTGAACGATGTGATCAGCGCCCTGACCCTGGCCTACAACCTGCTGGTCGGCGGCATGTTGATTCCGCTGATCGGGGCGATCTTCTGGAAGCGCGCCACCACCGCAGGCGCCATCACCAGCATGGCGCTGGGCTTCGCCACCGCACTGTTCTTCATGTTCAAGGACGGTCTGGATGCCAACTCGCCGATCTACTACAGCCTGGCGATCGGCCTGGTGAGCTTCGTGGTGGTCAGCCTGCTGTCGCGC
This sequence comes from Pseudomonas sp. HMSC08G10, assembly GCF_001808425.1. Taxonomy (NCBI): domain Bacteria; kingdom Pseudomonadati; phylum Pseudomonadota; class Gammaproteobacteria; order Pseudomonadales; family Pseudomonadaceae; genus Pseudomonas; species Pseudomonas sp. HMSC08G10. The sequence goes on along the minus strand of NZ_KV793291.1, from coordinate 72,240 downwards.
CGCCCTGTGGCAACCGTCAACCTGGCGTGATGTAAAGCGAACGCTTGGCGCCCCGACGGGCGCCAGGCAAGAAAAAACAAAGGCCGCGGCATCGTCAGATGCGGCGGCCTTTTCGTTTCAGCGGCGACGCGGTTGGCGCTTGCGCTGCTCTTCGTCGGTAGGAATCGGCACCGGTTGCAGCGGAGGTGGGAGCAAGCCCAGGGCGACGGCAAGGTCATGGAGCCAGTTGTACATTCGATTGTTCATAAATGCCCCCTTAACGGGTCAACCTCACGGCGATTCAGTCCTTCGATGCTTCATACAGATCATAGCCCGATGTCCTACATCGCGCATGCCTCTGATCCTACAGATAGGGGCGAGTTTGACGCGGATCAAGCGGAAATGGCACGTGCCGACCGTCGGTCAATTGTTTCCCCTTGTTGCACATCGATCCACGCTTGCAGGTTGGCCCCCAGCATACCCTGGCGCCACATCAGCCAGGTGACCGCATGATCGAACGGCGCCTGCAAACGGTGCGCCTGCACCTGGTCGCGACCAGGTAGGGTGTCGAGCATGGACTGGGCCATCAATGCCACCCCTGCGCCGGCAATTACGCACGCCAGCATGCTCTGGTATGACTCGATCTCCATCACCCGCCCCATGGGGGTGTGGTCATGGGCGTACCAGGCTTCCAGGCGCATGCGGTAGGAACAGCCCTGCCGGAAAGTGAATACTGCACGCCCCGCGACGTCCCGCGCGCTGTGAACCGGCGGATGTTCCGGGCGGGTGATCAGCACCAGCACCTCCTCGCACAACGGCACGCCATCGAGCCCGGCCAGGCTCAGCGGGCCGTCCACCAGCGCTGCGTCCAACCGGTGGGCCAGCAACCCCTCCAGCAATTCACCACTGGGCGCGGCTTGCACCTGCAGGTTCACCGCCGGGTAGGTTTGGTGATAACGCGCCAGCAACGGCGGCAAATGCGTCGCCGCGGTGCTGTACATGGTACCGAGGACGAAGTCGCCTGCCGGTTGACCGCCCTGCACCGCAGCGACCGCCTCATCGCGCAGGGTCGACAGACGATTGGCGTAGTCCAACAGGACCTTGCCTGCCGGAGACAACTGCAAACGCTGGCGCTCGCGCACGAACAATTCCACCCCTAGTTGCTCTTCCAACTGACGCAGGCGCGTCGACAGGTTCGAAGGCACCCGATGCAAGCGCTCGGCAGCACGCGTGACCGAACCCTCCTCGGCCACGGCCTGGAAGATGCGCAGTTGGCTGAATTCCATGGCATTCTCCAAAACAGAATAACTTGATCATCATTATTCAATTTTATTGAAAGTCAATCCCCTCTAACCTGCCCTCCATCCCTTTCGTCCGGCAGGAGAGCCGCCATGTCACCCTTCGTGCAACTGCTGGCCAGCGCCATGGCCTTGATGATGGCCATGGGCATCGGCCGCTTCGCCCTCACCCCGCAACTGCCACGCCTGATTACCGAAGGTCAGCTCGACCTGACCGCAGGCGGCCTGGTCGCAGCGGCCAACTACCTGGGCTACTTTCTCGGCGCGGTCGACAGCATGTTCGCCCGTCAGCCGGGCCAAGTGCGCCTGCGTCTGCATACCGGCCTCTGGCTATGCGTGTTGCTGACCCTCGCCTCCTGGGCTGCCGATGGCTTCTGGGGCCATATGCTGCTGCGCTTCGGCACAGGGGTGGCCAGCGCCTGGGTGTTGGTGATGATCACCAGTCTCAGTCAGCAAGTGGCCACCGCATACGGCCGTCCTCGCCTCGGCGCCCTGGTATTCGCCGGGCCAGGCGTGGGTATCGCCTTGACCGGCCTGCTGGCCCTGGGCGCACACTTGCTGGGGCTCGGGTCGGCCGCCCTTTGGCTGATCTATGCGGTGGCGGCGCTGGTCGTGCTGTTGGCCGTATTGCCCTGGCTGCCGCAGCCGCAGGCCACGAAGGTGCCGTCGGGCATGACCGACAGCGCAGCTGTACCCACCACCGGGATCGGACGGTTGGGCGTGATCTACGCCCTGTATGGCATCGGCTACATCCTGCCGGCGACTTTTCTGTCACAGATGGCCAGCCATCAGTTTCAGGGGCATTGGGCGGCCGATCTGTTCTGGCCGGCGTTCGGCCTGGCGGCAGCATTGGGCGTGGTGCTGGTCAATCTGCGGCGCCCCACCCGGACATCCGCCTGGCTGAGCGCGACTTTGTGGTTGCAGGGCTTGGGTGTGCTGGCGTGCTTGCTGGGCGACGGTCTTGGCCTGGCCTTGGGCGTGCTGCTGTGTGGCGCCCCCTTCCTGGCATGCATGCAGCTGGTCATGCAGCGCTCGCGGGAGTTGGCGCCCCATGCGACCCAACGGAATGCCGGCCTGTTGACCGCCTGTTTCGCGTTGGGGCAGCTCAGCGGCCCCTTGCTGGCAGCAGCGAGCACTCACTCCTGGGGCGGGTTGCAGCCTGCCTTGATGCTCGCCGCAGGCGGGCTGGGGTTGGCTGGTGTATTGGCGCTGACCGGCATCAGCGCCGCGCAGGTCAGCACGGCAAGGGCCTGCACCAGTTCCTGAGGTCCGATCGTGGTCGTTCTCATCAGCCCACGAATCTGCGTAACTGCTGACGCACCCAGGGTTCAGCGCTGACCAGAATGACCCCGCCCAGGACCATCAATGCGCCCAACACGAAGTTCAGGCTCAAGGGCTCGCCCAGCAACAGCACGCCGAAGGTCACGCCAAACAACGGCGTGATGAAGGAAAACACCGCTAGGTTGGAGGCCAGGTACTTGCGCAGCAACCAGAACCAGGTCAGGTAACTGATGAAGGACACCACCACCGCTTGGAACAAGACGCTGCCAACGGCTACCGGAGTGAACGCAACCTTGCCGATCTGGCCGCTGACCAGCGCAATCAGCAGCAACCCGACAAAGCCCACCAGCAACTGATAGAACAGGGTCAGATCGGCCGGGGCTTCCGACAGTCGCGACCCACGCACCACCACAGTGGTCGCGCCCCAGGCCAGGCCCGCCAGCACGCCCAAGGCGTCACCGAGCAACATTCGTCCATCCAGTTGGCTCAGCGACATTCCGCCGGCGAACGCCGTGGCGATCCCGGCGAAAGCCAACAGGATGCCCAGCCACTGCAGCAGCCGCAGACGCTCGCTTGGCAACGTGAAATGCAACCCCAGGGCTGTGAACACTGGGGCAGTGTAGAGAAACACCGACATGTGCGCCGCCGATGTCAGCTTCAGCCCCTCGGCGATGAACAAGAACTCCAGGCCAAACAAGGCGCCGGCCAACATGCCCGCCCGCCAGGTGCTGCCCGCCATGGACCAGCCGCCGCGCCAGCAGACCAACAGCCCCACCAGCACCGCGGCGATCCCGGAACGCAACGCCGCCTGCATCACCGGCGCAATGTCGCTGGCGGCCCATTTGATCATCACCTGCTGGCTGCCCCAGATCAGGCACAGGCCCAGCATGACCTGCAACGCAAAAGCATCGGGGTTCTTGCGGGCCGCGCTCATGGGCGACCCCCGTGGTCTATCGATGGCATGGGCGAGGTCCTGTCTCTGGCAACTGAGTGCCGATTATCGGGTTTGCCGGGGTGCCGATGCCAGTCTCAAAACGACCTCAAGCAATTTGCGCCTTGGTGGCCACCTGTTCGAAGGTCGCCTCATCGAGGGCGTCGTCCTGTTCGTCCAGCACCTGACGCGGATGCTCGAACCCAGGGATGCTGCTGTCGATCAGGCTGAGCAGGCGCGAGCCACGCTCGGTGAGGACGAAATTCTCGCCATTACCGCCGTCCTCCTCCGGACGGCTTTCGATGTAACCGCGCTCGAAGAGGATCTTCTCGTACTCGCAGGCCCGCGTCTTGAGATGATCCAGATCGCCCACCGGCTGACCGGCGGCGGCCAAGGCAGCCGCATGCTGCTCGGCATAGGGACGTGGCGTGAAGCTGTGGCCTGCGCTGTTCTGCACTTCATGCAACAAGCGTTCGATCAGGTCCCAGTCATAGGTGCTCATGTGGTGGCCTCCTGCTGTGAACGTGTGGGGTACACAGCATGGGACCGGTGAGTGGTGATGGGTGTTCCGGCGAAATCGGATGGCTAAAAAGCCGCTGGGACATACAGCGCTCTGTCAGGGTCAATGCCACCCATGCTATCTCGTTGAACTTCCAGAGTTCCCGTCTTTCAACCGCGTACACCCCACTCGGGAGGAAAATGGATGAAACGCTTACTGCCCTTCATGTGCGCGAGTGCATTGCTCTACGCCCTGCCCGGCTGGGCCTGCACACCGGAAGAAGCGACTCAGAAACGCGAGGAGCTGGCCGGGCTGGTCACCCAGTTGACGGAGCAGAATCCGCAGAAGGCCAAGGAAATCAACGAGGAGTTGCAGGGGATGGATCTGGGCACGGCCAGCAAGGACCTGCCGGACAAGTGCCAGCTGATCGACAAGCGAATCCAGGAACTCAAAGCAGCGGAGAAAAAGGCTGACTAACCCGCTGAAGGCCCTTTCACGGCAAACCCGCGTCCACAAGGATGACGCCCCTCCAGGTGGTGGGAGCGGGTTGATCCGCAAAGGGCCGCCCAGCGGCCCTGATGAGCTTACTCCGCCTTGGGCGCGCGTTTCTTCAGCGGGGCCATGCCATCGGCACTGGCCAGAGGCGCCTTGGACTTGGGCTTGGCGGCCGGCTTGCGCTTGGCGGTGGCGCCTTTCTTCTCGCCTGCCTTCTTCTCGATCTTTTTCTTCTTGGTACCGGCGGCCTTGCCCGAGGCCTTGACCTTCTTCGGCCCGCTGTAGGTGCCTTTGACCTCCTTGATGACCCGGCGCTCGAACTGCTGCTTGAGGTAGCGCTCGATGCTCGACATCAGGTTCCAGTCGTTGTGGCAGATCAGCGAGATCGCCAAGCCCTCGGCACCTGCGCGCCCTGTACGACCGATGCGGTGTACATACTCGTCGCCACTGCGCGGCATGTCGAAGTTGATCACCAGGTCCAGACCATCGATGTCCAGGCCACGCGCGGCCACGTCAGTCGCCACCAGGACCTTGGAACCGCCTTGTTTGAAACGGTCGATCGCCAGCTTGCGGTCCTTCTGGTCCTTCTCGCCGTGCAACACGAAGGCCTTCACATCCTTGGCCACCAGGTGACCGTAGATCCGGTCGGCCAGGGCACGGGTGTTGGTGAAGATGATCGCCTTCTGGTAGGTCTCGTTGGCCAGCAGCCACTGGACGATCTGCTCTTTGTGCTGGTCGTGGTCAGCGGTGATGATCTGCTGGCGGGTGCCCTCGGAGAGCTGCGACACGCTGTTGAGCATCAGGTGCTCAGGATCCTTCAGCACCTTGCCGATGATGTCGCGCAGGGCTGCACCACCGGTTGTGGCAGAGAACAGCAGGGTCTGCTCACGGTTTTCGCATTCTTTGCACAGGCGCTCCATGTCCTCGGCAAAGCCCATGTCCAGCATGCGGTCGGCCTCGTCCAGTACCAGCACCTGGACATGAGACAGGTCCAGGTTGCCGGCATTGAGATGTTCCAGTAGACGACCCGGGGTACCGATCAGCACGTCCGGGACCTTGCGCAACAGTGCGGCCTGCTCCTTGAAGTCCTCGCCACCGGTGACCAGGCCCGACTTGACGTAGGTGAACTGGGAGAAGCGCTGCACCTCTTTGAGGGTCTGCTGGGCCAGCTCACGGGTCGGCAGCAGGATCAGCGCGCGGATCTCGACGCGGCGCTCGCGCAGATCGACCAAGCGATTGAGCAATGGCAGCACGAAGGCGGCGGTCTTGCCGCTGCCGGTCTGCGCGGTCACCCGCAGGTCACGCCCTTGCAGGGCCAGGGGAATGGCCGCTGCCTGCACCGGAGTCGGCTCGACAAAGTTCAGCTCGGCCACAGCTTTGAGCAGGCGTTCGTGCAGGGCGAATTGGGAAAACACGGATGTACCTCGGGCAGTCGCTGGAAATTCAGTTGCATAGGGTAACGTTTTCCATCGCTGGCGCCGAATTTCTTTTGGCAACTTGTTGCCGATCCGCGCTCTAATGGGCCTCGTTTTCGCAACACAGACCCTGCTATTACCCTCATGGATATACAACGACTCTGGAACGACGCCCTGGACCTCTGGGGCACCCTCGATCAACACCCCATGCTGCATGCGGCGCTAGGCCTGACGGTGCTGCTGTTGATTTCCCTGATCATCGGCCGCCTCGCGCGCTTTCTGATGCTGCACGCCAGCCGGTTGCTCGCTCGGCAGCAACCGCTCAAGTGGCTCGATGACCTGCGTCACAACAAGGTCTTCCACCGCCTGGCCCAAACCACCCCCTCGCTGGTGATCCAGTTCGGCCTCAAGCTGGTGCCGGAGCTGGGCGACACCGCCCAGCATTTCCTCGGCAACGTCGCCCTGGCCTTCACCCTGCTGTTCATGACCATGGCCGTCTCCTGCCTGCTCGATGCCTTGCTGGCCATCTACGCCCGAACCGAGCACGCCCGCACCCGCTCCATCAAGGGTTACGTGCAGCTGGCCAAGATGATGCTGTGGATCTTCGCCTCCATCGTCATCGTCGCCACGCTCATCGACCGCTCGCCGCTGTTGCTGCTGTCCGGTCTGGGTGCCATGTCGGCGGTGCTGCTGTTGGTGTACAAGGACACGCTGCTGTCGTTCGTCGCCAGCGTGCAGCTGACGAGCAACGACATGCTCCACGTCGGAGACTGGATCGAGATGCCTCAGGTGGGCGCCGATGGTGACGTGGTGGACATCACCCTGCACACGGTCAAGGTGCAGAACTTCGACAAGACCATCGTCTCCATCCCCACCTGGCGCCTGATGAGCGAGTCCTTCCGCAACTGGCGTGGCATGCAGCAATCAGGTGGGCGCCGCATCAAGCGCAGCCTGTTCATAGACGCTGCGGGCGTACGCTTCCTCACCCCGGAGGAGGAGCAGCGCCTGGGCCAGGTCCGCTTGCTGGGTGACTACCTGGCGCAAAAGCGCAAAGAGTTGAGCACCTGGAACGAGTCGCTGGGCCCGGTGGCCGCTCTGTCGGCCAACCGTCGCCAATTGACCAATATCGGTACCTTCCGCGCCTTCGCCCTGGCCTATCTGCAGAACCACCCCGACGTGCAGCAAGGCATGACCTGCATGGTGCGCCAGATGCAGGCCACCGCCGAGGGCGTGCCGCTGGAGATCTACTGCTTTACGCGCACCACTGCCTGGGGCGAGTACGAGCGGATCCAGGGCGATATCTTCGACTATTTGCTGGCCGTGTTGCCGGAGTTCGGCCTGAGCCTGTATCAGCAGCCGAGCGGCAATGACATGCGAGTGGGTCTTGCTGGCAGGCCTCATTCAGTACAACGGCTGAGTGAACTCACCGAGGCTTGAAGCCGGCAGAACGGGGCCGCGCTGCGGCCCCAACGAGCCCTGACAGTGTCAGCCAGATGCTGTTGCCGGGCGCTGCAGGCCCAGCCGGCTCATCCAGACCGACCCCAGAATCACCGCCCCGCCTATGAACAGCCGCCCCAGCGGCTCGTCCTGATTCCAGATCAGCAAGTTGAGCAACAAGCCCACGGGCACATGCAGGTTGTTCATTACCGCCAGTGTGCCACCGCTGACCAGGCACGCCCCCTTGTTCCACCAGTACAGTCCAAGGGCGGTCGGGAACAAACCGAGGAACAACAACACCAGCCATTGCACGTCGGTGCTTGGCAGGTGCTGGGCGTTGCCGAACAACGCAAAGGCCGGCAGCACGACGATCAACGCCCCGAGGTAGAAGTAGCCAAAGCGCCGATAGTGCGGCAGATCACTGGGATGCCGGGCGACCAGATGACGGTAGAGCACCTGGCCGGCGGCATAAGTGAAGTTGGCCAACTGCAGCAACAAAAAGCCCATGAAGAACTCACCACTGATGCTGTCGAAGCGGATCACCGCGGCACCGGCCACCGCCACCAGCGCAGCCAGCAAGGCCCAAGCGTTGAAGCGGCGGTTGAGCGCATCTTCGATCAAGGTCACATGCAGCGGTGTGAGGATGGTGAACAGCAGCACTTCCGGCACCGTTAGCACGCGGAAGCTCAGGTACAGGCAGACATAGGTGATGCCGTACTGCAGCGCCCCGATCAACAGCATCGCACGCATGAAGCGCGGCTCCACCTGGCGCCAGCGGGTCAGTGGCAGGAACACCAGCAGCGCCAGCACCACCCGCGCCAGCACCGCGAAGTAGCTGTCCACGTTGCCGGCCAGGTAGACCCCGATCAGGTTGAAGGAGAACGCCTGGATCAGCGCGACGATTATCAGATAGCCCATGATTGCCTCTCGTGAATCAAGGCGGCGACCTTAGCCGGTTGGCCTGCCGTCGTTCAACCATCAGGGCTTCGGCTAGCGCTAGGAACACAAGGCAGTGGCCTCGGATGACGCGGCAAAAAAAAGCCCGGCCATCACATGGCCGGGCGGATACACCCAAAGGAGCGACAGGTGTCAGGGGGTTGGGAATGCGTTGCGGGTCAGGCCACCGCCGCCAGTTTGGCCTTGGCCTGGTTCAGGCCCTTCTCGTGAAAATCGCTGCTCATGTTCAAACCTTCGGCGTGAATGAACTCAACGTCGTGGATGCCGATGAAGGCCATGACCTGGCGCAGGTACGGCTCCTGGTGGTCGGTGCTGGCACCGGCATGAATGCCGCCACGGGCAGTGAGCACAATGGCGCGCTTGCCAGTCAGCAGGCCCTGCGGGCCGGTCGGGGTGTACTTGAAGGTGATGCCGGCACGCAGTACATGGTCCAGCCAAGCCTTCAGCGTGCTGGGGATGGTGAAGTTGTACATGGGCGCAGCCATCACCAGCACGTCAGCGGCCAGCAGTTCATCGGTCAATTCATTGGAGCGAGCCAGAGCCTGAAGCTCGGCAGGCGAGCGCTGCTCCTGTGGCTTCATCCAACCACCGAGCAGGTCCGCATCCAGGTGCGGTACAGGGGTAACCGCCAAGTCGCGCACACTGATTTCATCGCTCGGATGAGCGGCCTGCCATTGCTGGATGAAGTCACGGGTCAATTGACGAGAAACGGAATCCTGCTGGCGGGCGCTGCTTTCAATGATCAGTACGCGGGACATGGGAGCCTCCATCGGCAAACAAGGGGATGCGATTCGATGGAGGTGAGATTAAGACTTGACCTATCGATAAAAAAGCGTAAAAAGTGGGTGCAATCTATCGATTAATCAGTTCCTTCGGCTTTGCAGCTCAATGCGATGCGCAGCTTGATGATCTCTCGGTTAAAGGTGGCCGTGACATCGCGGCTCTTGCCCGCCGGCACGTTCACCCGTCGCACCCGCGGCGCTTCAGGCCCATTGCGAAAGGTCACCTTGCACGCCGCCGGGACCTGCCCATAGTTGTTCAGGGTGATCGAGCCGATATTGCGCGCGGTGTCGTAGGTGGTGTAGTCGAGCTTGACCCCTTCCAAGTCCTTCTCGACATCGATGGGGTAATAGGCCATCGCCCCGAGGGGCAGGCACATCAGCAATGCCGCACAACATTTTTTCATAGGGCGCTCTCCTTGACAGAGCGCAGCTTAGGACAACAGGAGCCGAAGATGAAAGCGCCACGCGTAACCCTGGATCAGTGGCGAACTCTCCAGGCAGTGGTCGATCATGGCGGATTCGCCCAGGCCGCCGAGGCCCTGCACCGCTCGCAATCGTCGGTGAGCTACACGGTCGCACGGATGCAGGAGCAACTGGGCGTACCACTGCTGCGCATCGATGGTCGCAAGGCGGTACTGACCGAAGCCGGCAACGTGCTGCTGCGCCGCTCACGCCATCTGGTCAAGCAGGCCAGCCAGCTCGAGGACCTCGCCCACCACATGGAGCAAGGCTGGGAGGCCGAGGTGCGCGTAGTGGTCGACGCAGCCTACCCCAGCGCCCGCCTGGTCCGCGCCCTGAGCGCCTTCATGCCGCAGAGCCGGGGTTGCCGCGTACGCCTGCGCGAGGAGGTGCTGTCGGGCGTCGAGGAAGTCCTGCACGAGGGAATCGCGGACCTGGCCATCAGCAGCTATAGCATTGGCGGCTACCTGGGCGCCGAGCTCAGCTCGGTGGAATTCATCGCCGTTGCCCACCCCGATCACAGCCTGCATCGCCTGGGACGGGAAATCACCTTCCAGGACCTGGAAAGCCAACTGCAAGTGGTGATCCGCGACTCCGGTCGCGCCCAGCCGCGCGATGTTGGCTGGCTCGGTGCCGAGCAACGCTGGACTGTCGGCAGCCTGGGCACCGCCGCCATCTTCGTCAGCAGCGGCCTGGGCTTTGCCTGGCTGCCACGGCACATGATCGAGCGCGAGCTGCAAGAGGGCGTGCTCAAGCCTTTGCCGCTGGATCAGGGTGGCAGCCGCCATCCGCTGTTCTACCTTTATTCGAACAAGGACAAGACCTTGGGTCCGGCCACGCAGATCCTCATCGAGCTGCTGCGCAACTTCGACACCGCGCCACTGGACGTGCCCTTCGCAGCCCCCCCGCAAGCCTGAGAGGACCGCGCCCATGGCCTATTTCGAACACGAAGGATGCACGCTGCATTACGAGGAATACGGCCAGGGCGAACCCCTGGTGCTGTTACACGGACTGGGCTCAAGCTGCCAGGATTGGGAGCTGCAGGTCCCGACGCTGAGCCGAAACTACCGGGTGATCCTCATGGACATCCGCGGTCACGGGCGCTCCGACAAACCCCGTGACGGCTACCAGATCGCGACCTTCAGCGCCGACCTGCTGGCGCTGCTGGACCACCTGCACACCGGCCCCGTGCACTTCGTCGGCCTGTCGATGGGGGGCATGGTGGGTTTCCAGTTCGCCGTCGACCACCCCTCCTGGCTGCGCAGTCTGTGCATCGTGAACAGCGCACCTGAGGTCAGGCGCAACTCCGTCGCCCACTGGATCTGGTGGATCAAGCGCTGGAGCCTGGCCCGCATCCTGAGCGTCGAGACCATCGGCAAGGGCCTGGCCGAACGCCTGTTTCCCAAGCCCGAACAAACCGAGCTGCGCCACAAGATGGCCCAACGCTGGGCACGCAACGACAAGCGCGCCTACCTCAAGAGCTTCGATGCCATTGTCGACTGGGGGGTGCAGGAACGCATCGGGCAGATCCACTGTCCCACCCTGGTGATCGCCGCCGACCATGATTACACCCCGATACAACTGAAGGAGCGCTATGTCGCCCTGATGCCCCAGGCAACACTGGCGGTCATCGAGGATTCGCGGCACGCTACGCCCCTGGACCAACCCGAGGTCTTCAACCAGACCCTGCTGCGTTTTCTCGCAGCCGCCTCCACCCCTCAAGGATCTTTGAGCCCATGCTGAAAAAACTTCTGCTCACCGCCTGTTCGGTCGCCTTCGCCACCAGCGTCATGGCCTCCGACAAGACCCCTCACGTCCTGCTCGACACCAGCTTCGGCCCGGTCGAAATCGAGCTCAATGCCGAGAAGGCGCCGATCAGCACGAAGAACTTCCTCGAGTACGTCGACAGTGGCTTCTACAACAACACCATCTTCCACCGCGTGATCCCGGGCTTCATGGCCCAGGGCGGCGGTTTCACCGACCGGATGGTGCAAAAGCCAACCCGCGACCCGATCCGCAACGAAGCCAGCAATGGCCTGGCCAACACCCGCGGTACCCTCGCCATGGCCCGCACCTCGGACCCGAACTCGGCCACCAGCCAGTTCTTCATCAACGTGGCCGACAACGACTTCCTCAACCCAGGCCGCGACCGTGGCTATGCCGTGTTCGGCAAGGTGACCAAAGGCATGGAAGTGGTCGACCAGATCGTCAACTCACCCACCACCATCAAGCAAGGCATGCGTGACGTGCCGGCGGACCCTGTGTACATCAAGTCCGCCAAACGCATCGACTGACCGAAGGTCTCACAAGGACGTGAAACCGCCTCAGGGTCGGATGGAACAGGAGTGTGCCCATCATGCTGTACCGTCGTTTCGAACAATTGATCGACATCTTTCGCGAGGCACCGAGCGAAGCACCGCCTAGCCAGGTATGGCCGTTCTACCTCTATTACCTGCGCCAGGTCTGGCCCAGCTTCCTTGCACTGCTGGTCGTCGGGCTGGTGGCGGCCCTAATCGAAGTGGCCATGTTCAGCTACCTGAGCCGGATCATCGACCTGGCCCAGGCTACCCCGGGCAGTGAATTCTTCAGCCTGCACAGCGGCGAGCTGGTCTGGATGCTGGTGGTGGTCCTGGTGTTGCGGCCGGTGTTCTTCGGCCTGCACGACCTGCTGGTGCACCAGACCATCAGCCCGGGCATGACCAGCTTGATCCGCTGGCAGAACCACACCTATGTGCTCAAGCAGAGCCTGAATTTCTTCCAGAGCGACTTCGCCGGGCGTATCGCCCAGCGCATCATGCAGACCGGCAACTCCCTGCGCGACTCTGCCGTCCAGGCTGTCGATGCCCTGTGGCACGTGCTGATCTATGCAATCAGCTCGCTGGTGCTGTTCGCCGAGGCCGATTGGCGCCTGATGCTGCCGCTGCTGACCTGGATCGTCTGCTACATCGGCGCGCTCTATTACTTCGTTCCGCGGGTCAAGGAGCGCTCGGTGATTTCCTCCGACGCCCGCTCCAAGCTGATGGGGCGGATCGTCGACGGCTACACCAACATCGCCACCCTCAAACTGTTCGCCCATACCGACTACGAGCAACAGTATGCCCGCGAGGCGATCAGCGAACAGACCGAGAAAACCCAGCTGGCCGCACGAGTCGTCACCAGCATGGACGTCGTCATCACCGGCCTGAACGGGCTTCTGGTGGTGGGGACCACGGGCCTTGCCCTGTGGTTGTGGAGCCAGTCGTTGATCACCGTCGGTGCCATTGCCCTGGCCACGGGCCTGGTGATCCGCATCATCAACATGTCCGGCTGGATCATGTGGGTGGTCAACGGCATCTTCGAGAACATCGGCATGGTCCAGGACGGCCTGCAGACCATCGCCCAACCGGTCAGCGTCACCGACAAGCCCAATGCCCCTGCGCTGAAGGTCAGCCGTGGGGCCGTGCATTTCGATGACGTGAGCTTCCACTATGGCAAGGGCAGCAAAGTCATCGACGGGCTGAGCCTGGATATTCGTCCCGGCGAGAAGATCGGCCTGATCGGCCCGTCCGGAGCCGGCAAGTCGACCCTAGTCAACCTGCTGCTGCGCCTGTACGACGTACAGGGCGGGCGGATCACCATCGATGGCCAGGACATCGCCGAGGTCAACCAGGCCAGCCTGCGCGCGCAGATCGGCATGATCACCCAGGACACCTCTCTGCTGCACCGCTCGATCCGGGACAACCTGCTGTATGGCCGTCCGGATGCCAGCGAAGCGCAAGTCTGGGAAGCCGTGCGCCGGGCCCGGGCCGATGAGTTCATCCCACAACTCTCAGATGCCCAGGGGCGCACCGGCTTCGATGCCCATGTCGGCGAGCGTGGGGTCAAGCTTTCAGGCGGGCAGCGGCAACGGATCGCCATTGCCCGGGTACTGCTCAAGAACGCGCCCATTCTGATCATGGACGAAGCCACCTCGGCACTGGATTCAGAGGTCGAGGCGGCGATCCAGGAAAGCTTGGAAACCCTGATGCAGGGCAAGACGGTGATCGCCATCGCCCACCGCCTGTCCACCATCGCCCGCATGGATCGGTTGGTGGTGCTGGACAAAGGGCACATCGTCGAGAGCGGCACCCATGCCGAGCTGCTGGCCCAGCATGGGCTTTATGCGCGGCTCTGGCATCACCAGACCGGAGGGTTCGTCGGGGTGGATTGATCGCCGCAACTGCGCCCGTTCGCGGGTTTACCCGCGAACAAAGGGCCAGGCGGCGGCTCTCAATCCTTGCGGTAAGGCAACATCCCCAGCGCCTCTTCGGCATAGGCCTTGACCCCTGCCCGCTCCTGCTCGAGAAAATCCTCGACCGCCCGACGCAACCCCGGATGCAACAGGTAATGCCAGGAGCGCGTCAGCACCGGCTCGAACCCGCGAATCAGCTTATGCTCCCCTTGGGCCCCAGCATCGAACCGCTGTATCCCTTGGCTGATGGCAAAGTCCATACCCTGGTAGAAACAGGTCTCGAAATGCAGGCGGTCGAACTCGGCCAAGCAGCCCCAATACCGGCCGAATAGGCTGCCGCCACCGACCAGGCTCAAGGCCATGGCCACATCCCGCCCTTGCTGGCGCGCGATGACCACGCGCAATGCCTCGGGCATGCGCTCTGCCAGCAGGCTGAAGAAGTGGCGGGTCAGGTAGGGCGCGCGGCGGCGCACCGCGTAGGTGTTGGCATAGCACAGGTAGACGAAGTCCCATTGCACCTGGCTCAACTCATCGCCACGGTACCAGTGGAAGTCGATCCCCTGCCCCGCCACTTGCTCACGCTCCTTGCGCATCTGCTTGCGCTTGCGTGAGCTGAGGGTGTCGAGGAAATCCTGGAAGTCCCGATAGCCGCGATTGTGCCAATGAAACTGGCAGCCCAGGCGCTCCATCCAGCCGGGCACCTTGGCGATCTGCTCATCCAGGGCACGGTCGGTGAAGTTGATATGAGCGCCTGAGAGCTCTCCCTTGACCAGGTACTCAGGGATGGCCTGGAGCAACAGCAGGCCATCGGCGCAGTCTGCCGCCAGCAGGCGGGGGCCACTCACAGGGCTGAAGGGCACCGCGCCAAGCAGCTTGGGGTAGTAGGGAATGCGGGCTCGCTCGCAGGCGTCGGCCCACCCCTGGTCGAACACGTATTCGCCGAACGAATGCCATTTGCGATACGCCGGCAGCACCGCGCGCACCTCTCCTTCACGCTCCAGCACCAGGTGCTCGGCGGCCCAGCCTGTGGCAGGCGCGACGCTGCCGCTGTCTTCCAGAGCGCTTAGAAAGGCATGGCGCAAGAACGGCTGGCCCTCGGGGACCAAGGCGTCCCAGGTCGCCGCCGGCAAATCGTGCAAATGAGCAAGGCTGTACAGGCTGGTCACGATTTCGACTCGCTGCAAAGAGATGGCCAGTATCCCGGATGTGGGGCCCCGCACTCAAATGAAGAGGCGCTTGGATCCCACGCACTTAACCGCAGTGCCACCAAATAGACATCATTCTGTCATTCCCCCTCGCAATACTTGCGCCTGTTTTTCGGAGCCCCAGCAACCTGTCTATTCAGGCCCTTTCCGAAGACATGCCAACTTGGGGGTGGGCGCCAAAGCCTCCCCACTTTTTTCCAACAGGGAGAACCTTATGCGTCTTGTTTCTACACTTACCGGAGTCAGCCTCACCGGCATGATGCTGGCACTGAGTGCTCCGGCCAGTGCTGCAGTCGACGCCAAGCTGCTCGAAATGCTCCGCGCCAACGGCTCGATCAACCAGGCGCAGTACAACGAACTGCAGGCCGATCTGGCCAAGGAAACCAAGGAAAAGGCAGAGCAGAAAGCCCAGTCCGAGCGCCTGAGCTCCTTCGAACAGAAAGTGGCCTGGGCCGCCAAGACCCAGATCAAAGGCGACGTGCGCCTGCGCTACGAAGACGTCAACGTCGACGACCCCAACCGCAAGAGTCCCAACCAGGATCGCGAGCGCGTCCGTGCCCGTGTCGGCTTCTACAGCGAGATCAACCCGCAGGTCGATGCCGGCGTGCGCGTGGCCACCGGCAGCAGCGCCGATGCCCGCTCCACCAACCAGAGCCTGGACAATTACTTCGAGAAGAAATCGTTGTGGGTCGACCTGGCCTACCTCGACTGGCACCCCACCGCCGTGCCAAACCTGCACCTGATCGGCGGCAAGATGATGCAGCCCTGGGTGAGCATGGGCGACATCATCTGGGACAGCGACATCAACCCAGAAGGCGTGGCCGTCACCTACAAGACCGATCTGGGCGCGGCCGAGCTGTTCGGCAGCGCCGGTCACTACAACCTCAAGGACAACGTCGACGGCGAAGGCGTACAGTTCAAGCACGACGCGCAGCTCTATCACGGCCAGTTGGGCGCCCGCTTCAATGCCGCCGACACCGTCAAGGTCACCGTGGGCACCAGCATCTACGGCTATGACAATGACAAGGACGCAGCCCCACTGCAGGCCTTCGGCAACACCACCAACGAGTTCAACCTGGTGGAAGGCTTCGGCCAGGTCGACTTCACCGGTTTCGCCATCCCGCTGTCCGCCTATGGCCAGTACGTGAAGAACACCGAAAGCACCGACGGCGAAGACAAGGCCTGGCTGGCCGGTCTGAAGACCAAGCTTGGCGCCTGGAGCCTGGATTACAACTACCGCGACGTGCAGCGTAACGCGGTGGTCAGTGCCTTCACCGACTCTGACTTCGGTGCCGGCTACACCGGTTCCCGTGGTCACAAGTTCAAGGTCGGTTACGAAATCGACAAGAACTTCTCGCTGGGCGCGGCCTACTTGATGGCCAAGACCGACCTGTCGCAACTGCCGAACAGCGATGCCGATGTCGACACCCTGCAGGTCGACCTGGAAGCCAAGTTCTAAGCGCAAGCTCCCCTGCGTTGCTCAGGTGGGAAGTGCCGACCCCATCCGGCGCTTCCCGCCTTTTTTATAGGCCATTGGCAGATAAACCCGTCCCCACCGATTAGGCGCTACCCGTCGAAGGCGGCACTTTACCTGTGGGAGCGGGTTTACCCGCGACCTGGGCCGGGATCAGCGCTTGCGCAAGATCACACTACCGATCGAATAGCCTGCGCCAAACGAACTCAGAACACCCAGCGCACCTTTGGGCAGATCATCCTGATACAGGTGGAAGGCAATCACCGAACCTGCCGAGCTGGTATTGGCATAGCGATCCAGGATCACCGGCGCATCTTCCTCGGCCACATCACGACCGACCAGCTTCTTGACGATCAGGTGGTTCATGCTCAGGTTCGCCTGGTGCAGCCAGAAGCGCTTGACGTCGGTGGGCTGCAACCCGTTCTCGCCCAGGTGCTGGCCGATCAGTTCGGCGACCATCGGGCACACTTCGCGGAACACCTTGCGGCCTTCCTGGACGAACAGTTTGTCCGGCGCCCCGATGCCCTCCTCCGCCGCGCGGTTGAGGAAGCCGAAGTTGTTGCGGATGTTGTTGGAGAACTGGGTCAGCAGCTTGGTGCTGACAATATCGAACTGATGCTTGGAGGTGGCCTGGTCGGCACGCTCGATCAGCACTGCAGTCGCTGCGTCACCGAAGATGAAGTGGCTGTCGCGGTCGCGGAAATTCAGATGGCCGGTGCAGATCTCAGGGTTGACCATCAGCACCGCACGCGCCTGGCCCAGTTGCACGCTGTTGGCGGCCGTCTGGATGCCGAAGGTGGCCGAGGAGCAGGCCACGTTCATGTCGAAGGCAAAGCCCTGGATGCCCAGTGCCTGCTGCACTTCGATGGAAATGGCCGGGTACGGGCGCTGCAGGTTGGAGCAGGCGACGATCACACCGTCGACATCGGCCGCTGTGCGTCCCGCGCGTTCCAGGGCCTGGCGGGCAGCGGCCACGGCCATCTCGCAGAGGATTGACGGCTCGTCGTTGGAGCGCTCCGGCAGGCGCGGCTTCATGCGTTGGGGATCGAGGATGCCCGCCTTGTCCATGACGAAGCGGCTCTTGATACCGGAAGCCTTCTCGATGAAGGCCGCATCGGACAGCGGCGCAGCTTCGATCTCGCCACGCTCGATGGCGGCCGCGTTGTCTTGATTGAACTGCTGGGCCCACGTGTTGAAGGATGCCACCAGTTCTTCGTTGGAAATGCTCTGGGCCGGGGTGTACAGGCCGGTGCCGCTGATCACGACGTTATGCACGGTCGTTCCTCTGGTCAAAGGCCACCACCACACGGCGCTGGCCGGAAAAGGGCAACATAATGGCACTTTAGTGCCAATTTGTAGGCAAGGGTTTGCCCCTCGGTCACGGAGCAAACCTGCACCCACATAACCTGCGGGTGCGGGCGTGTCCCGCGATGGGTCGCACAGCGGCCCAAATTCCCACAAGTTTGCCACATTTCCCGGGCTTTAGGCTTCCACCTGCCCCCACTGTTTGCTCAATCGCTTGTCGGAAACCGGTACCTTGGTCCCCAACTGCTGGGCAAACAACGACACCCGGTATTCCTCCAGCCACCAGCGGTAGACCGTCAGTTGTTCGTCACGCTTGCCCTCCTGGGCATGCTTGTCGGCCCGAGCCTTGTATTGCGTCCATAGATTGGCCAGCTCGCCACTCCAGACACGGTCCTTCTGCACCTGGGCGCCAAGCTTCTCCAGACGAAGTTCCACCGCCTTGAGGTAACGCGGCAACTCCTTGAACCACGCTGCCGGTGTCTCGCGGACAAAGCCCGGATAGACCAGGTTGGCCAGCTGCTGCTTGATGTCGTTCAAGGCCACTGCCTGGCTCAGGTCGATCTTGCCCTTGAAGCGCTTCTGCAAACCGTGCCACAGCTTGAGCACCTCCAGGGTCTGGCGGGCCAAGCGTTCGGCGTGCTCGGCCCAGTTGCCACGCTTACGCTCGGCAAGGCCGGCCAGGGCAGCGCCATCTCGGGGTAGCGGCGCCTCGCCTTCAAGGATGCAGCTGTCCAGGCTGGCCAGCAGAATGTCTTCCACCAACGCCTCGACACGCCCCAACTCGCGGTACAGCAAGCCCAGTTCTGTCAGCCCCGGGAGCTTGCCCCGCAGGAACTTGGCAGGCTCGGCCAACTGTTGCAGCAACAGCCGCTGCAAGGCTCGGCGATGCTGGAACTCGGCTTCGGCCTGGGTCGAGAATCGCCCTTCACGCACGGTGCCGGCCTCTTCCACCAAGGCCGGGTAGACCGTCAACGACAGGCCAGCGATCTTCTGCTGCGCCGTCTGCGCCACTTCAGAGAACGCCTTGGCCTGCACCGGTTGCTCGGCCTTGTCGTTGCGCGGCATGGCCAATGCCGCCTGGCTCGCGGCGGCAAATCGTGCTGTCAGCTCGGCCAGGTCACGACCTTCGCCGAGGAACTTGCCTTGGCCATCGACCACTTCGATGTTCATGCGCAGGTGGCCTTCGACCAGCCCGGCAGCTTCCGTCCAGGCCTCGTCGGACACCCGAGCACCCGTCATGCGCAACAGCTCCTGTCCCAACGACTGAGGCAAGGCCCCCTGGCCGAATGTCATGCGCGCCAGAGCGGCCTTGACGAAGTCCGGCACCGGCACGAAGTTCTTGCGCAGGGCTTTGGGCAAGTTGCGCACCAAGGCCACGCATTTGGCCTCCAGCAGGCCTGGCACCAGCCACTCCAACCGCTCGCCCGGCAGGTTCGGCAGCAGCGGTGCCGGCACCCGTACGGTGACGCCGTCTCGCGGATGACCCGGCTCGAAGTGGTAAGTCAGCGGCAGGCGCAGGTCGCCGACCTGAAGACTGTCGGGATACTGCGCGGCCGTAACCTCGCTGGCCTCACGGGCCAGCACGTCCTCTTCGCGCATGATCAGCAGGTTCGGATCCTTCTGGCTGTTCATCCGGTACCAGCTGTCGAAGGTCGCAGTCTGGTGGATTTCTGCAGGCAAACGCGCCTCATAGAAGGCATAGAGCGTTTCTTCGTCTGCCAGGATGTCGCGCCGACGTGCCTTGGCTTCCAACTCGTCAAGCTGCTCGAGCAGGCGCTTGTTGGCGGTCAGGCACTTGGCCCGCGACTGAATCTCGCCGCCGACCAGGCCTTCGCGGATGAACAGCTCGCGCGAGGCCACCGGATCGATAGGCCCGAAATGCACAGGCCGGCGGCCGACCAGGATCAGCCCGTACAGGGTGATCTGTTCGTAGGCCACCACCTGGCCGCGCTTTTTCTCCCAGTGCGGCTCGAAATGGTTCTTCTTGACCAGATGCGTGGCCAGCGGCTCGATCCAGTCCGGTTCGATCTTGGCCACCATGCGCGCATAGAGCTTGGTGGTTTCCACAAGCTCGGCAGCCATCACCCATTGCGGACGCTTGCGGCCGATGCCCGAGGACGGGTGGATCCAGAAGCGCCGCTGGCGTGCGCCTTGATAGTCGCCCTCTTCGGTCTTGTGGCCGATCTGGCTGAGCAGGCCACTGAGAATGGCCTTGTGCATACGCGGGAAATCCGCAGGCTCTTTATTGACCGACAATTGCAGGTCGCGGCAGATCAGCGCTAATTGGCGATGGGCGTCGCGCCACTCACGCAGGCGCAGGTAATTGAGAAAATGCTTGCGGCACCAGTTGCGCAGCGGGTTGGCGGTCAGCGCCTGGCGCTGCTCTTCGAACCCACGCCATAGGTTGACCAAAGCCGCGAAGTCGGAGTCAGG
Organism: Pseudomonas sp. HMSC08G10; assembly: GCF_001808425.1. Taxonomy (NCBI): domain Bacteria; kingdom Pseudomonadati; phylum Pseudomonadota; class Gammaproteobacteria; order Pseudomonadales; family Pseudomonadaceae; genus Pseudomonas; species Pseudomonas sp. HMSC08G10. The sequence continues at coordinate 52,080 of NZ_KV793291.1, read as the reverse complement.
ATCCTTCCACAAGGCATGGGCCTGGTCGGCGGCCTGCTGGCGTTCCGGAGGACGCTCGCGCGGGTCCTGCACCGACAGGGCGCTGGCGACGATGAGCACCTCCTGCAGGCTGCCCTGGCGAGCGCCCTCGAGCAGCATGCGCCCCAAGCGTGGGTCGATCGGCAGGCGCGCCAACTGGCGGCCCAGGGGTGTCAGCTGGTTCTCGCGGTTGACCGCCGAGAGTTCCTGCAACAGGTTGAAGCCGTCACTGATGGCTTTGCCGTCCGGCGGCTCGATGAACGGAAACGCATCGATGGCGCCCAGGCGCAGGTGCAGCATCTGCAGGATCACCGCGGCCAGGTTGGTCCGCAGGATCTCCGGGTCAGTGAACGCGGGCCGTGCGTTGAAGTCCTCTTCGCTGTAAAGACGTACGCAGATGCCCGGTTCGACCCGACCGCAACGGCCCTTGCGCTGGTTGGCGCTGGCCTGGGATACCGCCTCGATCGGCAGGCGCTGGACCTTGGCGCGGTAGCTGTAGCGGCTAATGCGCGCGGTGCCGCTGTCGATCACATAGCGGATGCCCGGCACGGTCAGCGAGGTTTCGGCAACGTTGGTGGCCAGCACCACCCGGCGCCCGGTATGGGGTTGGAAGATCTTCTGCTGCTCGGCCGGCGTCAGGCGCGCGTACAACGGCAGGATCTCGGTATGGCGCAATTGGGCCTTGCGCAGGATCTCGGCGGCATCGCGGATCTCACGCTCGCCCGGTAGGAACACCAGCACATCGCCGGGGCCCTTGCCCTCGCTGCGTTCGTGATGGGCCAGCTCATCGAGGGTAGCGAGGATCGCCTGGTCGACGGTCAGGTCGTCCTCGACCCGATTGCCCTCTTCGTCCTGTTCGCTGGTCAGCGGGCGGTACCAGGTTTCCACCGGGAAGGTACGGCCGGACACCTCGATGATCGGCGCCCCGTCGAAATGCTTGGAGAACCGCTCCAGGTCGATGGTTGCCGAGGTGATGATCAGTTTCAGGTCCGGGCGACGGTGCAGGAGCGTCTTGAGGTAGCCGAGCAGGAAGTCGATGTTCAGGCTGCGCTCGTGGGCTTCGTCGACGATGATCGTGTCGTAGCGCTCAAGGAAGCGGTCATGCTGGGTTTCGGCCAGCAGGATACCGTCGGTCATCAGCTTGACCAGGGTGCCCGCATCGCTCTGGTCCTCGAAACGCACCTGATAGCCCACCAGAGCGCCCAGCGGTGTGCCGATCTCCTCGGCCACCCGTGCCGCGACGCTGCGCGCGGCGATCCGGCGAGGCTGGGTATGAGCGATCAGGCCATGCTGACCGCGGCCCATTTCCAGGCAGATCTTCGGCAACTGAGTGGTCTTGCCCGAACCGGTCTCGCCGGCAATCACCAGAACCTGATGCTCGGCCAGGGCCTTCTTGATTTCGTCGCGCTTGGCGGCGATCGGCAAGCTGTCGTCGTAGCGGATGCTCGGCACGCTGTTCTGGCGCGCGACAACCTGGGCACAGGACGCCTGGACCCGCTCCACCCATTGGGCAAGCTTGGCCTCATCGGGGCGCTTGCGCAGCTCGTGCAATTGCCGGCGCAGCCGATGGCGATCAGCAATCATGGCGTGGTCGAGGTTTTTCAGCAGTTGATCGATGCAGTGGTCTGTCATGGGGCTTTTTGATGATGCAGGTGAGCCTGCTTTTTCATGATCGTCATTCGGAAAGTCGGGCGATTGTCGCAGATTTGCAGGTTCTCTGCTGCCTATGCGGGGCTCTTCGCGGGTAAAGCCGCTCCCAGCAATTTCACAGAACTTGGAGGCTGCCCGGTCCTGTAGGAGCGGGCTTATCCGCGAAGACGCCAGCACGAATGTTTAGCCAATTACGGAATGAAGGTTGCCAATCACTGCTTTAATCAACCTTATGCCCCGTGTGAGTATCCAGTGATGACCTGCCCTCCGAGCAATGCGCGTCCTACCCTTCCCAAGGCCCGGGCCCGCGCCGGCGAAAACCCGCTGGTACATGTCATCCTCGCCTTCTGGGCCCTGTGGCACTGCCGCCACGCTCGCCCACCGGATATCCCGTTCGCATTTCACTGATCCAGCCTCGGCCAACCTTGGCCGGCATTTTCAGCCCGACTCGCCGCCTAGCTGTGGCGGTCCTGTGCGCCTGCGGGCGCGAGCGAACATCATGCATTTTGCCAACCCCGAGCAAGCCCGTCGCTTTCTGGCCGACAACCCCGATATCGAACTGTTCGAGCTGTTCATCCTCGATGCCAATGGAGTGCCCCGCGGCAAGCTGCTGCACCGGGACGAACTGCTGGCCGTCTATGAAAGCGGCCGCCCGCTGCCGAGCACCATTCTGGGCCTGACCTTAAATGGCGACGATGTGGAAAACTCCGGCCTGGTCTGGGATGTCGGCGATATCGATTGCCGCGCCTACCCTCTGGAAGGCAGCCTGGTGCGCCTGCCCTGGCGGCGCGTGCCGACGGCTGCCGTGCAGGTCAGCATGCACCCCAGCCAAGGGCTACCTGCCAGCGTCGCCGACCCGCGCCATGTGCTGATCCGCACGCTCGATGCGCTCAAGGCCGACGGCTATTACCCGGTGATGGCCTGCGAACTGGAGTTCTACCTGCTCGACCAGCAGCGCGACGCCCAGGGGCGTCCGCAACCGGCGCTGGACAATGACGGTGGTCGCCCCCGCACCACCCAGGTCTATGGCCTGCGCGAGCTGGAGCAGATCGAGCCGTTTCTCGCCGACCTGTACGCCGCCTGCAAAGCCCAGGGCATCCCGGCGCGCACCGCCATCTCCGAATATGCGCCGGGCCAGGTGGAAATCACCCTGGAACACGGCGATGCACTGCAGGCCATGGACCAGGCCGTGCGTTACAAACGCCTGGTCAAGGGCATCGCCCATGCCCACGGCATGCAGGCCTGCTTCATGGCCAAACCTTTCGCCCACCTGGCCGGCACCGGCATGCACATGCACCTGAGCCTGGCCGACGCCGAGGGCCGCAACCTGTTCGCCAGCGATGATCCCGCCGGCACCCCGCTGCTGCGTCAGGCGGTGGGCGGAATGTTGCGCCACCTGCGCGAGTCGCTGTTGCTGTTCTGCCCCAACGCCAACTCATACCGGCGCTTCCAGGCCAACAGCTATGCGCCGCTGGCGCCCACCTGGGGGGTGGACAACCGCACCGTGAGCCTGCGCGTGCCGGGCGGGCCTGCCAACAGCCGGCATGTAGAGCACCGCATCTGCGGCGCCGACGCCAACCCTTACCTGGCTGCCGCCGCGATCCTCGCCGCGACTCATCAAGGCGTACGCGAACAACTCGACCCGGGGGCCCCGATCGAGGGCAACGGTTACGCCCAGGCCACCGAACACCTGCCCACCGAATGGCTCACCGCCCTCGAGGCGCTGGAGCATTCGAGCTGGGCCCGGGAAGCACTCGGCGAAGCCTTCCTCGGCGTCTATCTGAAGGTCAAGCGCGCCGAGTATCGCCAGTTCATGGCCGAAGTCGGCGAACAGGACTGGCGCTGGTACCTGCACCAAGCCTGAGCCCCATTCACAGTAAGGAACGAACATGAACTCAGCAGTGAACAACGGGCCAGCCCAACGGGCGCCGTCCTACTACACCGCCACGCTCAACGACCCTACCCAGTACCCCACCCTGACGGGCACCGAGCAGGTCGACGTGGCCATCATCGGCGGCGGTTTCACAGGCGTCGCCACCGCGGTGGAACTGGCCGAACGCGGCCTGAAGGTGGCCATTGTCGAAACCAACCGCATCGGCTGGGGCGCTAGCGGACGCAACGGCGGTCAGGTCACCGGCAGCCTGTCGGGTGACGAGGCCATGCGCACGCAGATGCGCAAGCGCCTGGGTGAAGAAGTGGACGATTTCATCTGGCACCTGCGCTGGCGGGGCCACGAGATCATCGAGCGGCGCGTAGAGCGCTACGGCATCGACTGCGATCTCAAGCGCGGGCACCTGCACGCAGCGATGAAGCCTTCGCATATGGATGAACTGCAAGCGAGCTACGACGAAGCCCAGCGCCGTGGCATGGGCGACCTGGTGCACCTGCTCGATCGCAATGCGGTCAGCGAACACCTGCAAAGCCCGCTGTACCTGGGCGCCCTCAAGAACCGTCGCAACCTGCACCTGCACCCGCTCAACCTGTGCCTGGGCGAAGCGCGCGCAGCCCATGGCCTGGGCGCACTGGTTTTCGAGAACTCCGAGGTGCTGGAGATCGTCCATGGGCCACGCCCGGCGGTGGTCACCGCCCGAGGCCGGATCGAGGCGCGCCAGGTGCTGCTGGCCGGTGATGTCTATCACAAGCTGGAAAAGCGCCAGCTCAAGGGCAAGATCTTCCCGGCCATGGGTGGCATCGTCACCACTGCGCCGCTCGGTGAGCTGGCCGACCAGATCAACCCCCAGGATCTGGCGGTATACGACTGCCGCTTCGTTCTCGACTACTACCGCCTCACGGCCGACAAGCGCCTGCTGTTCGGCGGTGGCGCCAACTATTCGGGCAAGGATTCGCGGGACATCGAAGCCGAGCTGCGCCCGTGCATCGAGCGCACCTTCCCGGCCCTCAAGGGTGTGCCGATCGAGTTCAAGTGGAGTTGCGCGATGGGTATCGTGGTCAACCGGATTCCGCAGTTGGGCAAGCTGTCGGACAACGTCTGGTACTGCCAGGGTTACTCCGGGCACGGCATCGCCACCAGCCACATCATGGGCGAGATCATGGCCGAGGCGCTGACCGGGACGTTGGAGAAGTTCGACACCTTCGCGGCGTGCAAGCACATCAAGGTGCCGATGGGGGATTTGCTGGGCAATCCGCTGTTGGCGGCAGGAATGTGGTACTACCAGATGCTCGAGAAACTGCGCTGATCACTGAGGGCTGCGTGACAGCCCCAGGATCCGAACCTTGGTTGCGCAGGGCTGCAATGCAGCCCTGCATGAGCAACGTCAGGCGATCTTCTTCAGGCCCTGCTTCTTGAGCTCTTCATCACGCAGCTCACGGCGCAGGATCTTGCCGACGTTGGTGGTCGGCAGCGCATCGCGGAACTCGATGTGACGAGGGACCTTGTAGCCGGTGACGTTGGCGCGCATGTGCTCCATCACCTGCTCCTTGGTCAGGGTCATGCCCGGCTTGACCACGATGAACATCTTGATCACTTCGCCCGACTTTTCGTCCGGCACACCGATCGCCGCGCACTGCAGCACGCCCGGCAGACTGGCCAGTACGTCTTCGAGCTCGTTCGGATAGACGTTGAAACCAGAAACCAGAATCATGTCCTTCTTGCGATCGACGATGCGCATGTAGCCATCAGGCTGGATGACTGCGATATCGCCAGTCTTCAGCCAACCGTCCTGGTCGAGAATTTCAGCGGTGGCCTCTTCGCGCTGCCAATAGCCCTTCATGACCTGCGGGCCCTTGACGCACAGCTCACCGACCTCGCCCAGGCCCAGCTCGCGACCGCTGTCGTCGATCACCTTGCACAGGGTTGAAGGCACAGGAATGCCGATGGTCCCGACCTGGTTGGCCTCGGCCGGGTTGACCGCTGCGACCGGGCTGGTCTCGGTCATGCCGTAGCCTTCGCAAATTGCGCAGCCGGTGACGGTCTTCCAGCGCTCGGCCACGCTCAGTTGCAAGGCCATGCCACCGGAAAGGGTGATTTTCAGCGCCGAGAAGTCCAGGGCGCGGAAGGCGTCGTTGTTACACAGGGCAACGAACAGGGTATTGAGGCCGACGAAGCCGCTGAACTTCCATTTGCCCAGTTCCTTGACCATCGCCGAAAGGTCACGGGGGTTGCTGATCAGCACGTTGTGGTTGCCGATCAGCATCATGGCCATGCAATGGAAGGTGAACGCATAGATGTGGTACAGCGGCAGCGGTGTGATGAGGATCTCGCAGCCTTCGTGCAGGTTCGCCCCCATCAGGGCGCGACATTGCAGCATGTTGGCCACCAGGTTGCGGTGGGTCAGCATGGCCCCCTTGGCAACCCCGGTGGTGCCGCCGGTATACTGCAGCACCGCAACGTCGTTCGGCTGTGGGTTGGCTTCGGTCACCGCGCCACCCTTGCCCAGCGCCAAGGCATCGTTGAAGCGTACAGCGCCCGGCAGGTTGTAGGCCGGCACCATCTTCTTCACGTACTTGATTACGCTGTTGATCAGCAGGCGCTTGAGCGGTGGCAGCAAGTCGGCCACTTCAGTGACGATGACGTGCTTGACCTGGGTCTTTGGCACCACCTTCTCGGCCAGGTGCGCCATGTTGGCCAGGCACACCAAGGCTTTGGCGCCGGAGTCGTTGAACTGGTGTTCCATCTCCCGCGCGGTGTAGAGCGGGTTGGTGTTGACCACGATCAAACCTGCGCGCATGGCACCGAACACGGCCACGGGGTATTGCAGGACATTCGGCAGTTGTACGGCAATCCGATCACCCGGTTTGAGGTCGGTATGCTGTTGCAGCCAGGCGGCAAAGGCGCCCGACAGGGTGTACAGCTCACCATAGGTGAGGGTCTTGCCCAGGTTGCTAAAGGCCGGTTTGTCGGCAAAGCGTTGGCAGGATTGCTTGAGCACCGCCTGGATATTGGGGAACTCGTCAGGATTGATTTGCGCCGTTATCCCGGCTGGGTACTTATCCTTCCAAAAATTTTCGATCATGGAAGCCCGCTCCTTCAGCAACAGCGAATTCGTCACGCATTACGCGTTTATTATTGATATGGGATGACGGCTCATTGCAAACCGGATCATCTGAAAGCGCGCCGAGAGTAACAGCTTTGCCAGGGGTCGCCTAGAGCCCAAATCGGCCCAGCCGGTCACAATAATGACTCAAAGAAATGTACCGGTCATTTTTAGAGTATTTATCCAAAACGTCGCAATTCAAGCCGAAAACGGCAGGATAGAGCGCTTGCGAACCGCCCTCTTCTGCCGTTCGAACAGGCCTTGGGCAAATCAGGCGATATCCCGCAGCTCACGGCGCAGGATCTTGCCCACCGGGGTCATGGGCAGCGAGTCGCGCAATACAATGTATTTGGGCACCTTGTAGCCGGTGAAGTTGGCCTTGCAGTACGCCTTGAGCTCGTCGACGCTCAAGCCTGCCTCTCGCGGCACCACGAATAGCTTGACCGCCTCGCCGGAGCGATCGTCGGGCACACCGATGGCCGCGCAGTTGGCAACCTTGGGATGGCCCATGACCACTTCCTCGATCTCGTTGGGGTACACGTTGAAACCCGAGACGATGATCATGTCCTTCTTGCGATCGACGATCCGGGTGAAACCGTCCGGGTCGATCACGGCGATATCGCCAGTCTTGAGCCAGCCGTCGGCATCCAGCGTCTGTGCGGTGGCCTCAGGTTGGCGCCAGTAGCCTTTCATGACCTGCGGGCCTTTGATGCACAACTCGCCCCGTTCGCCCAGAGGCAGCTCGTTGCCCTCGTCATCGATGACCTTGAATGCTGTGCCAGGCACAGGAATACCCACCGTCCCCAGACGCGCCAGCGCGCCGTAAGGATTGGTGCTGGCGACCGGAGAGGTCTCGGTCAGGCCGTAGCCCTCGACGATGCGACAGCCCGTCAGGCTCTCCCAGCGTTCGGCCGTGGCCTTGACCAAAGCCGTGCCTCCGGAGTTGGTGACCTTGAGCGAGGAAAAGTCCAGGGACTTGAAACCAGGATGGTCCATCAAGGCAACGAACAACGTGTTCAAGCCAAGCAAGGCGGTGAAACGCCACTTGCCCAGCTCCTTGATGAAGCCGGGAATATCACGGGGATTGGTGATCAACACGTTATGGTTGCCGGTGACCATCATGCACATGCAGTTCGCGGTGAAGGCATAGATGTGGTATAGCGGCAGCGGTGCGATCATCACCTCCTGGCCATCCTTGATCAGCTTCTGCCCATCCGGGCCGTGCTGGGAGAAACAGGCCAGCACTTGCAACATGTTGGCCACCAGGTTCCCATGAGTGAGCATGGCACCCTTGGCCAGCCCCGTGGTGCCACCGGTGTACTGCAACACCGCGACATCATCGAGGCTCAGTGGCACCGGCTTGGGCACGCCCGACCGGCCCTGGCGCAGCACCTGCTTGAACGATATGGCCTGGGGCAGCCGGTAGGCCGGCACCATCTTCTTGACCTTGTCGACCACGGTATTGACCAGCCAGCCCTTGGCGAACGGCAGCAGATCGCCCATCTTCGCCTCGATCAGGTACTCGATATCGGTGTCGCCCAATACCTCCTGGACCCGCTTGCCGAACATGTTCAGGTAGACCAGGGCGCGGGCACCGGAATCCTTGAACTGGTGGCGCATTTCTCGCTCAGTGTAGAGCGGGTTGGTGTTCACCACGATCAGCCCGGCGCGCATCGCGCCGAACACGGCAATGGGGTATTGCAGGACGTTGGGCATCTGCACCGCGATGCGATCGCCCGGAACGAGGTCGGTGTGCTGCTGCAACCAGGCGGTGAAGGCAGCGCTATAACGCTCGAGGTCGCTGTAGCTGAGGGTCACGCCCAAGTTACTGAAGGCCGGACGGTCGGCAAAGCGCTTGCAGGAGCGCTCGAACACGTCGACGACCGATTGATAAGCAGTGATCTCGAGGGTGGAAGGCACGCCCGCCGGGCGTTTGTCGTTCCAGAAGTCGGCTTGCATCTTATTGTTGTTCCTCTGCCATGCGCTGTCCCTGACCTGCCTGCCCAAGCTCACGAACGGGCAAGAAGGCGTTGAATCGACGTTAGCAGGTAAGCAGGAGACGGCATATACGCCAAGTGCCGCCATTAACATTGTGAATCTTATTTGTGCCCTTCCTGCAATCAGGCCCATTGGGCATACACTGTCTGCAACCCATGAGCCAAGGACTCGCCATGCCCCATGACGCCTTCTGGCTGCCCGCCAGCGAGCATTGCAGCTTGTATGTCCATCAGTGGTTGCCGACAACACCGGTCAAGGCCGTGGTGCTGCTGGCCCACGGCATGGCCGAGCACGCCGGTCGCTACCAGCGCCTGGGGCATGCCCTGGCCGATGCAGGTTTCGCCCTGTTCGCCCCCGATCTACGCGGCCATGGCCGCACCGCGGAACTCGGCAATCTCGGCCTATTCGCCCGCCATCATGGCTGGAACACCGTGGTCAACGACCTTGGGTTGGTGGCCCAGCACATCGGCCAGCAGTTTCCCGGCACACCGCTGTTTCTGTTCGGCCACAGCATGGGCAGCTACATCGCCCAGGCCTACCTCATGCACCACAGCGCCAGCCTCCAGGGTGCCGTGCTCAGCGGCTCGAACTTCCAGCCGCCGCTGCTCTACCGCACCGCCGCGCTGATTGCACGCCTGGAGGCCTGGCGCCAGGGCTATCTGGGCAAGAGTGCACTGATCGAATGGTTGTCCTTCGGTTCGTTCAACAAAGCGTTCAAGCCCAACCGCACGGCCTTCGACTGGCTCAGCCGCGATGCCGAGGAGGTCGATAAGTACATCGCCGACCCCCTATGCGGTTTTCGCTGCTGCAACCAGCTGTGGATCGACCTGCTCCAGGGCCTGGCGCAGATCAGCCAGCCGAAGAACCTCGCGCAGATCGACCCGAACCTGCCGATCCTGGTCCTAGGCGGCGAATGTGATCCGGTCAGTGACGGCAAGCGTCTGAAGCATCTGGCCGACGCCCTGCGCGCGACCGGCAACCGCCATGTGCAGCTGCGCCTGTACCCTGCAGCGCGACACGAAGTGCTCAACGAAACCAACCGCGACGAGGTCACCGCCGACATCCTCGGCTGGCTGGAGCAGGCGCTGGCCCTTGGCCGCCCTGCCCGCAGTGAATGATGTACACTTGCTCGTCCGCCCCTTAAGGAAGCCCAGATGTCCCAGGTCACCAACACGCCCTACGAAGCCCTCGAAGTCGGGCAGAAAGCCAGCTATGAAAAGTCCGTGGAAGAGCGCGACATCCAGCTGTTCGCTGCGATGTCCGGTGACCACAACCCGGTACACCTGGATGCCGAATTCGCCGCCAAGAGCATGTTCCGCGAGCGTATCGCCCATGGCATGTTCAGCGGTGCACTGATCAGTGCCGCGGTTGCCTGCACCCTGCCAGGCCCAGGCACCATTTACCTGGGTCAGCAGATGAGCTTCCAGAAGCCGGTCAAGATCGGCGACACCCTGACCGTGCGCCTGGAGATTCTCGAGAAGCTACCCAAGTTCAAGGTGCGCATCGCAACGAATGTGTACAACCAGAACGACGAGTTGGTGGTCGAAGGCGTCGCCGAGATCCTGGCTCCGCGCAAACAGCAGACCGTCGAATTGGTCAGCCCGCCGAACTTCGTTGCCAGCTGATCGAGCCCGTCGACAGTACGCTTTCACGGGTGAACCCGCTCCTACAAGGCCAGCGCTGCCCTGAAAACCGTGGGCGCGGGTTCACCTGCAAAAGATTCACCCGCGCCGCCTAGCGATCCAGCTCCCGCAGACACCGCTCGATGTGCCGCCTCTCCGGCCCCTGCCGGGTAAGCGCCAGCGCCTGCTGCCAGGCTGTGCGGGCCTGCTCGTCTTGGCCCAACTGACGGTGCAACTCCGCCCGGGCAGCATGGGCCAGATGATAGTCGCGCAACTCGCCACGCTGCAGAATCGCCTCGATCGCCACAAGCCCCGCCCTTGGCCCGTCACGCCTGGCCAATGCCGCCGCCCGGTTAAGCTCGACCACCGGTGACGGCCAGTGCCGTTGCAACACATCGTACAACCCTACGATTTCCTGCCAGTCGGTCTGCTCGGGACTTGAAGCCTCGGCATGCACCGCGGCAATGGCCGCTTGCACGCTATAGGCACCGAACTGCCGGCTGCGTAGTGCTTGTTGCACCAATTGGCAACCTTCGGCGATCTGGGCACGATCCCACAGGCTGCGGTCTTGTCGGTCCAGTACCACCAACTCCCCCGCCGCATCGCTGCGCGCTTGCAATCGCGAGGCCTGCAGCAGCATCAACGCCAACAGCCCAAGCACCTCGGCATCCGGCAACAACTGGGCAAGCAACCGTCCGAGCCGGATCGCTTCGTCACACAGCTCACGCTGTATCAGGTCATCACCCGTGGAGGCCGAATAACCTTCGTTGAAGACCAGGTAAACCACTCGCAGCACACTTTCCAGGCGCTCTGGAAGTTCGGCCAGCGCCGGTACTTGATAGGGAATGCGCGCATCGCGGATCTTGGCCTTGGCGCGCACGATGCGCTGGGCAATGGTCGCCGGGCTTTGCAGGAAGGCTCGGGCGATCTGCTCGGTGGTCAGGTCGCAGACTTCACGCAGGGTGAGCGGCACCTGGGCATCGGCTGAAAGCGCCGGGTGGCAACAGGTGAAGATCAGCCGCAGGCGATCATCCACCAGATCCTCCTCCTCGCCGGGACCCTCCCGTTCGTCCTCTAGCAACATGACCAGGTCCGCCTGGGATCGGTCGAAGCGGGCGCGCCTGCGCAAGGCGTCGATGGCCTTGAAGCGGCCCGCAGACACCAGCCAGGCACGCGGGTTGTCTGGGATGCCATCGCGTTGCCAACGCTCGACGGCAATGAAAAAGGCGTCGTGCAGGGCCTCTTCAGCGAGATCGAAGTCGCCCAGCAGGCGGATCAGCGTCGCCAGGATACGCCGGGAGTCCTGCCGATAGACCGCCTCGACCTCCCGCCGCACCTGTTGAGCCTCGAGCATCAGTCCGGCATCCGCTGGGTCACCACCTCGACCAGCCGATCCAGGCTTTCACCCCAGCCCTGGTAAAAACCCATCTCCTCATGAGCACGGCAGTCGGCGGCGTTCCAGTGCAAGGCGCGTGCGGTGTAGCGGGTCTTGCCCTGTTCCTCGTCGAAGGTGATCACGGCCGTCATGAACGCTTTGTCCGAAGGCACCCAGCCCGGCCCAAAGGCATCGGTAAACACCAACCGCCGCGGCGCGACGATCTCCAGGAACACCCCCTGGTTGGGATACTCGGCGCCATCGGGGGCTCGCATCAAGGTCCGGAACAGCCCGCCCACCCAGAGTTGCAACTCGCACTCGGGGGTGGTCATGCCATGGGGTCCCCACCACTGTGTCAACCACTGTGGCTCGGTCCAGGCGCGAAACATCTTGGCCGCAGGAGCATCGATCAAGCGTGTGATGGACAACTCGTGTGGCGACTGTTGCGGGCCGGGCTGTGCAAGGCTCATGCTGGTCGTTCTCCGTCGTCAGGGTTGCAACTCACGTACAGGCCGTACCTCAACGCTACCGACTCGCGCCGCCGGAATGCCTTTGGCGATGTTCAGTGCCTCGTTCAGGTCGCGCGCATCGACCAGGTAGAAACCCGCCAATTGCTCCTTGGTCTCGGCAAACGGGCCGTCGGTAAGGCTCATGCGCCCACCCCGCACACGCACTGTAGTGGCGGTCTGCACAGGTTTGAGCGCCTCGGCCGCAAGCATTCGCCCGGCCCCCTGCAACGACTCAGCGTAGGCCATGCATTCGGCATCTTCAGGGCTGTCGGGCAGGCTGTGCAGCAGCCCTTCGTCACAATAGACCAGGCACAGGTATTTCATGGTCGTCTCCAATGCTGCGCAAAGGTGCGTTTGCCGATGAGCGGCAGGGTCGTTAAGGCTTGAGGTTGAACAGGGCTTTCTGGGTTTGCATGTCGAACGGTGCCGACCAGTGCTCGTGAATGACCTGCCATTGCCCGCCACTACGACGATAGCCTACGGTGGCCCGCATGAAGCCGCATTGGCTCTCGTCGTCCGAAGGGCCGCAGCGATTGAGCCAATGGGCAAAACCCAGGTCACCGTCGGCATGCACGGTCAGTTGCGCCAGTTCGAACACCATGGGCCCGGTGCAGAAGCTCATGCACATTTCCCAGTGCGCCCGGTAGGCGGCCTTACCCTTGAATTGCAATGCGTTGATGGCATCGAAGGCGACGATATCGTCAGCGTACGGCGCGCAGATGGCGTCCAGGTCGCGGTCGCGCACGGCCTGCATCCAGCGGTCGATCAATTGGCTGAGTTGGGTTTCGGCGGTGTTCATCGGTGTTTCCTCCAATCGGTCATGAGCGGTTGGCGCCTCAAGTTTCGGCGCCTTCATGACTGGTCGAATGGTGATTGGGGAAATCGACAAGGCAGGCAAAAAAAGTATCAAAGCAGCAAACACTGCGGCTTTTCAGCTTTGACGTATAGGAGCGGGTTACCCGCGCATACCAAAATCGTTGCTCACGGACAAATCACAGCCCCGGAAAATCACATGGCAGGGCTTGCAAGGATGAACTCACGGTAGCCTGAAAGCACCACGTATCCGGCAAAGTAACAGAAGATCGCCGCCGACAGCAGGTACGACCACGTCAGCAGACGATCTCCCAGCAAACGCCCGCCGTGACTGGCGATAGCACACAGGCCCAGGCACCACACCACCCCGGCCGCAAAGAAGCCGCCCAGGAACAGTCCGGCCTCCAGCGGCCCACCGGCACCGGAGCGGGAAATCAGCACCCCGCCCACTGCCGCGAACCAGAGGATGGCACTGGGCGAAGACATGGCCAGGAACATCCCCCGCAAGAATTCGCGCCAGGCCGGCTCCACCACTGCCTGTCCACTGGCCTCCAGATGCCCACCGCGCCAGGCCGCCAGCAACATCTTCAGCGCGAACCACACCAGCAGGACCGAGCCGCCCAGCCACAACGTCCAGCGCACCGCTTCGAACTGCAGCAGCACGGTCATGCCCGCGAGCGCGGCAACGGCATAGATCAGATCACCCACGCACGTCCCCAGCCCCAGCCACACGCCTTGCATGAAACCGCGTTGCATGGCCAGGGTGATCATGGCGATGTTGGCGACACCGATGTCCAGGCACAGGGACAGGCTGAGGAGGAATCCATTCGAAAAGGGCATGGGAGACTCGGTCATGCAGGTTCAAGGGAAGGCGATTGTGCCTGAGCGCGTGATGCCCTGTTCAGATCTTTCGCGCAAGAAACCTCGCCTGAATACCCTCAAGCACCGAGCAATACCCGCGCATAGCGCTCTCGATCGATGTTCGCCCCGCTCAGCACCACCGCCACACGCTTGCCGGCCTGACGCGCGCGCTCTTGCATCAACGCCGCCAGGGCCGCTGCGCCGGCACCTTCGGCGGTGTTGTGGGTGGCTTCGTGGTAAAGGCGCATGGCCTGGGCGACTTCATCGTCGGTGACGCGCACGATGCGTGCGGCGTGTTCATGAACCAGCGCGAAGGCATCAGGGTGCGGAACTCGGCAGGCCATGCCGTCGGCGAAGGTGTCGGCGGTCTCGGTAGTGACGATGCGTCCCTGCTCGAAGCTCTGGGCATAAGCATCGGCAGCACTGGAAACCACGCCGACGATCTGGGTCTTCAACCCCAGCAGGTTGCGCGCCTGAATCAGACCACAAATACCCGAACCCATGCCGATCGGCACGTAGACGCAATCCAGGTCTGCCACCGCATCGAACAGCTCCAGCGCATAGGTGGCCACGCCGCGCACCAGCTCCGGATGGAATGAAGGCACCATGGCGTAACCCAGCGACTCGGCAAGCCTGGCGGCTTCTTCGCGGGCCACATCGAAATCGACCCCGTGTTCCACCAATTCGGCGCCCAAGGCACGCATGGCGGCGTTCTTTTCTCGCGAGTTGCCTTCCGGCACTACGATCACCAGCGGCACCCCAGCCTGACGCGCCGCCAGCGCCATGCTCTGGCCATGGTTACCACGAGTGGCGGTGACCAGCCCTCGCGGTGGTTTGCCATTGGCCAACAGCGACCGCACATAGACCAGCCCGCCACGAACCTTGAAGGCACCGGTCGGCGCATGGTTTTCGTGCTTGACCCAGACCTTGCAACCCAAACGGTCGGCCAAAAGCGGCCAGGCATGCTGCGGTGTGGCGGGAACGTGCTGGTGGACGAAGTCGGCGGCTTCACGCAGGGCGGGCAGGTCGAACATGGACGATATTCCTTCATCAAAGGGAGATCGATCCTAAGCCCGACCCGACGCCGAGGTAAACCTTATCTGCCCACCGACAGTTTCAGCCCTGGCTGCAACCCTCACCCATGGCGCGATATTGGATGGTGTGTACCTGGCCCTGGTGGTCTTCGTAGGTCATGGTCGCAGGCACCACCTCGCAGACGTTGGGGATGGTCGACAGGCTGATCACCCGCTTGATGTCCAGGTTGGTGGAATAGTCGTACTGCTCGACTGCAGGTTGGTTGGTGGCGGTCTTGACCTCATCGGCGAAGGCGAGCGAGGACATACCGACCAGTGCGAGAATCAGTAAAGCTTTCATGAGAGGTTGGCCTTAAAAGCAATCAACTCGATTGACTTCATATGCCGTGAATGGCGCGGAGAAGTTGTCATCAACTACGAAGATGACACGAAGTACCGATCCCGCTTCGTACTGCCGGGGGATGTCTGAAAGTCTACTCCCCGCCTGAAATAGTTGAACCCCGAACTCGGACAATCACTCTTGCGAACCCTGCAACAATCTGCGAAAAAACGCCTCCACGAAAACCCTTGCCCATGACCATGAATCCGCTCCATTGCAGCCCTTTGGGGCCCCTTGAACGCAAGCTACTCGATCATTTCTACCGCCAGCACGACTCTCGCATGCGCGCCGCGGGCGATGGCCAATGGTGGGTGGCACGGGCGGGAGGTATCGTCGCGGGCATGAGCCTGAGCCCCGTGGCCCAGGGGCATTGGCTCACAGGCCTGTTCGTTGCGCCATCGTGGCGTGGCCGACAGGTCGCGTCCGAGTTGATCGAAGCGGCACTGCAGGTCACCTGCGGCCCGACCTGGTTGTTCTGCCATCCTGATTTGGAGGACTTCTACCAGCGCCAGGCCTTCACCCTGACAGATACGCTGCCCGAGGCACTGGCCTCACGGCTGGCGCGCTACCAGCGCAGCAAGCGCCTGGTGGCAATGGTGCGAGATCAGTCGTCACGGGCATCGAGCCCAGGGAACAGCACCTCGGTATAGCCGAACTTGCTGAAGTCCTGAATTCGCGACGGGTACAGCCGGCCGATCAGGTGGTCGCATTCATGCTGCACGACACGGGCATGGAAACCGTCGGCGAAGCGGTTGATCGCATTGCCATCGGGGTCGATGCCCTCGTAGCGGATGTGCTTGAAGCGCGGCACCACACCGCGCAGCCCCGGCACCGACAGACAGCCTTCCCAGCCGTCCTCGACCTCCGGGGACAAGGGCGTGATCACCGGGTTGAGCAGGATGGTCTGGGGAACGGGTTCGGCGTCCGGATAGCGCTCGCTGCGCTCGAAGCCGAAAATCACCAGTTGCAGGTCGACGCCGATCTGCGGTGCGGCCAAGCCCACGCCGCCCACGTGGTGCATGGTCTGGAACATGTCGTCGATCAGCGCCTGCAACTGCTCGCTGCCGATCAGGTCCGCCGGTACCGGTGGGGCGATGCGCAACAAGCGTTCGTCGCCCATCTTGAGGATGTCACGGATCATCGGGGGTTCGGCTCACTCGGCTGGGGCTCGACAGGATGTTCATGGCCGAGCACGGTCAATGTCTCCTTGGAGGTATGACCTGCGGCTTCCTTCTCGCCAGGGTTCTTGCCTTCGGCCGACATGTGCTCGATCACCGCGTTCATCTCGGCACCGAGCAGCAGCACGGCGGCGGAAATGTAGAAGTACAGCAGCAGGACGATGATTGCCCCGATACTGCCGTACATGGCGTTGTAATCGGCGAAGGTCTTCACATAGTAACCGAATGCCAGCGAAGCAATGATCCACACGACCACCGCCAATACCGAGCCTGGGGTGATAAAGCGAAACTCCTGCTTCACATCGGGCATGACGTAGTAGATCAGCGCCACCGCCACCATCATCAGAATGATGATCGCCGGCCAGCGCAGGATGGTCCAGACCGTGACGATGACCTCCTGCATGCCCACCTGGGCGGCGATCCACTCCATCACCTGCGGCCCCAGCACCATCAGCGCCGCCGCCGCCAGGAGCATACCGGCGATGCCGATGGTGTAAACCACCGACAGCGGGATGCGCTTCCAGACCGGCCGCCCTTCGGGTACGTCGTAGGCGGCGTTCATCGCGCTCATCATCAGGCGCACGCCAGCCGAAGCCGTCCACAGGGCGATGACGATACCCACCGAGAGCAGCCCCCCCTTGGACTGCTGCAGCTGGTCGATCACCGGATTGACCTGCTCCAGGGCCTGGGGCGGCAGCACCAGCTCCGACTGCAGGCGCAGCCAGGAGAAGAAGTCCGGCAGGTGCAGGAAACCGATCAGGGCGATGAGGAACAACAGGAAGGGAAACAACGAAAACAGCATTTGGTAGGCGAGCGCGGACGCATAAGTGGACATCTCGTCATCGAGAAACTCGCGGACGGTGCGCACCAGCACGCGGTGCAGGGGCAAACCGCGCAGGTTGGGGAAAAACATAGCGTCTCCTTTCGCTGCAGGATCGTGTCAGGTGAAGGCCAGCCAATCGGGCAGGCACGTTTCAATGATGCAAGTCTAATAGACCACATCAGACACGTTGCAGCTCAACGCCAGGCCAACAAAAGAAAACAGCTACAAATGCCTGTAGACCGACCGGGGCTGAACCGTCAGCGCCTTGCTGCTGGACCGGGCCGCTGCTCCCAGGCTTGTTTGCCCGCAGCCGGCCCCGCACAATACCAGGCCTTATCTCGCGTCAACCCGCAGGAACCTGCATGAAACTCGACAAACCCACCGCCATCGCCCGCCGTAACCAAGCGCTGGAGCGGCCGGTGCTCAACCGCGACAACACCCTGCTCGCGATCCTGGACCGCAAACGTAACCTGTGGTGGTTCGATGTGCCGACGGCGCTACTGCGCAAAGGCCAGCCCGACTGGGTCAACCTGCTGCTGCACACCCCCGAGACCGATGAGCTGCAGCACCTGAAAGTGCCGACCAACTTCCTGCGCGCTCACCAGGAGCAGATGGAAGTCCGTCATCCGGGCAAGCGGCGCTCGACCATCAGCCTGGCCCTGAGCGCCGACCGTGACTCGCTGCTGCGCGACACCCGCCCCGGTGGCGAGCAGCTGGACTTCACGCCCTTCCTGCAGGGTTGATCAGGCCCGTTCGATGCGATCGTCAAGGATGACGATGCGGCCTTGCTTGTAGAGGGCGCCGATCGCTTTCTTGAAGTTGCCCTTGCTGACATTGAACAGTCGGCTGATCACTTCAGGGTCGCTCTTGTCGCACACCTCGAGCATCCCGCCCGCCGCCTCCAGGCGCGCCATGATCTGCTCGGGCAGGCTGTCGACCAGGACTTTGCCCACCGGCTGCAGGCTCAGGGCGATCTTGCCGTCGTGGCGCACTTCCTTGATGTAACCCTTCTCATGCATGCCCGAACGCAGGAACTTGAACACCTCGTTCTTGTGGATCAAGCCCCAGTGGCGGTTGTTGATGATCGCCTTGAAGCCCATGGGCGTCTGCCCGGCCACCAGCAGTTCCACCGGCTGGCCGGCCTGGTAGTCGGCCGGGGTGCGATCGAGGTAGCGGTCCAGGCGTGCGGTGGCGGTGATGCGACGGGTACGTTTGTCCAGGTAGACGTGCACCACGCAGTAGTCGCCGATCTTCAGCGGACGCGACTCTTCCGAATAGGGCATCAACAGGTCCTTGGACAGCCCCCAGTCGAGGAAGATGCCCGCGCCGTTGATGTCCTTGACCTTGAGACTGGCGAACTCACCGACCTGTACCTTGGGCTTTTCGGTGGTGGCGATCAGCTGGTCTTCGCTGTCGAGGTAGATGAACACATTGAGCCAGTCGTCGATCTCGGCGTCGACGTCCTTGGGGATGTAGCGCTTGGGCAGCAGGATCTCGCCATCCGCACCGCCATCCAGGTACAGGCCGAAGTCCGTGTATTTCACGATTTGCAAACTGTTGTAACGCCCAAGCAAAGCCATTTACGAAGATCCTCAAGACAAGGCGACTATTCTACACCTGAACAGCCTTCGCCGCCTGGCCGTCCGTGCCCAGGAACCGACGGAGCTCCCTTGCGTCTACTGCCTGGCAAGCTCCAGCAAGGATTCGCCCATGCCCGTCACCCTACGCCCTGTGTGCATCATCGTCCTGTGCCTGACCCTGGCGGTGGCGGCCTGCAGCCGCATCGACCTGGCTTACCGCAACCTCGACGTGCTGGTGCCCTGGTCCCTGAATGACTACCTGAACATGAACCGCCAGCAGAAAACCTGGCTCGATGAGCGTCTCAAGCAGCACCTGGCCTGGCATTGCAAGACGCAACTGCCCGGCTACCTGGAGTGGCTCGACCAGATCCGCCAGATGGTCGTCACCGACCAAGTTACCGACCAGGCACTACTGCAACGCACCACCGAGGCTCGCCAGGCCATCGGCCGGGTCGCCGAGGCGATCACCCCCTCCGCCACCCAGCTGTTGCGTGGCATGAGCGACGAGCAGGTCGCGCAGATGCGCCAGGCCTTTCTTGATGACATCCGCGAGCGCCAGGCCAACTATGTCGAGACGCCCCTGCCCAAGCAGATCAACGACCGCGCCAAACGCATGGAAAAGCGCCTCGAACCCTGGCTGGGCGAACTCAACGCGTCTCAACGCCTGCGTGTGCTGACCTGGTCCCAGGCTCTCGGTGACCAGAATCGTCAGTGGATCGCCAACCGCGCCCACTGGCAGCAGCAACTGGTGCTGGTCATGGCTCAGCGCGACACGCCCGCCTTCGAGCCCCGCATCGCGCAGTTGCTGCAACGCAAGGAAAGCCTATGGAGCCCGGAATACCGCATCGCCTTCCAGCATTCCGAACAACAGGCCCGCAGCCTGCTGGTGGACCTGATGAAGCAGAGCACCCCGGTACAACGGCAGTACCTCCAGCAACGGCTGAGCAAGGTGCGCAACGACTTCACCGAACTCAAGTGCATGAAGGGGTAGCACCTTTGCGCTGTCGCCAGCCGCCCCAGAAAGTCGTAAGCGCTGGCGACAGCCTGCGATGGGCTGTAAGGCAGCCTCAAACGCTCACCGCGCCTTGCGCCGATACGGAAACACGTCGATGACCTTCCCGTCACGAATCGTCGCCTGCAGCCCCTTCCAGTAATCGGCGTCATACAGCTCGCCATGCAACCGGCTGAACAGCCGTCGCTGGCCGATGTCGGCGAACAGAAACGGCGGAAACTCCTCCGGAAACACATCGTGCGGCCCGATCGAATACCATGGTTCGCCGGACATCTCGTCCTCCGGATAACGGGGCGGCGGGATATGCCGGAAGTTCACCTCGGTCAGGAAGCTGATCTCGTCGTAGTCATAGAACACCACCCGGCCATGACGGGTGACGCCGAAGTTCTTGAGCAGCATGTCACCAGGAAAGATGTTCGCCGCCGCCAGTTGCTTGATCGCCAGGCCGTAGTCCTCCAGCGCTTCCAGAACTTGGGCCTCACTGGCCTGTTCCAGGTAAAGATTGAGCGGCGTCATGCGCCGCTCGGTCCAGCAGTGACGGATCAGCACTGTGTCGCCTTCAAGCTTGACGGTCGAGGGTGCCACCTCCAGCAGCTCGGCCAGGCACTGCGCTTCGAACTTGGCCTTGGGGAAGCGGAAATCGGCGAACTCCTGGGTATCGGCCATGCGCCCAACCCGATCGACGCTTTTGACCAGACGGTACTTGTCGATCACCGTGGCCCTGTCCACGGTCTTGGACGGCGAGAAGCGATCCTTGATGATCTTGAACACAGTATTGAAGCCGGTCAGGGTGAACACGCTCATCACCATACCGCGCACCCCAGGCGCCATGACGAAGCGATCCTCGGTACTGGCCAAGTGATTGATCAACGCACGGTAGAACTCCGACTTGCCGTGTTTGTAGAAGCCGATCGAGGTGTACAGCTCCGCGATGTGTTTGCCCGGCAGGATGCGCTTGAGGAAATTGACGAACTCCGCCGGCACCGGCACATCGACCATGAAATACGAGCGGGTGAAGGAGAAGATGATCGACACCTCGGCTTCGTCGGTGATCACCGCATCCGCCTCGATGCCATGGCCCTCGCGGTGCAACAGCGGAATCACCAGCGGCCACTGCTCATCCGGCGTGTACAGCCGCCCCACCAGGTAAGCGCCCTTGTTGCGGTAGAGCACCGGCGAGAACAGCTCGACGGCCAGCGCGGGATCCTTGCAGACCCAGTCGGGCAAGCATTCGCGCAGTTGCTGCTCAAGACGTGCTACATCCCCGTCCAGATCGCCATAGGGCACACTGAACGGGTAATCGGCAAAGATCGAGCGCAACAGGCTCCGGACGCTGCCGTCAGGCTGATAGATGCGGGTCTGTGCAGCCCGCTCATGTCCGCGCATCGACGGCCGTGTGGTATGGATGAACATGCAGCCATCGCTGATCAGGTCGTGGCTGAACAGGCTGCAGAAGATCGAGTTGTACCAAGTCTCGGCCAACTCATCGTCAAGGCGCGGGTCGATCAGGCGGATATAGGCATTCTTCACCAGCGGCCATTGCTCGACATCCAGCAGTACCGCCTCGGCAAAGCCATCGCGCAGCCAGCCATTGACCTGGGCGACCTTTTCTTCATAGAGATTGATGCGTGCCGCCGCAGCCTGCTGGATCTGCTGCCACAGCGCCTGTTCGAAGCGCGCGCGCGCGCCCAGGGTGATACGCCGGAAATGTTCGCGGTAGTCGTCGAAACCATCGAGGATCATCCGGGCGATCTCGGCCGCCGGCCATGACTGGGACATGCAGGGGACTCCATGCGGGGGTTCAACACGCAAGCTTAGTTGCCCCTGCTTTCGTCGTGCCCTTTTCACAGGCAAACCCGCTCCCGCAGGATTCTCAAGCGGGTTCCCACGAAAGGCCGCGGACAAATTCACACAGCAAGAAAGGACAAGAACCGCGCTCAGTCGATGGCGTACACTCGCGCCCTTGCCGATTGCTGGAGACCGCTGTGAGCCCCATCGCCCTTGCCCGCCTGCTGACCCTTGCCGCTGTCTGGGGGGCGAGCTTCCTGTTCATGCGCATCATCGCGCCGGAACTCGGTACCGTGCCGACAGCGTTCTTTCGCGTCTCGATCGCGTGTCTGGGGCTGATCGCCATTCTTGCCGCAGCGCGGGTGCGCTGGGACTTCAACGGCAAGCTTGGCGCCTGCCTGGTACTGGGGATGATCAACTCCGGGATCCCGGCCACCTTCTATTCGGTGGCCGCGCAGGTACTGCCCGCCGGCTACTCAGCCATTTTCAACGCCACCACACCGCTGATGGGTGTGTTGATCGGCGTGCTGTTTTTCCGCGAACCCATGACCCTGGCCAAGCTGTGCGGCATCTTCCTGGGGCTGTTCGGCGTCGGCATCCTCAGCGGTGCGGGCCCGGTGGCGTTGGATCTTGCCTTGTTGCAAGGCGCCATGGCCTGTCTGGCTGCGACCACCTGCTATGGCTTTGCCGGGTTCCTTGCGCGACGTTGGGTGAGCGATCTGGATAGCCGGTTGTCGGCCTTGGGCAGCATGCTCGGCGCGACCTTGCTGCTGACGCCGGTGTTCGCCTGGAGTGCCCTCGCCCAGCCACCGGCCAGCTGGGGCGGTTGGTCGGTGTGGCTGTCGTTGCTGGGCCTGGGCCTGCTGTGCACGGCGTTCGCCTACATCCTGTACTTCCGCCTGCTGGCCGAGATCGGACCGGTCAAGGCCAGTACCGTGACCTTCCTGATTCCGGTATTCGGCGTCCTGTGGGGCGCCTGGCTGCTGGACGAGCCGCTGTCGATGGCGCACCTGTATGGCGGAGTGCTGATCGGCGTGGCCTTGTGGTTAGTGCTACGTCCGGCCAAAAAATAGGGCCATGGCCCTATCGCGGGACAAGGCCCTGCGTCTTGGAAATGGCGTACACCCGTTCGCGAAGAGGGCCGCAAAGCGGCCCTCGGTGCATCAGGCTTCAGCCGCACGCAATGCCGGCTTGCGGAACACGAACAGCAGGCCGACGACGATCAACCCCATGCCCAGCAGGCTGAGCGGCGCCAGACGATTGCCGAAAAACAGATAATCCATCACGGCAGTCACCGCAGGCACCAGGTAGAACAGGCTGGTGACATTGACCAGGTTGCCTCGGGCGATCAGGCGATACAGCAGCAAAGTCGCCAGCAGCGAGACCACCAGCCCCATCCATGCCAGCGCACCGATGAAGCTTGCGCTCCATTGCACCTGGAGCGGCTGAAATGGCGCGAACACTGCGCACAAGGCAAAGCCGGCCAGGTATTGCAACGGCAAGGTACCCATGGGGTTGTCGGTGATGCGCTTTTGCAGGATCGAGCCCAAGGTCATGCTGGCCAGTGCCAGCAGGGCGAACAGCATCCCAGCAAGGGATACCCCGCCCAGGTTGAGGCCCTGGTAGACCACCATCACTAGGCCCCCGAGCCCCAGACTAAGCCCGAACAGTCGGCTCCAGGAGCGCTGACGCTCCATCAGCACAACGGTAAGGATCGGTTGAACACCCATGACCGTGGCCATGATGCCAGGGGTGACGTGGGTGTTGAGCGCCAGCAGATAGAAGATCTGGTAAGCGCCCAACAACACGCAACCGGTACCCAGGGCGCGCAGCACGGCACCACGACCACACGGCCAGCGCAGCCCCAGCAGTGGGCTGACCATCAGCAGGCCGGCAAGCGCCAGGGCAGAGCGTAGCAGGAGGAAGGCAAAGGGGCTGGCCTGGGCCAGCCCGAGCTTGGAGACGATCGCCCCGCTGCTCCACAGCAGGACGAACAGGCTGGTCGTGGCCGCCGAGGCCACGGATGCTTTGGAAAAGACAGACATGTATTGCCACCTGTATAGGGCAAATGAGCCGAACGGCAGGCTGTCGCGTTAGCGAGGGAGGTAGCCGACCGTGTTCAGTAGGTTGCGAGTGTGTTGGGAAGCGGCCAGAGGCCGATCAGCCCAGCACCACTGCGCAAGGAGGCGGAGCTACGCCGCCTACCACGCCACTGACAGGTGGTGGGTAATGACTGATCATGGCCGGCTGCTGACTGCCACGCACAACCACGCCCGCGACAGGCGCGAGGACGACAGCTGTGATGGAAGGGATGGCAGGCATGATCGGGTCTTCGGAGAAGAGAATGTTTCGGAATATAACGGCGAATCCTGGGCCGGGCAATAGCTGCCTTCTGGATTGGCAGATCAGGCCCTTTCGCCGGTAAACCCGCTCCCGCACGTTCCAGGTTGAGCCGGTGGGTGAAAAACCCGCTCTCAAGGTTTGCGCTGAGCCTGTGAGAGCGGGTTTACCGGCGGATGCGATGACAGGTGATTCAGAACAGCCAACGGTACAGCAGATACGCCACCACCACCGCCAGCACTGGCCGCAGGATGCGGTAGGCCTTGGGGTTTGCGCGCTTGAACTGCTTCACGCGGGTGCTGATCTTGTTGCTGAAGCGCTTGCTCCAGGCATAGGCCTGGTTGATCCCGCCCACGCGCTCGTCATCGGTGTTCTGCGGCGCAGTGGCGCGGCCCAGGAAGGCGCTGACCTTGCGGTTGATGCGGGTCATCAAGGGGCTGCTGAGCGGGCGCTCGATGTCGCAGAACAGAATCACGCGGGTCACGTCGGTTTCGTTCTTCACCCAGTGCACATAGGTCTCGTCGAACATCACGTCCTCACCGTCGCGCCAGGCGGAGGGCTGGCCGTCGACGTAGATGCGGCAGTTGTCAGAATTCGGAGTAGACAGGCCCAGGTGATAACGCAGGGAGCCGGCAAACGGGTCGCGGTGCGGGTTCAGATGGCTGCCACCGGGCAGCAAGGCGAACATGGCGCCCTTGACATTGGGGATGCGGCTGACCAGTTCGACGGTCTTGGGGCAGAGCATTTCGGCCGAGGGCAGCGGCTTGTCGTACCACTTCAGGTAGAAGCGCTTCCAGCCCTTCTTGAAGAACGAGCCGAAGCCTGCGTCATTGTCCTTTTCCGCGGCACGGATGTAGCCCTCGTCGAACAGGCGCATGGCCTCTTCGCGGATCACTTCCCAGTTGTCCTTGAGCACATCGAGCTCGGGAAACCGCTGACGGTCCAGGTAAGGCTTGGACGGCACGCCGGAAAACAGGTACATCAGGCTGTTATAAGGTGCGAACAGCGCCGAATGATTGACGAACTGGCGCAGCACGGGAAGACGTGCCTTGCCGCGCAGGTGCACGAACAGCACACTGGAGAAGAACACCAGCAGGACACCTGCCTTGGCGGCGAAGGAAAAGGTCATGCAACACTCCTTGGAGAAGAAACCAGGCCGTGGCCTGCTCCATTCAAAATCATCCGGCCATCATAAACCCATCTGCCCCCGGTAAAAACCTCCAGGGACGCAGTGCAGTTTTCAGGATCTTGCAACAAAGAGTGCTGCCCGGCATTGCTCCGGATCAGCGGTGCATCAGAAAAGCGGGGCCGCCACACGGCCCCGGTATCGCCAGGGCCGCGTGTTACTGCTGGTTTTCCTGCTCGGTGAACAAGTCACTGAACAGCATGCTCGACAGGTAACGCTCGCCCGAATCCGGCAGAATCACCACGAGCGTCTTGCCCTGCATCTCGGGCTTCTCGGCCAGGCGCACGGCAGCGGCCATCGCCGCGCCACAGGAGATGCCGCAGAGAATGCCCTCCTCCTGCATCAGGCGCAGGGCCATGGCCTTGGCCTCGTCGTCGGTGACGGTCTCGACCTGGTCGACGATGGACAGGTCAAGGTTCTTCGGCACGAAACCGGCGCCGATGCCCTGGATCTTGTGCGGGCTTGGCTTGAGCTCTTCACCCGCCAGGGTCTGGCTGATCAACGGCGAGGCCACCGGCTCCACCGCCACCGACAGGATCGACTTGCCCTGGGTGTGCTTGATGTAACGCGAAACCCCGGTAATGGTACCGCCGGTGCCGACGCCCGCCACCAAGACGTCTACCGCGCCATCGGTGTCGTTCCAGATTTCCGGGCCGGTGGTCTTTTCGTGAATCGCCGGGTTGGCGGGGTTGTCGAACTGGCCCGGCAGGAAGTAGTTGGCCGGGTCGGAGGCGACGATTTCGTTGGCTTTCTCGATCGCGCCCTTCATGCCCTTGGCCGGGTCGGTCAGCACCAGTTCGGCCCCCAGCGCCTTGAGCACCTTGCGCCGCTCCAGGCTCATGGATGCAGGCATCGTCAATACCAGCTTGTAGCCACGGGCAGCGGCGACGAAGGCCAGGCCAATGCCGGTGTTGCCCGAGGTGGGCTCGACGATGGTCATGCCCGGCTTGAGCTTGCCGCTGCTCTCGGCGTCCCAGACCATGCTCGCGCCGATCCGGCACTTGACCGAATAGCCTGGGTTGCGTCCTTCGATCTTGGCCAGGATGGTCACACCACGCGGAGCGATGCGGTTGATCTGCACCAGCGGCGTGTTGCCGATGGAGTGGGCGTTGTCTGCGTAGATGCGGCTCATGGCAGGAGTCCTTGAACTTTGTAGGAGCAGGGAAAGCTTCAAGGGTAAGCCTGCCCCGGGGGGCAGTAAAGCCCGTTCGAACTCCCCACAGGCCATAGCGGTCAACCGGACAACCTGCCCCGGAGAGCCCTCGATGAAAGCTCGCTATCGTTGGCCGCTGATAGGCCTGGCCAGCCTGGTCGCGCTGTTGCTGGCCCTGCACCTGGCCCTGCCTTACCTGGTCCGTGACTACCTCAACGACCGGCTCGCGGACATGGGCGACTACCGCGGGCACATCACCGACGTGGACTTGGCCTGGTGGCGCGGGGCCTACCAGATCAACGAGCTGAAGATCGTCAAGACCAGCGGCAAGGTACCGGTGCCGTTTCTCGATGCCCCGCTGATCGACCTCTCGGTGAGCTGGCGCTCGCTGTGGTACGACCATGCTGTAGTCGCTGAAGTCGTCTTCGTGCATCCGGAGCTCAATTTCGTCGACGGTGGCAACAAGCAGAACTCCCAGACCGGCCAGGGTACCGACTGGCGCCAGCAGCTAGAAAAACTGCTGCCCATCACCCTCAACGAGGTACGCATTGAAAACGGCACCCTGACCTTTCGCAACTTCAACTCCAAACCGCCTGTCGATCTGAAGGCCACCCAGTTGGACGCGAGCATCCGCAACCTGACCAACGTACGCGACGAAAAAGGCCGCCGCGATGCCCATTTCGACGGCACAGCGCGGCTGCTGGGCGATGCCCGGGTGGAAAGCCGTGCCACTTTCGACCCGTTCAGCGATTTCGACGATTTCGAGTTTCGCCTGCGCGCGACCGGCATCCAGCTGCGCCGGCTGAATGATTTCGCCAGTGCCTACGGCAAGTTCGACTTCAATGCAGGCCATGGCGATCTGGTGATCGAAGCCCAGGCCGAGAAAGGCCGCCTGCACGGGTACATCAAGCCTCTGCTGCGGGATGTGGATGTGTTCAACTGGCAGCAAGACGTGGAGGACAAGGACAAAGGCTTCTTCCGTTCGATCTGGGAAGCGCTGGTCGGCGCCAGCGAAACGGTGCTCAAGAACCAACCCAAGAACCAGTTCGCCACCCGTGTGGAGCTGAGCGGTAGCGTGCACCAGCGCAACATCAGCGCCTTCGAGGCGTTCCTGCAGATCCTGCGCAACGGCTTTATCCAGGCATTCAATGCACGCTACGAACAACCGCCGCCCGATTCCGACTGAACCGGGGCGCGACGCACCATTCAGAGACTGAATGACCAGTCTGCGTTTTCTCTCGCCTGGGCCCGCGTTATAGTCGCTGGCAATGACAAACACGTATCGCCTCTTTCGCGGGTGAACCCGCTGCCACAGGGCCAGCGTCACCGCTTCCTGTGGGAGTGGTCTGCCCGCGAAAGGGTCTTGAATGACACCCCGCAGAGGATCGGTTCATGAAGTTCGAAGGCACCCGCGACTACGTCGCCACAGACGACCTGAAGCTGGCGGTCAACGCAGCCATCACCCTGGAGCGCCCGCTGCTGGTCAAGGGTGAACCGGGCACCGGCAAGACCATGCTCGCCGAACAGCTCGCCGCCTCCTTCGGTGCCCGCCTGATCACCTGGCACATCAAATCCACCACCAAGGCCCACCAAGGCCTCTACGAATACGACGCGGTCAGCCGCCTGCGCGATTCGCAACTGGGTGTGGACAAGGTCCATGACGTACGCAACTACCTGAAAAAGGGCAAGCTCTGGGAGGCATTCGAGGCCGAAGAGCGTGTGATCTTGCTGATCGACGAGATCGACAAGGCCGACATCGAGTTCCCCAACGACCTGTTGCAGGAACTCGACAAGATGGAGTTCTACGTCTACGAGATCGACGAGACGATCAAGGCCAAGCAACGTCCGATCATCATCATCACCTCCAACAACGAGAAGGAACTGCCCGACGCCTTTCTGCGCCGCTGCTTCTTCCACTACATCGCCTTCCCCGACCGCGACACCCTGCAGCGCATCGTCGACGTGCACTTCCCCAACATCAAGCAGTCGCTGGTCAGTGAAGCGCTGGACGTGTTCTTCGACGTGCGCAAGGTGCCGGGCCTCAAGAAAAAGCCATCCACCTCCGAGCTGGTCGACTGGCTCAAACTGTTGATGGCCGACAACATCGGCGAAGCCGTGCTGCGCGAGCGCGACCCTACCAAGGCCATTCCGCCGCTGGCCGGCGCCTTGGTCAAGAACGAGCAGGACGTGCAACTGCTCGAGCGCCTGGCCTTCATGAGCCGGCGCGGCAACCGCTGACAGGAGCCGGCCATGCTGCTCAATCTGTTCAACGAAATGCGCGCGGCCAAGGTGCCGGTGTCGGTGCGCGAACTGCTCGACCTGCTCAATGCCTTGCAGCAGCGCGTGGTGTTCGCCGACATGGACGAGTTCTATTACCTGGCGCGAGCCATCCTGGTGAAGGACGAGCGGCATTTCGACAAGTTCGACCGGGCCTTCTCCGCCTACTTCAAAGGCCTGGAGAATCTCGACCGACACCTGGAAGCGTTGATCCCCGAAGATTGGCTGCGCAAGGAGTTCGAGCGCTCGCTCAGTGACGAGGAACGTGCGCAGATCCAGTCCCTGGGCGGGCTGGACAAGCTGATCGAGGAATTCAAGAAACGCCTTGAAGAACAGAAGGAACGTCACGCCGGCGGCAACAAATGGATCGGCACCGGCGGTACCAGCCCATTCGGCTCCGGCGGCTACAACCCCGAAGGCATCCGCGTGGGCGAGGCCGGCAAGCGCCAGGGCAAGGCGGTCAAGGTGTGGGACCAGCGCGAATACAAGAACCTCGACGATCAGGTCGAACTGGGCACACGCAACATCAAGCTGGCCCTGCGTCGCCTGCGCAAGTTCGCCCGCGAAGGCGCTGCCGAGGAGCTGGACATCGATGGCACCATCGACCACACCGCACGGGATGCGGGGCTGCTGAACATCCAGATGCGCCCGGAGCGGCGCAACACGGTAAAGCTGCTGTTGCTGTTCGACATCGGCGGCTCCATGGACGCCCACGTCAAGGTCTGCGAAGAACTGTTCTCCGCGTGCAAGACCGAGTTCAAGCACTTGGAGTACTACTACTTCCACAACTTCGTTTACGAGTCGGTGTGGAAGAACAACCTGCGCCGTACGTCGGAGCGCTTCTCCACCTTCGACCTGCTGCACAAGTATGGCGACGACTACAAGGTGGTATTCGTCGGCGATGCGGCCATGGCACCTTACGAGATCACCCAGCCGGGCGGCAGCGTGGAGCATTGGAACGAAGAAGCCGGGTACGTGTGGATGCAGCGTTTCATGGAGAAGTTCAGGAAGATCATCTGGATCAATCCGTATCCCAAGCAGGCCTGGGACTACACCGCCTCCACCCATCTGGTGCGCGAGCTAATCGAAGACAAGATGTACCCGCTGACCTTGCAGGGGCTGGAAGACGGGATGCGTTACCTGTCCAAGTAATGGCGTCGCCCGTTTAGCGGGTAAACCCGCGCCCACAGGTGCAGCACATCCGTTGAGGACTGTGCTGCACCTGAGCAACTGCCCTGTATAGGCCCGTCGCAGGTCAGCCCGCACCTACAGGCTTAAGCACGTACCTTGTGCAAGCCGGGGTCCGGCGCTCCGATTTACCCACCAGAGAGCCCGAAGCCTCACCGCCAACGTTGCAGATAAGCCTGCTGCTGTTGCCAGGCCAGCTCCTGCACCACCGCCCTGAAGCACACCACCGCCCCGGGCAGGCACTGTGCCAGTTGCGCCAGCGCCAGGGGCGTCAGCGCTCCAAGCCGTGGATACCCACCAATGGTCTGCCGATCATTGAGCAGCACGATCGGCTGCCCGTCCGGCGGCACCTGCACGGCGCCCAAGGGGATACCCTCCGAGATCATCGGTGCGCCCTGGTAGACCAACTGCGGCCCGAGCAGGCGCATGCCCATGCGGTCGGCGCGGCTGTCCAAGGTCCACTCACGATTGAACGCCTCGAACAGGCTGGTGCCACTGAATGCGCCGATCTGTGCGCCCATGACCAAGTCCAGTTCGGGCTTTTGCGGGTAGGTCGGACGCAAATGCTGCGCCACTTCTCGCAAGGCAGGCGCCCCCTTGGCGAACGACAACACTTGCCCTTTGGCCAGCGCCCTCCCTCGCCCATCGAGGCCGCCGAGCGCCTCGCGTGCCACGGTCGCGCAACTGCCCAATACCGCCTCGGCCAGAAACCCGCCAGGCGCTGCCACGTAGGCCCGCGCGCCTTGCCGAGGTTGGCGAAGACTCAGGCGCTGGCCCTTGCCCAAGCGCAAGCTGCGCCAGGGCTGGACGGGCTGATCGTCAACACGCGCATCCAGATCTCCACCGGCCAGGGCCAAGGTGCAATCGTCCTCGGCGACCAGCGTGAAGCCCCCCAGCGTGACCTCCACCACCGGCGCACCCAGTGCATTGCCCAGTAGCCAGTTGGCCCAGTACATCGCCACCCAATCCAGCGCCCCACCCTGGGTCACGCCTAGGTGGCGTACGCCGAAACGCCCGGCATCCTGCAACTGACACAGCGCGGTGCTGGCCTCGATCGTCAATCGCTTCATGCCAAGGCCTCCAACGGGCTGTCGTCGCCGCCCAATGCCATGAACTGCTCGTGAGACACCGCCACGAAACGCACCCGATCACCTGGTTGCAGCAGGCTGTAGCCCTCACGTGCGCGGTCGAACAAGCGCACCGGGGTGCGGCCGATCAGGTTCCAGCCGCCTGGCGAGACCGCCGGGTAGGCGGCGGTCTGGCGCTCGGCGATGCCCACGCTGCCCGCTGCCACGCGCTTGCGCGGGGTACTCAGGCGTGGGCTGGCCAGGCGTTCGTCCACCAGGCCCATGAAACCGAACCCCGGCGCGAAGCCCAGGGCAAACACCGGATACTCCCGCTCGCTGTGCAGGCCGATCACCTCGGCCTCGCTCAGGCCGCTGCGGGCAGCCAGCACCGGCAGCTCCGGCCCGACGCTGGCGTGGTACCAGACCGGGATCTCATGGCGACGCCCGGTGTTGCCTGCATCCGGCTGCAAGTCCACCAATGCCTGGTCGATCAGCGCCCGCGCCTGCCCAGGTGCCTGCTCGAACTGCACCATCACGGTGGTATAGGAGGGGACCAAATCCACCAGCCCCGCTCCGAAGGCTGTGCGCAGGCACTGGCTGGCAGCCAGGATCCACGGCATGTTGGCCTCATCGATAACGTCGAACAGGCGCACCATCAAGCTGTCGATGGCCACCACCTCGATGCGTGGGTTCATGGCTGCACCAGGGCGTCGAGGACCTGGCGGATCTGCCGCACGGCCGCCACGGAGCTGTCATTGTCGCCATGCACGCAGAGGGTACCGGCATCCAGTTGCACAGCACTGCCGTCATCGGCCACCAACGCCTCACCACGGGCCAGGCGCAAGGCCTGCTCGATCACCAGGGCCGGGTCGTGATGCACCGCGCCGGGCAGGCGCCGGGACACCAGGTGACCGCTGGCGGTATAGGCCCGGTCGGCAAAGGCCTCGAACCACAACGGCACACCGATGGCCTCGCCCAGGGCGCGTGCGGCGCTGTCGTCGGCGGTGGCCATGAGCATCACCGGCAGGCCCGCATCATAGGCGGCCACGGCCTCGAGTACTGCGCGCAGCTTGAGCGGGTCGGCCATCATGTCGTTGTACAGCGCGCCATGGGGTTTGACGTAGGCCACGCGGCTGCCCAGCACTTTGCAGATCCCCTCCAGCGCGCCGATCTGGTAGTGCAGCATGTCTCGGATTTCCTCGTTGCTGCACGCCATGGAGCGGCGGCCGAAACCGACCAGGTCCGGGTAGGCCGGGTGCGCGCCGATGGTCACGCCGTGCTCCAGTGCCAGGGCCACGGTGCGGCGCATGGTGCCTGGGTCGCCTGCGTGGTAGCCGCAAGCGATGTTGGCGCAATCGATGTAAGGCATCACCTCGGCATCCAGGCCCATGCGCCAACTGCCGAAACTCTCGCCCATGTCGCAATTGAGTAGCAGGCGTTTCACCGGTCGAACTCTCTTGTGGTTGTTCATGTGCCTACCTTACCGTGCCTGGAGTTCTTTGCCGCGTGTTTCAGGCAGGCTCAGGGCCGCGAGGATCACCACACCGTAGGACACCGCGGCAAAACCACCAATGCCCAGGCCCAAGGGCACTTTCTGGCTGAGCATCCCGATCAGCAGCGGGAAGAACGCTGCGATGGCGCGCCCCACGTTGTAGCAGAAGCCCTGCCCCGAACCGCGAATGCGGGTGGGGAACAGCTCGGTCAGGAAGGCCCCCATGCCACTGAAGATGCCCGAGGCGAAGAACCCCAGCGGAAAGCCCAGCCACAGCATGACGCCGTCACTGACCGGGATCTGGGTGTAGAGCAGCACGATGACGAACGAGCCGACGGCGAACAGGATGAAGTTCTTCTTGCGGCCCAGCAGATCAGTCAGGTACGCGCTGATCACATAACCCACGTAGGAGCCGACGATGACCATGGCCAGGTAGCCGCCGGTGCCCAGCACGCTCAGGCCACGCTCGTTCTTGAGGAAGGTCGGCAGCCAGGAGGTGATCGCGTAGTAACCGCCCAAGGCGCCGGTCGTCAGCAGCGAGGCACGCAGGGTGGTCCAGAGCATGCCCGGGGCGAAGATTTCATAAAAATGCGACGGCGCCTGGGACTTTTCCACTGCCTTGGCTTGGCGGTAGACCTCCGGGTCCTTGACCAGGCGGCGGACGAAGATCACGAACACTGCCGGCACGATGCCCAGCAGGAACAGCGCCCGCCAGGCCTGCTCCGGCGGCAGGAAGGAGAACAGCAGCGCATAGAGGATCGCCGTCAGT
Organism: Pseudomonas sp. HMSC08G10; assembly: GCF_001808425.1. Classification (NCBI taxonomy): domain Bacteria; kingdom Pseudomonadati; phylum Pseudomonadota; class Gammaproteobacteria; order Pseudomonadales; family Pseudomonadaceae; genus Pseudomonas; species Pseudomonas sp. HMSC08G10. Next base: position 18,974 of record NZ_KV793291.1, on the reverse strand, counting down.
CCCCAGCCGATGGCCCAGCCGGACTGCACCATGCCCACGGCCTTGCCACGGTCCTGGGCGCGGATCACCTCACCGATCAGCACCGCGCCGGCCGTCCACTCGCCGCCAAAGCCGAAGCCCATCAGGGTCCGGGCGATCAGCAGTTGCTCATAGCTCTGGGCGAAGCCGCACAGGAAAGTGAAGAAGGCGAACCACAGCACGGTCAGTTGCAGGGTGCGCACCCGGCCGATGCGGTCGGAGAGAATGCCGGCAATCCAGCCGCCCAGGGCCGAGGCGATCAGGGTGCTGGTATGGATCAGCCCAGCCTCGGCGGTGGTGATGCCCCACATCAGGATCAACGTGGGGATGACGAAGCTCAGCATCTGGGTGTCCATGCCATCGAGGCCGTAGCCGATCTTGCAGCTCCAGAAGGTGCGTCGTTGCTGACGGTCGATGTCGCGGTACCAGGCGAAGGGGCCATTGGATGGCCGGGGGGAAGCCTGCTGCTGCACGCCGGTTGGGTTCATGATTGCCTCGGCTTGTTGGTATTGTTCTCTGGGCGACGTCTTGCGTCGCGGCCTGGGCGTCATTGTTCAGAGGCCGTGCGCCGGGCGTCCAACGATAAAAACCGCCGGTCTGGAACAAGAAAAACTGATCATGAACCTTCGCTTCCTCGAAACCTTCGTCTGGGTTGCCCGGCTCAAGAGCTTTCGCCTCACCGCCGAGAAGCTCTTCACCACCCAGGCCTCGGTGTCCAGCCGCATCGCCGCGCTGGAGGCGGACCTGGGCGTGAAGCTGCTATTGCGCGATTCGCGCGGAGTCAGCCTGACACCGGAGGGCAGCAAGGTGCTCGAATATGCCGAGCGCATGCTCGACACCGCCAAGGCCATGAAACAGTCGCTGGACACTGACCGGGCCAAGGTCGGGCGGATCCGCATCGGCGTGATGGATACGGTCATCCACACCTGGATGAGTGCCCTGGTGGCCGAACTGACCGAGCGCTACCCGCAGGTAGAGATCGAGCTGGTGGCCGACACCGCGCTGAACCTGCGCGAGCAGCTGCAGAAGGGCTTTCTCGACGTGATCCTGCAGACCGACCTACTGCGCCAGGAGTCGATCCGCAGCCTGGACCTGGCACGCTACCCCATGGGCTGGATCGTTGCCGCGGGCTCGACCCAGCAGCATGACTATGCCTCGCTGGCCGAGCTTGCCCGCGAACGGATCATCACCTTCTCGAAAAACTCGCGCCCGCACCAGGAGGTGCTCAGCCTGCTGCAGGCGGCCGGCGCCGAGACACCTCGTTTGAATTGCGTAAATTCGGTGGCAGCCATCACCCGCCTGCTGCGCGATGGCTTCGGCATCGGCGCCCTGCCCCCGGCGCTGGTCGATGCCGAACTTGCCCGCGGCGAGTTGGTACTGCTGGGTGGCTTGCAGCCGCCGCCTAGCCTTGAGCTGGTGGTGGCCTGGCAGACCGGGGTGGAGCTGGTGGAAGAAGTCGTGAGCCTATGTCGGCAAGTGCTGGAGCGCTACGCGCAGGATGCGGGGGAGCAGCGGATCGTGCTGGTCTGAATCGACGGCAGTGTCATCTACAAGGGCAAACCCGCTCCCACCGGCACGCCGCTGAACGTGAAGTTTGCCCAGGCCTGTGGGAGCGGGCTTCCCGCGGGCCTTAGCGCCAGCTCTCTTTGACGGCCTTGCGACGCCCGCCAAGCGCCACCCAACCAAGCCCCAGCAACAGGCTTTCGATCACCAACGCCAACACGAAGCCGGCGCCCAAGCCCCAGCCGATCGCCTCGGGCACCAGCAGGATCTGATAGCTGTAGCCATTGAGGGTTTCCTCACGCAACTGAGGATCGGCCTGCACCAGCACATGCCAGGTGCGGCTCAGCCACGGGCCTTGCAGCGCCTGCCATTCGTTTTCCAGCAACTGGTTGCGGATCAGCAGGCTTTCGATGCTGTTGGCATCGCTGTTGAACACCGGGTCATCGCTGCTGCGGTAATGGCGTATGAGGGCTTGCAGGTCGCCTTTGAAGAAGCGTTGCGCCGTCTCTTCGAACCCTGAGAGCGCCTCGCGCGACTCGAACAGGTGCGCTTCGACCCGTTGGCTGTAATCCTTGACCAGCCCCGGAACCTGAAGACCGACCAACAAGCCGAAGGTGAACAACAGCAACCGCAGGTAACCTCTGAACATGCAATGGTTTCCCTAGCTCTGCCCCTGGGCTACGCACTCGCCATGCCGCCACAGGGCCCATTGACCCGGCTCGTAGCGGTGCCAGGTCTCGTTTTCGGTCAGGGCCTCGGTGGCGATCACCGTGACCACATCGTTGGGGGTGGTTTCAGCCTGGAAGTCGACGTTCAGGTCGAAGTCCTTCAGGCGCGCCGGTCCGAACGGCGCACGCCGAGTGATGTGCACAAGCTTGGTCGAGCAGAAGCAGAACAACCAATCGCCGTCGCTCAGCAGGCAATTGAACACGCCTTGGCCACGATAGCCGGCACAGGCTTCGACCAGCACCGGCAGCAGCTGTTCGATTTCAACCGGTTCCGGGAAGGCTTCACGCACGCGGTTGAGCAAGTCGCAAAACGCCGCCTCGCTGTCGGTATCGCCCACCGGGCGGTAGAAGGTGGTATGGCCACGGAAATCGCCCAGCTGGCCGTTGTGCGCAAAGCACCAGTTGCGGCCCCAGAGCTCACGCACGAACGGGTGGGTATTGGACAGGCACACCTTGCCGACGTTGGCCTGTCGGATATGACCGATGACCACTTCACTCTTGATCGGATAGCGCTGCACCAGATTCGCCACTTCCGACTCGCTGCTCGCGGCCGGGTCCTGGAACACCCGCAGGCCACGCCCTTCGTAGAAACCGATGCCCCAGCCGTCGCGGTGCGGGCCGGTACGCCCACCGCGCTGCATCAGGCCGGTGAAACTGAAGACGATGTCAGTGGGGACGTTGGCACTCATGCCCAGCAGTTCGCACATATTCGATGCCCCCTGCCTACAGACGTGGCTCGACCCGGCCACGGCCGGTGCCGACAGGCGCCGCCGGCAGCGGGTCGTCGCGGTAGCGGTCGCGACGGTCGGCGGCGACCGGCGCCTCGACCATCACCTGCTCATCCTCGGCAGCCTGGCGCTTGGCGGCAGCATCGGCGTTGGCCCGGCGTTCGCGGGCGCGTTTTTCCAGCGGCCAGCGCACCACCACGAACACCCCGTAAAGGATGAACGCAATCAAACCGTACATAGCCAAGTCCGAAGCGGCGCGCCAGGCGTTGTTGCCGACCTTGAAGGCCACGTCCAGCGCTGTGATGGCGATGGCCGGCGCGAAGCTTTCCTTGACCGGGTCAACGATGGTGGGCGTCAGCAACAGCACCGCCATGACCACCCGCAGCGGTTCGCGCAGCCAGCGCCACATCCAGCCAGTGAGCTTGAAACCCACCCACAGGCAGCCCAGGGCGGCAAGGGCGTACAAGCCCCAGGCGAGCGTATAGTCGTTCTCGGTCATGGTGTTCGTGCAAGCCAGGTAAAGAGACGCCTATGATAAACACTTTTGGACCGCGCCGCCCTCTTCACGGGCAATCCCACTTCCACAGGTCGCAAGCCATGCAGACGACCCGTAGGAGCTGGCTTCCCCGCGAACAGGCCCATGCAGCCCACCCCTTGCCATGAGACTGCCAATGCCCAACACGCCCCAGCCGCCGATCGCCCACGCCGACAACGCCCCCGACCCGTACGCTTGGCTGCAACAGCGCGACACGCCCCAGGTGCTGGCTTACCTGAACGCGGAAAATGCCTACCAGCAGGCCTGCCTGGCCGACCAGGCTCCCTTGCGCGAGCAACTGTTCGAGGAAATCAAGGGCCGTATCCTGGAAACCGACCTGTCGCTGCCCTCCCCCTGGGGCCCGTACCTGTACTACACCCGCACCACAGCAGGCGATGAATACCCGCGCCACTACCGCTGCCCGCGTCCGGCGGACGACAGCAACACCGTCGATGAAAGCCGCGAAGAACTGCTACTCGACCCCAACGTGCTGGCTGCTGGCGGCTTCCTGGCGCTGGGCTCCTTCAACGTCAGCCCCGACCATCGCCTGCTGGCCTACAGCCTCGATACCAGCGGCGACGAAATCTATACCCTGTACGTCAAGGACCTGACCAGCGGCGCGGTCACCACCCTGCCCTTCGAGGACTGCGACGGCAGCATGACCTGGGCCAACGACAGCCGCACGCTGTTCTTCGCCGAGCTGGACGACACCCACCGCCCATGGCGCCTGCGCCGTCACACCCTCGGTGAGGACACCGCCCAGAGCGTGTTCGAGGAAGCCGATGGGCGGTTTTTCCTGCATTGCTATCGCTCCAGCTCCGAGCGCCAGTTGGTGCTGCTGCTCAACAGCAAGACCACCAGCGAAGCCTGGGTACTGGACGCCGCGACTCCACAGGCCGCGTTCACGTGCCTGGCGCCCCGGGTCGAGGATCACGAGTACTACCCCGACCACGGCCAGCTCGACGGCCAGTGGCGCTGGTTCATCCGTAGCAACCAGGACGGTATCAACTTCGCCCTGTTCCATGCCCCGGCCGAGCAGGTGCCAACCCGCGACCAGTGGCAAGTGCTGGTCCCCCACCGTGACGACATCATGCTCGAAGGCCTGAGCCTCAATGCCAGCGCGCTGACCTTGAGCCTGCGCGAAGGCGGCCTGCCGATCATCGAAGTGCACCCGCGCGACCTGCCACCCTACCGCGTCGAACTGCCGGATGCCGCCTACAGCCTGTACGTGCAAGACAGCCTGGAGTTCGTCAGCCCCCGCGTACGCCTGCGCTACGAAGCGCTCAACCGGCCGGCCCAAGTGCGCCAGCTGGACTTGGCCAGCGGCGCCCAGGCCGTGCTCAAGCAGACGCCGGTGCTGGGTGAGTTCGACGCCGACGACTACGTCAGCCAGCGCCTGTGGGCGGTGGCCAAGGACGGTACCCGGGTACCGATCAGCCTGGTGCGCCGCCGTGACGATCTGGGCAAATGCGTGCCGCTCTACCTGTACGGCTATGGTGCCTATGGCGAAAGCCTCGACCCTTGGTTCTCCCATGCCCGTCTGAGCCTGCTGCAACGGGGCGTGGCCTTCGCCATCGCCCATGTGCGTGGCGGCGGCGAGCTGGGCGAGGCCTGGTACCGGGCTGGCAAGCAGGAACACAAGCAAAACAGCTTCGATGACTTCATCGCCTGCGCCGAGCACCTGATCGCCGAAGGTGTGACCGACTCCGCGCACCTGGCCATCAGTGGCGGCAGCGCCGGCGGCCTGCTGATAGGTGCGGTGCTCAACCAGCGCCCGGAGCTCTTCCGTTGCGCCATTGCCGAGGTGCCGTTCGTCGACGTGCTCAACACCATGCTCGACCCAGAGCTGCCGCTGACCGTCACCGAGTACGACGAATGGGGTAATCCGCAGGAGCCGGACGTGTACCAACGGATCAAGGCCTACGCCCCCTACGAGAACCTCAAGGCCCAGGCCTACCCAGCCATGCTGGTGGTCGCCGGCTACAACGACAGCCGCGTGCAGTACTGGGAGGCAGCCAAGTGGGTGGCACGTTTGCGCACCTGCAAGACCGACGACAACCTGCTGCTGCTCAAGACCGAAATGGGCGCCGGCCACGGTGGCATGAGCGGCCGTTACCAGGGGCTGCGCGATGTGGCGCTGGAGTATGCCTTCGTGCTCAACGAGCTGGGGGTGGTGTAATCCGCATTTCACCCAGCCGCTAATGCTTGGTCGGCGCCTTCGGCGGCTCCGGCTGTAGCCCTGGCAGAGGCTGGTCTTTGCGCGGCCCGGGCAGCGGCATCGGCGGCAGCAGCGGCGCACCGGGCTGATTGTCGCCGGCCTTGGGCGGCGTGCTCGGGGTGATCTGTGGGTAAGGTGTCGGCGTCGGCGTGCCCGGCGCCCCTGGCACTGACGTGTTGATCCGCGGCGTCGGCTGGCCCGCAGCCTCGGCGGACGGTGCAAGAGCAAGGATCGATACGGCGAGGATCGCAGGAAACATCAGCAACCTCCTGTCTGGAACCTACCTACAGGCTATGCCCATTCCTGCGTTTTCGCCTGTCCGAGGACAGCGCAGGCGCGCTAGACTCAACGGTATAACCGTCATCCGCCTGAATACAAGAAAGGTAATACCCATGAGCTCGGCCTCTACTTCCGCCGCCACTGCCCGCCTCGACCGCATCCTCGCCGACGCCAAGCGCGACAAGGAAATGGGCTACCGCGACAAGGCCCTGAAGATGTACCCGCACGTCTGCGGCCGCTGCGCCCGCGAGTTCTCCGGCAAGCGCCTGAGCGAGCTGACCGTGCATCACCGCGACCACAACCACGACAATAATCCCCAGGATGGTTCGAACTGGGAGCTGCTGTGCCTGTACTGCCACGACAACGAGCATTCGCGCTACACCGACCAGCAGTATTTCAGCGAAGGCTCCACCAGCACTCCGAGCATCGCCAAGGCGACCCACAACCCGTTCGCCGGCCTTGCGAGCCTGCTCAAGAAAGACTGATCGTCGAATCGCCTCCGCTGCCGCCGGCGAGTCCGTATAATCGCGCTTTTTTTGCGAAGGACCCCGGCACGTGGCAAACAAACGGTACAGCTGCATCGGCCTGTTCAATCCCAAGTCGGCAGAGAACGTAGGTTCGGTGATGCGCGCAGCAGGTTGCTACGGCGTCAATTCGGTGTTCTACACCGGCAAGCGTTATGAGCGCGCCCGCGACTTCGTCACCGACACCAAACGCGTGCACTACGACATCCCGCTGATCGGTATCGACGATCTGCAGCGCATCATCCCCCTGGGCTGCACGCCGGTGGCCGTGGAACTGGTCGAAGGCGCCCGCCCCCTGCCCGAGTACACCCATCCCGACCGCGCCCTCTACATCTTCGGCCCCGAAGACGGCAGCCTGAGCGCCGATGTCCGGGCCTGGTGCGAAGAAACCATCTACATCCCCACCGAAGGCTGCATGAACCTGGCGGCAACGGTGAATGTGGTGCTGTATGACCGGATGGCCAAGGGGCTCAATACCCGCTCGGGGCCCAAATTCAAATGAACACCACCTTTGCGAGGGGGGCTTCACGCGGTTGAAACGCTCTCCAACAGGTTCCGCCTGGCAATCGGACTGAACGGCCAGCTGCCGTAGCGGGTCAGTTGCTTACACCCCACACGGAGACCAAGCCATGCGTGATACCCCTTTGCTTGTGCATACCCATAATGTCCACGGCTGGGAGCGTGCCAGCTCCCTGGCAGGCGGCGCGCTGATGATCGGCAAGGGGCTGCGCCATGGCGGCGCGCTCGGGCTGCTGCAGATCGTGGTAGGCGGCATGGCCCTGGCCCGCGGGATCAGCGGACACTGCTCGACCAAGGCATGGTTGCAACGTCACAGGGCGGAGTACCTGCGCCTGCGCGATGATATCGAACGCAGTGCAGAGCAGTTGAAAGCGCTCAAGGCCAAAGGCTGAGGCGCCTGCGCGGCGCATTCGCGGGTAAAGTCGCCTCACAGTGGGAACATCGAAACATCTGTGGAGCGGGCTTACCCGCGGACAAACCCTCGGAACTTCAGCGCAGAACCTTGCTGTCCAGCACCTCGGAAGATCGTCCGAGCACGCTCTCGCTGAGCTGGATGAACTCTGCCGTGCTGACACTGGACAGGCGCATCAACGCGCGAGTGACATCGTCCAGCGAGCGCTTATTCTGGGTATGCAGGCGGATCTCCCGGTCCAGGGCCTGGAGCAGCAGCACACCGCGGGCGACCTGGGCGGTATCGGCCTTTTCCCCTCTCAGGCGGGTGACCTTGGCCGCCTGCTTGTGCAGCCGCGCCTGCCAGGCCTCGTAACGGTCATCACTGAGCCCCCCAGCCCGGCGCAACAGCTCGGTGGCGTAGTAGTCAGCCAGGCTTTCCCCGAGCCAGTCGCTGCCCTCGCGGTCGTTGATCTGGGCGAATACCTGAACCAACTCACGCATCAAAGGGCTGGCGCCGCTCTCACCGATCAATGGTCGGTTGCTGTGCAGATAGATGGAATTGCGCCCGGCCAGCGCCCCGCGCCACATCTCATCCCGCGCCCCCACCAACAGCAGTTTGGGCGGATTGCGCGGGAACACGGCCTGCACCTGCGGCCAGACGAAAGTCAACAACGTCAGCGTGTCCATCCGGCGTAAACCCTGGCCTTGCGGCGCGGCCACGGTGACCTCCGTCTCGCCCAACCGCGCCCGGCGACTGCCAAGGTTGCCAGCAAGCATCCAGCCGGTTGGACGGTCGAACAGGCGCGAGACATCGTCGATGCGAAACGTCTGCTTGCCGATGCGGGGCCAGGCAGTTTCTACGCTCTTCCAGCCTGTCGGCAACTCGAACATCAGACGCGCCACCAGCTCGGTGCCGTCCTGCTGGTCCAGGCGGGCTGGCGGCACCAGCTGGTCCCCGCGAAACAACGCCCAGTGCGGCGTGATGCGGCTTTCATAGGCGCCGCCCCGCGGTTTTTGGTCGAGCTGCACGCGATAGCTGAGCTGGGTCTTGCCCGAGGCCGGGCGCCAAATCCCCCGCTCGCCCTGCACCTGCCATTGGCCATCGGCGTGAAAATCGCTGTATGCACTGTGCGTGCCCAGGTCGAAGTCCAGGCTGCGCACCACACTGCCATCGGCCAGGGTCAGATGCACCTCGGCCTGCCCGCTCGCCGGCAGCAGGCGCACCTGGTAATCCAGATCGACTTTCTTGGCCCAGGCCGGCGTACAGGCCAGAAGGCCCAGAACCCACAACAAATGGCAGCGCATGCAGAAACTCCTTGTTCCCAGAAGCGAAAGACAAAAAAGCGCGACCTGATCAGCCGGCGCGGAAGATGAGGTGGTCTTCCCAGTCGTCCTCGTCCACATCGTGCTCGCTGAGCATGCGCCCAGACTGGGAAATACGCTGCTCATGCACTTGGCTGCGATCCCCGCAGACCAAGTGATGCCAGGCAGGCAAGTCCTTGCCTTCACTGACCAAGCGATAGCCGCAGGTGGTGGGCAACCACTTGAACTGGTCGGCCTTGCCCGGGGTGAGCTGGATGCAGTCGGGCACTTGGGCGAAGCGGTTCGGGTAGTCGCTGCACTGGCAGGTGGTGAGGTCCAGCAGTTTGCAGGCGATGCGCGTGTAGTAGACGCTGTTGTCGTCCTCGTCCTCGAGCTTCTGCAGGCAGCACAGGCCGCAGCCATCGCACAGCGACTCCCATTCTTGCGGGTCGAGTTGCTCAAGGGTCTTGCGCCGCCAGAAGGGCGCGGTATCGGCGATCATCACACGTGTTCCTGCTTGGGCCAGCGGCATGCTTCAAGCAACACGCTTCAAGCAAGAGCGGGCGTAACGGCTTTTTCTTGTGGCTAGCAGCTTCAAACGCGCAGCTGCCGCCATGGCGGCGCCAGTCTAGAGCCTGTCCCGAACCAAAGCCAGACCGCTTGTCAGTGCCGATCAGACGCAGTAGCGTGCGCGCTTTCCCCTCCATTTGCAGGAGCACGCATGAGCGCCAACCCACGCATCGCTGACTATGCCATCAATGAGCAGTTCATCAACCGCTGGTCGCCACGGGCGTTCACCGCCGAGCCGATCAGCGAGCAGACCCTGCTGAGTTTCCTGGAGGCCGCGCGCTGGGCGCCTTCGGCCTACAACTCCCAGCCTTGGCGCTTCCTGTATGCCCGCCGTGACACGGCGAACTGGGAGCGCTACCTGGGCATCCTCAACGAATTCAACCGCAGCTGGGCACAACAGGCCTCGGCGCTGGTACTGGTGATGTCCAAGACCACCTTCGCCGCCCCCGGCTCCAGCGAGGAAAAACCGGCCCTGTGGCACACCTTCGACACCGGTTCCGCCTGGGGCCACCTGGCGCTGCAAGCCAGCATCAGCGGCTGGCACACCCATGGCATGGCCGGTTTCGATCCGGAGCTGGCTCGCAAGGAGCTGAAGATCCCCGAAGGCTATGCGCTGCACGCGATGGTGGCGATCGGCAAGCTCGGCGACAAGGCCACCTTGGCCGAAGCCCTGCAAGCGCGTGAAGAGCCAAGCCCACGCCGTCCGCTGAGCGAACTGGCGGCCGAGGGCGACTTCAGCCTCTGAGGCTCTCCGGCCCTGATCCGCGGGTGAATCCGCTCCTGCAAGAGACCGTGCGGTCTTTGTGAGAGCGGGTTCATCCGCGAACTGCGACCGACTCAGTACCCGCGCTTGAAATCCACTTCCCCGCGCAACCCCTGCCCCGCCTGATACGCCTGCATGTTCTCGACAAACAACCGCACCATCGCCACTGGCGAGGTGGGCGCCGAGCTGTGCCCGGTCAACAGCAGGCCCCAGGCCGTCCAGAACGGATGGCGCTGAGGCAGCGGCTCCTGCCGGCAGACATCGATCACTGCCCCGGCCAGATGGCCCTGCTTCAAGGCTTCCACCAGGTCGGCATCGACCACTGCCACGCCGCGCCCGGCATTGATGAACAGAGCGCTGGGCTTGAAGCACCTGAACAGCGCAGCATCGTAGAGATCATGCGTCGCCGGCGTGTCCGGCAGCAGGTTGAGCACGTAGTCGGCCTGCGCCACCATGCGCGGCAAGTCCTCGAGCCCGGCCACCTCGACGAAGGGCGCCTGCTCGCGGGCGCTGCTGGCAATGCCATACAAGGTCACGCCGAACGGCACGAGAAACTCGGCGACCCGCTGGCCGATATCGCCCGTACCCACCACGAGCACCCGACGCCCTTCGAGGGAGCGCCCCGGGCGATCATCCCAACGGCGCTCGACTTGACTGACCAGACGCGCCAGTACGTCGCGTTCATGAATCAGCATGTAGGTGAGCATGTATTCGGCCATCACCTGGCCGAAGATACCGACCGCACGGGTCAGGCGGTAATCACGCGGCAGGCCTTTGGCCAGCAGCGGCGTGATGCCGGCCCAGGTGGACTGTATCCACCGGGGCCCATGCCCTTGGCGCAGCAGGCTGGCGAGCAGGTCGGGCTGGCCCAGCCATACCGGGCAGTCAGGCGCCAGACGCGATAATTCGGCGGAATCGCCGCTGGTCACGATATCCAGCTCTGGCGCCGCCTCGCCCAGCAGGCGGGCATAGTTGGCATGATCCTGTTCAGCGATCAGAATGCGCATGTAGAAGACAACCTTGGCAAACAACGAAAACGACCCGGCAGGCGGGTCGCTTGACGAACGATTGGGACCGGGCCGAGGTCAGGCCGGGTCGTTGCGGCGCAGCAGCTCTTCGGGCAGGTGCTCGATGTAGTCGTCCTCGGGCGGTGGCATCTGCAGGTGGTAGCCCTGGTTGTCGAGGTTCTCAAGCACCTTGGCGATGTCCTCACGCGCCAGCTTGCGCTCGGGGGTCAACACCAGGTCGAAGGCATGCACCGGGGTGCCAAAGAAGGGCAGCAAGGCCTCGGGCACTCGCGCCAGCCCCTCGGCCTTGAGCACATAGAGGTACATTTCGTTCTTGCGAGGGCTCTTGTAGATCGAGCAAATACGTTTCATCAGGAGTCTCCGGCGCCTGCCAGGCTGTCCAGCAGGGCCTGGCCCATGCGCTCGCGGCGCCAGCCGCGCAGCGAATCGGGCAGTTGATAGGGGCCGTTGGGGAAGCCGCTCTTGAGCAAGGCTTCGAGGGTTTTCTTGCGCAGCATCAGTTCCGGGGCGATACCCAGACGCTCGCCTTCGGCTTGGCCGACCGCGCGCAGACGCTTGAGGATGCCGGAGGCCTCGATCGGCAGCGGCTCGGGCAAGGCTTGCGGCCACTGTTCGGCCGGCAGGCTCGCCGCGCGCTTGATCAAGCCAAGCAGGAACTCGCCGTCTTGGCGGATGGTGCGCGGGTGCATGTCGTCGATCCGGGCCAAGGCCGACAGATTGTCCGGCTGGCTTTTGGCCATGGGCCAAAGCGAGTGCTCACGCAGCACGCGGTTGCGCGGTACATCGCGGCTGCGGGCCTCACGCTCGCGCCAGATGCACAATTCGCGCAGCACCGCCAGTTGCTGGGGGCTGAGCTTCCAGGCGAGCTTCACGTCGCGATAAAGCAGCTCCGGCTCGACTTCGCGGCGCAACTGGGCAACCAGCTCGGCGCCGTCTTCGAGCACCCAAGCATACTTGTCGTCCGACAGGCGCGGGCGCAGGGCACTGAACAGCTCGGCCAGGTGCACGGCATCCTCGGCAGCATAGCTGACCTGGGTTTCGGACAATGGCCGTTGCAGCCAGTCCGAACGGGTTTCGCCCTTGGGCAGCTCGATGCCCAGGACCTCTTGCACCAGGCGCGAGTAGCCCATGGAGAAGCCGATATTCAGGTAGCCGGCGGCCAGCTGGGTGTCGAACAGCGGTTGCGGCAGCTTGCCGGTCAGGCGCAGGAGCACTTCCAGGTCTTCGCTGCAGGCGTGCAGCACCTTGACCACGCCGTTGTCCTCGAGCAGCTCGGCCAGCGGCTGCCAGTCGCGGATCAGCAAAGGGTCGATCAAAAAAGCCCGGTTGCCTTCACCGACCTGGATCAGGCCGGCCTTGGGATAGAACGTGTCGACCCGCATGAACTCGGTGTCGAGCGCCACGAAGGGCAGCTCGCGCCAGGCCCGGCAGTGTTCGGCCAGGGTCTGGTCATCTCGTATCCAGTGTATTTCGATGCCCACGAGGCTCTCCCACAAATAATGGCGGGCAGTATATACGGCGCGGGCATTGGGGGTGAAACCTGCGCCATCCTTGGTTTGATCAACGGTCGGCGGTCATCCACGGCCGGCAGCTGGCGAACATATCCATCGATTGCCGGTAGACCTCGGTACGCACCTGCAACAGGCCGAGCATCGAATGGAACAGATTGTCCTGGCTCAGCGGCGCGTCGCGCAGACGGCCCAGGCAGTCGGTGTCGAGGGCGAAGTCCTGGCGGTAGCTGTCGGAGAACCACACCAAAAGCGGCACATGACGCTGTTGCTCGGGCGCCAACATGTAGGGTGTGCCATGCAGGTACAGGTTGTATTCGCCCAGCGACTCGCCATGGTCGGAGAGGTAGATCATCGCGGTGTCGACCTTGTCCTGACGGCTGCGCAGGAGATCGATCAGCGAGCCCAGCACCTGGTCAGTGTAAGCCAAGGTGTTGTCATAGCTGTTGACGATGGCCTGCTGGTCGCACTGGTTCAGGGCGTTGCTCTGGCACACCGGGGTGAAGCGCTCGGCGCTGGCCGGATAGCGCTTGTAATAGTCCGGGCCATGGCTGCCCATCTGGTGCAGTACCAGCACGGTGTCCTGAGTCAGATTGTCCAGCAGCTCGCCAAGGCCCTGCAGAAGGATCTCGTCGTGGCATTCACCATCGGCGCAGAGCTTAGGGTCCTTGAGGTTGCTGACATCGACGAACTGCACCCGGTCGCAGGTGCCTTTGCACCCGGACTGGTTGTCGCGCCACTGCACGCTCAGGCCGGCGCGCTGGAGGATGTCCAGGAGCCCTTCGCGGTTCTTGGCAACGCGAGCGTCGTAGTCCTTGCGTGGCATGCCAGAGAACATGCACGGCACCGACACGGCGGTTTCGGTGCCGCACGAATGCACATCGCTGAACGCCAGCAGGCCTTGCTCCTGGTTCAGGCGAGGCGTGGTGTCGCGTCCATAACCCAGTACCCCGAAGTTCTCGGCCCGGGCGCTCTCCCCCACCACCAGCACGGTCAGCGACTTGCGTTCATGGCGCTGCCAGGCATGGGTGTCGCGCTTGGCGTCCTCACCGTAGTGCTGGAACGGCCGCGCGGCACTGCCAAGGCGCTCGCTGACATAACCGAACGAGGCGCCGACGATGTTGCTCGGGGTGAGCATCAGGCGGATTTCATGGTGGTTGCGAAACAGCGAAGACAGCCCCTGGTAGTTGACCAGCGCCACCGAGCCCAGGGCCGCCACGCAGGCACCGCTGACCACCAGCTTGCCCAGCAGCTCGCGATGCCAGGGCCGATAGGCGATCCTGGCCTTCCACAGCAGCACCGACGGCAGGACGCCGAGCAGGCCGATGTAAAGGGCGAACTTGATCGACAGCAGGTCACGGACTTCGGCGACGTTGGTCTCGGCCATGTTGCGGAACATGCCTGTGTCGATCAGCACACCGTACTGGTTCATGAAATAGGCAACACCCGCGCCGCTCATGAACAACACGATCAACAATGGCTTGAGCACATACCTGAACGCCACCAGCGTCAGCAGCAGGTTGAACGCGAACAGCATCATCACGGCGAAGGCCAGTAGCAGCCACATGCCCACCATGCCGGGAGGTACAGCGGTTTCCAGGTGCTCCCAGAGCGCGGTATTGAACCCGATCAACAGGTAAAGACTGGCCAGCAACGTGACCCATTCGGCCCGCAGTGTTTTTACGTTCAAGATGATGTTCGCAGTCGAGAATTAAGATCGGCCCACGCACCTGGCAGGGCACCGGGGAAGTTGGCCGAACTCTAGAAAGCGCACCATCAAGATTTTGTGAAAAAGACGCCAACAAAGGGTTGGCTGATATCTTTTTAACATTAAATGAATTTCATCTTTCCCCGGCGGCCAGATGTAGCTTGGCGTAAGGCTCGCGGTCGATATCCTGCACCTCCACGCACAGCTGGATATCCAGGCCCTCGCGAGCGGCGATTACTTCGCTCAGCACCTCCAGCAGGCTGGCGGACAACTGCTTCTTCACCTGCGCCGAACGCCCGCTGAGAATCGCCAGCCGTACATGGGCAAACGCCCGTTCGAGCGGTGCGGTGCCCACCCGGTAATGGGCGAAGGCCTGGGCACGGCTCTTGATATCCAGCTCGTCGGCGAACTGGCCGCTGCCCACCAGGGTGTGGTTCAGGCGCATCAGCAGCAGATCGACATTCAGATCGGCCAGGTTGTCGCTGTATTCCAGGTTCAGGTGAGGCATGGCGCGGGTTCCAGGTCAGGGCGGGAGGGCCACAGCCTACTCCAGTCCCGCAACCGGGCAAAGGCGACTATCCTCAAGGTTCAGGACTTTTTGCCAACCCCTGACCCGAGGTGAAGAAATGCCAGTCCCGCATGATCTGCTCGCTGACCTGCACATTTCCGCTGACGATTTCCAGGCGCTGATCGACAAGGACCAGACGCTCCATCAACTGCACAAGGAGTACAACGCCAAGGACAAGGAAGTGGTGGCCGCCGAAGGCAACGGTACCGCTGACGACGCGGTCAATCGCTTGCGCAAGGAGCGCCTGCTGATCAAGGACAAGATCGAACGGATCGTTCATCCCGCCAGATAACATTCCCTCTTCAAAAACATTCGCGGAGGAACCCGCTCCCACAGGTTCTGCAAAAGCCAGTGGGAGCGGGTTCGCTCGCGAAAGCCAGACATACGACCCAAGCGGCTGTCGTTACGCCCCGGCCGAAGCCTTGAGCCCGGTTTCCAGATCCTCGATCAGGTCGCGGTAGTCTTCGATACCCACCGACAGGCGCAGCAGGTTCTCGCTGATGCCCATCTGCCCCTTCTGCTCGGGGCTCAGGGAGTTGTGCGACATACTCCAGGAGTGGTTGATCATGCTCTCCACCCCTCCCAGCGAATCGGCCAGCACAAAGATCGACAGCGCTTCCACCAGGCGGTTGACCGCGGCGCGGTCGCCCTTGATCTTCATCGCTACCACCGCGCCGCCGCCGCGCATCTGTCGCTTGCACAGCTCATGCTGCGGATGGCTTTCGAGCTGCGGGTAATACACCTGCTCGACCTGCGGATGCCCTTCCAGAAACTGGGCGACGCGCAGGGCGTTGGCGCACTGGCGCTCCATGCGCACGTCGAGGGTCTTGAGCCCGCGCAGGGCCAAGTAGCAGTCGAACGGCCCCTGGATGGCACCCACGGCCATGCTGATGCGGCGCAGGCGCTTGAGCAGCTCGTCGTTGGCCGCCACCACCACGCCACCGATCAGGTCGGAGTGCCCCCCGATGTACTTGCTCGCCGAATGCATCACCAGATCGACCCCCAGGGTGATCGGGCGCTGGTTCCAGGGCGAGCAGAAGGTATTGTCGATGCAGGTGAGGATGCCGCGCTCACGGGCCAGCGTGCACACCGCCTGGATGTCCACCAGGTGCAGCAACGGGTTGGTCGGCGACTCGATCCAGATCAGTTGGGTCTCAGGGCGAATGGCGGCGGCGACGGCCTCCAGGTCGTTCAGGTCGACATAGGTGGTGGTCAGGCCCGAGGTGCGACTGCGGTAGTCCTCCAGCAGGCGGAAGGTACCGCCGTACACGCCGTTCATCACCACGACGTGGGCGTCTTTGGACAGCAGTTCCAGCACGGTGGCCGTGGCGCCGACACCCGAAGCGGTGGCGACCGCGCCCACGCCTTCTTCCAGGGCGGCGACGCAGGTTTCATAGGCATGGCGGGTCGGGTTGCTGACCCGGCTGTAGGCATATTCGGGGTGATCATCCAGACCGCGCTTGATGAACGAGCTGGTGGTGACGATGGCCGGGAAGATGGCGTTGTCGGCGACGCTGGTCTGCTCGCCGGCGTGGATGGTACGGGTGGCGAAATTGCGCGGCTTGTTGTCGGACATGGTCGGGTCCATTGACGATGATGAGGGAGGAAGGCGCCACTATGGCATATCCACTGCCCTTCGCCGAGCGGGGGATGAATCTGCTGCCTGGGCGCTTTGGCTATTCTCGTGATTCTTCAAGCACGCTAATCTCGAGAAACTTTTTCTCAACGGGCGCCCGATAACGGTATGGACAGTTTCGATCAACACATCCTCACCCTGCTCCAGCGCGATGCCTCCATCTCCCTCAAGGACCTGGCCGAAGCCGTCAATCTCTCGACCACGCCTTGCTGGAAGCGGGTCAAGCGCCTGGAGGATGAGGGTTTCATCCGCGGCCGCGTCGCCCTGCTCGACCCCGAAAAGCTGGGCCTGGGACTGACCGTGTTCGTCCAGCTCAAGACCCAACGTCACGACAGCGCCTGGCTCGAGCAATTCGCCAGGGTCGTGACCGGGTTCGAGGAAGTGATGGAGGTGTATCGAATGTCCGGCGACTGGGACTACATGCTGCGGGTAGTGGTGGGCGATATCGCCGCGTATGACCGTTTCTACAAGAAGCTGATTACCAGCACCGACGGCCTTTCGAACATTACCTCGAGCTTTGCCATGGAGCAGATGAAGTACACCACGGCGTACCCGGTTCACCGCTGAACGCTGGGGCCGCAAAGCAGCCCCGGCCGTCAGTCAGTCTGCGTGGCTGACTTCGATTCTGTTGTCCGCACGCGCCTTCTGAAGCTTGATCGCCACGAACTTCGACGTTGGGGTGTAGGTCCCTTCGCCGTAGCTCTCCAGCGGCACCAGCGGGTTGGTCTCCGGGTAGTAGGCAGCCGCCTGGCCCTCGGGCAGGTCGTAGGCCACCAGGCGGAAGCCCGATACGCGCCGCTCGCGACCGTCTTCCCACAGCGACACCATGTCCACCTGCTCGCCGGGCTCAAAGCCCAGGCGGCGGATGTCAGCCTCGTTGACGAACACCACCTCGCGCAGGCCGAACACGCCCCGGTAGCGGTCGTCCAGGCCGTACAGGGTGGTGTTGTACTGATCGTGCGAGCGCAGCGTCTGCAGGATCAGGTCCGGCTTGTCGCCGCGGGCCAGGACCTTGGCGTTGACCAGCTGTTCAGGCAGTTCGCTGGGCGTGAACTGAGCCTTGCCGGTCGCCGTGTTCCACGTACGATCGGCGGCCGCGTTGCCCAAATGGAACCCCCCCGGCTGCGCCAGGCGCGTGTTGAAATCGGCAAAGCCTGGGATCACATCGGCAATCAGTTCGCGGATGCGTCCATAGTCGCCGACCACCCATTCCCAATCGATCGGATGGTTACCCAGGGTCGCCTTGGCCATGCCGGCAATGATCGCCGGCTCCGAGCGCAGGTGCGGCGAGCGGGGTTTGAGCTGGCCGTGGGAGATATGCACCATGCTGAAGGTGTCTTCCACGGTGACGCCTTGCGGGCCTTCGGCCTGCAGGTCGATCTCGGTGCGGCCCAGGCACGGCAGGATCAAGGCATCACGGCCTGTCACCAGGTGCGAGCGGTTGAGCTTGGTGGCGATGTGCACCGTCAGTTCGCAGTTGCGCATCGCCGCATGGGTGCGCGGTGTATCGGGCGTGGCCTGGGCGAAGTTGCCCCCCAAGCCGATGAACACCTTGGCCCGCTTCTCTTCCATGGCCTTGATCGCCAGCACGGCGTTATCGCCATGCTCGCGGGGGACCTTGAACTGGAAGCGTTTTTCCAGGGCATCGAGCAAGCGGGCCGGGGGTTTCTCGTCGATGCCCATGGTGCGGTCGCCCTGCACGTTGCTGTGGCCGCGTACCGGCGAGAGGCCCGCGCCAGGCTTGCCGACGTTACCGCGCAACAGTTGCAGGTTGACGATTTCCTGGACGGTCGGCACCGAGTGACGGTGCTGGGTCACGCCCATGGCCCAGCACATGATCACCCGCTCAGCCTTGCGGTACATGCGTGCGGCCAGCTCGATCTCAGCCAGGCTCAGGCCGGACTGCTCGACGATATGCTCCCAGGACGTGGCATCCAGGACTGCCAGGTAGGCCTCCACGCCATCGGTATGCTCGGCGATGAAAGCGTGGTCGAAGACCGCCGGCTCGCCCTTTGCCTGGGCCTCGCGTTCCCACAGCAGCAAGAACTTGGCAATGCCGCGCATCACCGCCATGTCGCCGCCCAACGCCGGGCGGAAGTACGCGGTGTTGGTCGGCTCCGAGCCGTTGCTGAGCATCTCGAAGGGGTGCTGCGGATGCTGGAAACGCTCCAGGCCACGCTCCTTGAGCGGGTTGAAGCACACCACCTGGGCACCGCGCTTGACCGCTTCGCGCAGCGGTTCGAGCATGCGCGGGTGGTTGGTGCCGGGATTCTGGCCGATGACGAAGATCGCGTCGGCTTCCTCCAGGTCATCGAACACCACAGTGCCCTTGCCCACACCCAAGGTGCTGGACATGCCCACGCCACTGGCTTCGTGGCACATGTTCGAGCAGTCCGGGAAGTTGTTGGTGCCGAAGGCCCGCACGAACAGCTGGTACAGGAACGCC